>NZ_MQWB01000001.1:858250-880265 GCF_002257665.1 Rubricoccus marinus | reverse complement strand
AGCCGCCGGGCAGAGCGCGCTTGCGCTAGATCGCGACGCGGATCGTGTTGGCGTCGTCGGCCTCGGTACCGGGCTCGACGACGTCCATGCCGTCGAGGTCGCGGAAGGCCGCGAAGACGATGACGGTGAGGACGAGGGCGAAGAGGATCAGGCTGAGAATCATCATGGGTGTTCGGGTGTGTTGTGTCTCTCGAACGCAGGCTAGCCCCTTCGGTTGACGCAGTGCGGCGTACAAAGCGCTTCCTGGGCCAACGCTTCACGACGAAGCGCTTCCGGGACCGCTTCCGCCTCTGGCGCACACGCTGAAAACGGGGTTCGCAAGGGGCCTGACCGCCGCCAGAGGCTCGGATTCTGAGTCGCACCCGCCGTGGTGGGTGCTGCGCCCGAACATCGCGAGCCCCGCTAGCCGCCGTGCAGCGCGTCCAGCGTTCGTGCCGCCTCTGGCGCGCTCGTGGTCGGTGCCTGGCAGGCGCCGCGCTCGCAGACGTAGGCCGTTGCGAGTCCGTCGCGAGCCGTCTGCTCGGCGGTGAACGGCGCGATCTCCGCCAGAGGCTCAGACCGCTTGAGCAAAAGCGCGCCGGGCGCGTAGACGCCGCGTATCGCGCGCGTCATCTCCTCACCGCCAGAGGCCTCGTCCACGGCGAGGACCACCTCTGGCGCGGGTCCGAGCGCGAGTTGGGCCGCGAGCAGGTGGAACGTGTGGCCGGTCGGGTGCGCGCGGATGCGGGCATCGGCGGACAACGCGGCCAGCGCTGCGTTCTCGGTCTCGCGGTCGCCGGTGAGTTGCGCGAGGCGGATGCCGTTCATGGCCGCGACGGCGTTGCCGGAGGGTAGCGCGCCGTCGTCCAGCGCCTTCTGGCGCACGAGGAGGCCCGGGGTGCCCGCTTCGGTGAGGAAGTAGCCGCCAGAGGCGTCCTCGAAGCGCTCGCGCGTCTGGCGGTGGAGGTCGAGCGCGGTCTGGAGGCGCGCGGCGTCGAACGTCGTCTGGTAGAGTTCGAGCAGGCCCCAGGCCATAAACGCGTAGTCGTCCAGGAAGCCGTCGACGGCGGCTTCGCCTTCGCGCCAGCGGTGGAGCAGCCCGGCCTCTGGCGTGCGCATCTCGCGGAGCACGAAATCGGCTGCGCGCGATGCGGCCTCGGCGTAGTCCGAGCGGTCGAAGACACGGGCAGCGACCGCGAGCGCGGCGATCGCGAGACCGTTCCAATCGGCGAGGACCTTGTCGTCCAAGAGCGGGCGTGGGCGCGAGGCGCGGGCGTCCAGCAACCGGTCCAAGAGGTCGCGGCGGCGCAGCCGGAAGGCCTCTGGCGTCATGCCGAGGCGCTCCGCAAGAGGCGCTTCGGGCTCGGGGAGGTGGAGCACGATGCCGCCGGTGCGTACGCGCGTGGCTTCGTCCAAGAAGTTGCCCTCGGGGTAGGTGCCGAACGCTTCGCGCGCGAACTCCAGGGTCTCGGCGCCCAGGATGTCGGCGAGTTCGGTTTCGGTCCAGACGTAGAAAGCGCCCTCCTCCCTCTTGCCTCTGGCGTCGAGGCTGTCGGCGTCCTCGGCGCTCGCGAAGGCGCCAGAGGCGAGCCGCAAATCGCAGAGGACGTAGTCGAGCGTAGCCTCGGCGGCGCGCTTCATCTCGTCGTCGCGCGTCTCGTCGCGGTCGCCAGAGGCCTGCCAGGCTTCGGTCCAGGCGAGGGCGAGCCCGGCCTGGTCGTAGAGCATCTTCTCGAAGTGCGGGAGCAGCCAGCGCCGGTCGGTGGAGTAGCGGTGCACACCGCCGCCAGCGTGGTCGGTGATGCCGCCTCTGGCGATGGCCTGGAGCGTGCGGTGCGCCATGCGCGTCGCCTCGGCGTTGCCCGTCCGCCGCCCCTCGCGCAAGAGGAAGAGCAGGTTGTGCGGGGTCGGGAACTTGGGCTGCGCGCCGAAGCCGCCGTTGGCGGGATCGAAGGACCGGCCGAGCAAGCCGACGGCGCGCGTGAGGTCGTCCTGCGTAATCGCGTCGCCCGGCTCGTTCTCGGCGAGGATGGTGCTGATGATGCCGCCGACCTTGCCCGCGCTCGCGAGGACGTTCGCGCGGTCGTCACGCCAGAGGCCCGTCACGCGCTCGGCCAGGTCGATCACGCCGATGCGCCCGCCGCGCGACTCTTTGGGCAGGTAGGTGCCGACGTAGAACGGCTCGCGTGTGTGGGGGACCAGCAGCGCCGTGAGCGGCCAGCCGCCGTGGCCGTTGAGCGCGAGCGCCGCGGCCATGTACACGCCGTCCACGTCGGGGCGCTCCTCGCGGTCCACCTTGACGCACACGAACGCGCGGTTGAGCGCGGCGGCGGCTTCGGCGTCCTCGAAGGACTCCTCCTCCATCACGTGGCACCAGTGGCACGTCGCGTAGCCGACGGAGAGGAAGACCGGCACGCCTCTGGCGTCGGCCTCGGCAAAGGCCTCGTCGCCCCACGGCCACCAGTCGACGGGGTTGTGGGCGTGCTGGAGGAGGTAGGGGCTCTTCTCGCTCGCGAGGCGATTGGTGTGCTCGGGTGTCATGCGGGGGCGCCGATATGGAGAGTCAGAACGGGGCGGCGCCACTCGCGATCCCCGCCGCCGATATCAGATCTCACTGACACGGTTTGTGATGAAACGCGCCCTCTTACTCCTGCTCCTGCCTCTGGCGCTCGCCGCCTGCTCCCCGGACCTCTCGCCAGAGGCCGCGCGCGAAGCGGCGTACGAGGCCGAGGCCGCCGGCGACGTCCGCGCCGCGCTCCGCTACTACAAAGCGGCAGCCGAAGGCGGGGACTTGGGCGCGATGCAAACGCTCGCGGAGGCGTACGAGCGCGGCCACCACCGCGCCAGGGGCCCCGTTACACGCGATGGCGAGGACGCCAGCCGCTACATGGCCATCGTCGCGCTCCCCGGACAGGCTCGCTTCTGGCGAGGCCGCTACGAGCGAGAGCGCGACGAACGCGCCTTCGGCGGCGATCCGGGCGTCCTCCTGAGCGTCGCGCAGGACCTGGACCGCCGCGGCTCCACGCCCGCCGAACGCGACTCCGCACGCGCGATTCGCCAGAGGCTGCTCGACGCGAAGCACACCCCCGCGATGGTCGGTGAAGCGCTCCGCACGATGCAGGACGACTCGCTTCGGGCCTTTGCGCTCTTGGAAGAAGCCACCGATCTCGGCAGCGCGCAGGCGTGTCTGCTCCAGCGTGTGCTCGTCCACGCGCGCGAAGGCTACGAGCACGTGATGGCGCAGCAGCGCGCGGGCATCGAGCCGACCACCATCCCGGCGTCCATGGAGGCGCGCCACATCGACGAGATCGAGGCGTGCCCCAACATCCCCACCGACCGCGACGACATGGGCGCGCAGGTCGTCATCCGCCAGCTCCGCGAGCGTGGCACGCCAGAGGCCCGCACCCGCTTGGACTCGCTCCGCATCCTCGGCGTGTTCGAGCGCCACCCGCACCTCGACCCCGCCACCCTCTCCTAGCCTCTGGCGCCAGAGGCGCCGATCCCATGCGTTTTCTCCTGCTGCTTCTCCCTCTGACGCTCGTCGCCTGCGCCGACCCCCGCCCTGCCGAACCGCTCGACGCGTTTCGCGCTTCCTACGACGATGCGCTCGCCGCTGGCGACGTGGAACGAGCGATCAAGATCGTGGAGGCGCGCGCGAAGACCGGCGACGTGGGTGCGATCGGCCACCTCGCGAGCATCTACGACGAGGGGCAGGTCCGTGCGCCCAGCAAGCCGTGGAAGCTCGGCGAGCCGATGCGAGTTCGGACGTGGCCTGGTCAGGCCCGCCTCTGGCGCGCCCGGTACGAGCGCGAGCGAGACCGCCAGGCCCGCGCCGGCGACCCGGACGCGCTGTTCTACGCCGCCCAAGACCTCGCCTTCGATGACGGCCCTATCGATTCACCTTCTCCTGAGGTGCAAGCAAAGCGCGACTCGGCACACGCGATCCGCCAGAGGCTTATCGCGCAAGGGCACACGATGGCGCTGTTCAGCGAGGCGATGAACCACAGCCGAGGCGACAGTGTCCGGCGGGACTCGCTGCTAGCCGCAGCGGAAGCGGCGGGCTCGTTCGAGGCCTGCGCGTGGCGTGCCCACTTCAGCACGCCGAATGCGTACACCGCCGAGGCTATCGCGTCGCACGTAGACCGCGCCGAAGCGTGCCGTCCCCTCCTCGGAAGCCGCGAGGGCCACACCTTCGCCGAGTCTACGCTCCGCAGCCTTCGCCAGGGCGCCGACAATGGCACGCCAGAGGCCATAACAACGCTGGACTCCCTGCGCGCACTCGGCGTGTTCGAGCGGCACCCGCATCTCGCGCAGATCTGAGCCTCTGGCGTTAGCGGCTACTCCGCTCTCGGGATTCCCTCCACGCGCGCGCCGTCGCCAGAGGCCTCGGGCGCGGCTGGCGGCATCGGCGAGTGGATCACGCGCTGCGTGGGGTAGGCGAGGTCGATCTCCGGGCGGTCGTGGATGGCGTCCAGAATGGCCTCCCAGATGTTCTGCTCGCTGCCGCGCACGCGGCGCGGCTCCACCAGGTAGCGCAGCGTGAGGCGCACGCCGGAGTCCAGCACGTCGGTGTAGACCGTCGGCGTGAGCTTGGAGTAGAAAATGAGGTAGCGCTGCGCGGCGCGGCGGAGCGTGCGCTCGGCGTCCTCGGAAAGCACGCCCGCGTGCTCGGCCGCGATCTCGTGGAGGAGCGCCTTGGTCGCGCGCCAGTCGCTCTCGAACGTGACCACAACGCCGATCTCGTTCCACACGTAGGCGAACGCGCCCGTGTGGTTGAGGACCGAGCTCGTGAACACCCATCCGTTGGGCACGTGGATAATGCGCCCCGTGCTCTGGCCCGCGCCCATCTTGGTCCCCACCTCCAGCAGCGTGAACGCGAACACGCGCTGATCGATCACGTCGCCCGTGAGGTCCCGGATGCTCACGCGGTCCCCCGGCGAGAGCGGGCGCTTCCAGAGGATGAACACCCAGCCCGCCATGTTCACCAGCGGGTCCTTCAGCGCGATGGCGAGACCTGCAGCCACGAGGCCGAAAAACGTGGCGAGCGAGCCCAGCGCCCCCAGCCAGATGCGCAGGAACAGGAGCGCGCCCACGAACACCGCGACGTACAGCGACGTCTTGCGCCACTGGTAGCGCACCTTTACGTCCTCCACGCGCTGGTTCACCACGCGCAGAACCGCGAGGCGAAGCGCCCACAGCGCGAGCACCGCGAGCGCGGAATACAGCAGCTCCCGTGCGACCTCTGGCGAGAGCGTCGTCACGTCGCTGATGGCCTGCACCGCCGAATCCACGAGGCCGCCGGCGGCGCCAGAAGCGGTGGAAACGGCGGACGGTTCGGACTGCATGGGGCCTCTGGCGGGGTGCGCTCAAGCTACGCCGAGGCCTTCCGCACTCGCGCGGCCTCTGGCGCCAGAGGCCGCACGTCTACGCGGCGCCCGAGGTGCTACTCGACCTCCTCGACGACGGCCGCCGGCGCGCTCGCGGGCGAGGAGGCCTCGGCGATGAACTGGTTGAGGCAGTTCTCGGAGTACGACTCGTTGGTGGGCGCGATAACGCGGCCCCCGATGATGAGCTTCGGCGTGCTGAGCCCGACGCCCGGGATCGTGAGCGCCTCCTGCACCGCCGTCGCATCAGCTTGAACGGAGGCGAGGATGGACTCCACCTGCGCCTGGTCGTTCAGCGTCGCGATCAGGCTCGGGCCGTCGAGCCCGACCGAGTTGGCGGTGTCGCGAAGCTCGTCCTGGGACATGCCCCAGCTCGCGTCCTGGCGCTCGAACAGCGCCTGCTTGAACTCGAAGTACTTGCCCTTCTGCTCGGCCCAAACCAGCGCCGCGGCCTGTGCGACCGTCGGCTGGCGCAGCGGGAACGCCACGGAGTAGAAGGTGGCCGTGTTGAGGTTGGCCGCCACGACGGGCTTGAGCGCGTTGTTGAGATCGCGGCAGTGCGGACAGTTAGGGTCGAACACCTCAATCACCGAGACCGAGCCGGAGCCCTCCGAGGGGTTGTCCATAAACGCGGAGAGGTCCCCGAGCGGCGCGTACTGCGGGTCGTAGGCGCAGCCCGACGGGAGCGCGGGCGCGAGCTCGGCCGGAGCGTCCACACGCGTGTCGCGGCCGGCGAGGGCGTCCGCCTCTGGCGTCGTGCTGGGCACGTCCCCTCCCCCTCCTCCGGCGAGTGCGAAGTCCGCACCGAGCAACAGCACGAAGACGCCCGCGATGGCACCGTAGGGCACGAGCGCCGCGCCGCGCGTCGGCGGGGGCGCCGAGTGGCGCACGCCAGAGGCCAGCTTGCGGTGCTCCAGCACGTGCAGGATCAGCAGGACCGTGACGGTCAGCGCCGACATCATGCACAGCACGCAGAACGAGCCGATCACGAAGGCCTGGAGATACACCAGCCGCAACGTGTACAAAAAGCCAACGGCGACGACGCCGAACGCGGCCTTCCGCAGCGTGTCGTTGCCGGTCATACCGAAGCCGAGGCGCAGCAGCGCCACGATGAGGTAAAAGCCCAGGCCCCACAGGATGTTGGAGACGCCGAGGAAGTCCTTGTATTCGCCCGTCGCGACCGCCGCGCAGGCGGCCTCTGGCGCAGCGCTGAGCGCGGCGGTGTCGATCGTCGCGCCGAGCCCGGCGCAGCCGTCGGCGAAGCCCTTATCGATCTGCAACGACAGGTGCGTCACGACGAGGATGCCGAAGAGCGCGACGGCGAAAAGGATGCGGGAGTACGTACGGATGCGAGCGGGGACGGCCATGCGGGTTCGGCGGATCAGAGGCGGTGGGGCACGGCGAAAGCTACCGAACCCTCCCCGATGCAACGCGCCAGAGGCCGCGCTCGTACGGGAATGGGGTTCGGAGCGGCCTCGCGGAGTGGCAACGTGCCCACGCCGGGGGTGTAGAGTCCCGCCAACGGCGCGAGAAACGCTGGAAAGGCTCACGCCAGAGGACATGTTGTTTTTTTAGCACACCGCCTTGACCGGGAACTCTGCGAGACCTAGGTTGAGTCGTGTCAAAAAATTAGCAGGTATGCCCACCCCTCCCGCCCTCTCCCGCCGCGAGCGCCAGGTGCTCGACGTTCTCCACCGCCTCGGGCGCGCCACGGCCGCTGAGGTCCGCGCCGCCCTGGAGGACCCGCCCAGCGACTCCGCCGTCCGCACGCACCTCCGCATCTTGGAGGAGAAGGGCCACGCCACGCACGAGCAGGACGGCCCGCGCTACGTCTACCTCCCCGCCGTGGCAACGGAGAAGGCCGGCAAGGGTGCCCTCCAGCACCTGGTCAAAACCTTCTACGAGGGCGCCCCCCTCCGCGCCGCCGCCGCCCTCTTGGACGACGGCGCGCTCACGGACTCCGACCTCGACCGCCTCGCCGCTCTTATCGAACAGGCCCGCACGAGCGGACGCTGAGCCATGACGCTACTCCTCTCGATCGCGCTCAAAGGCGCCCTGATCCTCGCGCTGGCCTCTGGCGCCGTCGCCCTTCTCCGCGGTGCGCCCGCCGCCGCCCGCCACGGCGTGTGGGTGGCCGCGTTTGTCGCCCTCCTGGCGCTGCCGCTCCTCGCAACCGTTGGCCCCGCGTGGGAGATCGGCGTGTTGCCGAGCGGGTTGGCGCCCGACGCCCCCGCAGATCCCTTCGTCGTGGAGATCCCCGGCTTGCCTCTGGCACCCCTGGCACCCGCCGAGCCGTTTGAGGTGTCACCGCAGATGATGGCGCCGCCCTTCCTGGCCGACGCCCCGCTGGCGCCGATGACGGCGGAGTTCGTCATCGCGCCAGAGACCTCAGCGCCCGCCCGGTCTCTTGGTGGGGTCCTGTTCGGCATCTGGGCCGCAGGCGTGGGCGTGGTGCTGCTCGGCTGGGGCGTGACGCTTCTCGCCGCGTGGCTGTTCGTGCGCCGCGCGACGCCAGAGGAGGACCCGGACTGGCTCGTCGCGTTTGAGCGGGCGCGGATGCTGAGCGACGTGGACCACTCCGTTCGCCTCTTGCGCTCCGACGCGCTCGACGTGCCTGTGGCCTGGGGCCTCGGCACCCCCGCCGTGGTCCTCCCCGCCGACGCCGACGCGTGGGACGACGACCGCCGCGAAGCCGTCCTTCTGCACGAGCTCGCGCACATCCGCCGCCGCGACGCGCGGACGCAGCTTCTGGCGCAAGCGGCCGTGGCGCTGCACTGGTTCGACCCTCTGGCGTGGTGGGCCTACCGCCGCTTTCTCGTGGAGCGCGAGCACGCCTGCGACGACGCCGTGCTCCGCGGCGGCGCCAAACCCTCGGCCTACGCGGGCCACCTGGTCGACATCGCCAGAGGCATCCGCCGGGAGCGCGTAGCCCTCGCGGGCCTGAGCCCGATGGCTCGGAAGTCGTGCCTGGAAGGCCGCGTGCTATCCATTCTCGGCGAGCGCCGCCGCGAGTCCCTGACGCGTGTCGGGTCCTTCGTCTTAGCGTTCGGCGCCGTTGTGCTCGTGCTGCCTCTGGCGGCGTGCCAGCTCACCGCCGCCGCCTCCGAGCCCGACGTGTACCACGCGTCCAAACCCATGGACCGCCTCCACGTCGTAGCCGACCGCGAGATGGAGGACTTGGGCGAGGAGATGGAGTGGATGGAAGAGGACCTCGCGGACATGGAGTTCGCCCTTGCCGACCTCGCGCTGGATACGATCCCCGATGCCGAGACCATCTTGGGCCCCGCGCTGGAGTCGGCCCTTGCGAGCGTCCGGGACCTCCGCCGTCGCGGCTTCGCACTCTCGGACGAGGACTGGGTCGAGATCGAAAGCGAGATCGCCGAGGCGTTCGAAGACGCCCGCGCGGACTACGAAGAGGCCATCGCGGAGGCCATGGAGGAGATGGAAGAGGAGGATTGGCAGGCCGAGATGCGCGACGCGCTGCGCGAGGCCTCAATCGCTCGGGCGGAAGCGATGGCCGATCTCGACCGCTCGCTCCAGGGCGCCCGACTTGGGTCCAGCGCGCAGCGCCTCCGCGAGGCCGAGCGGGCGCGAGAGGCCGCCCAGCGCGCCGTCGAAGAATCACGGCGGGAGGTGGAGCGGCAGCGTGAGGCCATCCACGAGCAAGCCCGTCGCGAGGCGGAGCGCGCACGTGAACGGGCCAAGCGTGACGCCGAGAAGTCCCGGCGCGAAGCCGAGCGCGCCCGCGAGCAGGCCAGCCGCCAGAGGCCTCTGGCGGCGCCGCAGGCCCCAGCGACGCCGCGGACCACGCCCCGCGTTGAGACGCCGCGCGGCCCTTCGACCGGCTACAGCTACAGCATCTCCACCGGCGACGGCCACGTCACCGTCACCTCTACCAGCGGTCCCGGCGAGTGGGTGGGCGCCCTCGACGGGTGGCAGAAGGGCGTCCGTAACCTCAGCCGCGCCGTGGCGCAGAGCACCCGGGCTGACGAACTCGCCACCCTCGACCGCTCGGTCGCCGCCATGGCTTCCGCGCTTGACGGCATCGGACGTTCCGCAAATGGCTGGGCGCAGTCCAGCGCCGAGCGCCGCATCGTCCGCGAGGCGCTCCAGGACGCCCGCTCCGACCTCAAAGACCTCCAGGCAAACCTCGCCGATGCACACGAGGACTGCGAGGACTAACCCGCAGATGTAGCGCCGCCACCGTTTGCACCTCTGGCGTCCCAACACGTCCCCCGCGTGGCCTCATTGTGCCAGAGGCCGTGCCCACGCCTAGGCTGAACAGCCCTCCTTTTCTCTGGCAACAGGCCCCTGCTGTGTCCTTACGGCAGGCCCGCCCACGGCGATGGGCGCTCTGATCGGCTCCCCGTAGGCCGCACGTTCCCCCTCTGCAGAGCGGGAGGCTCTGCGCTCGGCTCACGCACCGGCGCGAGCGGCGCCGTGGTCCCTACGCGCCGACCTGCTGTTTTTTTAGCACCCCTTGTAACCATCGGAACTGGCCGTCCGTCTCCCCTGCACCCCTTCTCCTGATTCCATGTCCACGTTGCGCCTCTCCTCCGCCCTTCTGCTGTTCCTCCTCCTCGGGCCTCTGGCGCTGCAGCCGCGTGCCCAGGCCACGCCGCCCGAGGAGGAGGCCGTCGCCGTGGCGCCAGAGGCCTCTGGCGTGCGAGGCCTCGCGGCGGTGCGCGTGCAGCCCGGCGAGATCAAGCTGGATGGCTCCCTGGACGACGCCGTGTGGCAGCGCATCGCGCCGGCCACGGGCTTCGTGCAGCGCCAGCCGACGCCCGGCGCGGCGGGCTCCCAGCCCACCGAGGCGCGCATCGCGTACGACGACAAGGCGGTCTACGTCGCCATGCGGATGGACGACACAGGCGTGACCTCGGCGCTGGGGCGCCGCGACGAGCGCCTCGCGAGCGACTACGCCTCGGTCGCCTTCGACTCCTACGGCGACGACCGGACGGCCTTCCAGTTCGAGGTCAACCCGGCGGGCGTGCAGCGCGACTTCCTCTTCTACGACGACGTGCGCGAGGACGGCTCCTGGGACGCCGTCTGGGACGTGGCGACGGCGCAGGACGCCAGAGGCTGGACCGCCGAGTTCCGCATCCCGTTCTCCCAGCTCCGCTACGCCGCCACGGGCGAGCAGGCCTGGGGCGTGCAGTTCTTCCGCGAGATCCACCGCACGGGCGAGCGCCTGTCATGGGCGCCCATGCCCCCCACGGCCGACGGCTTCGTGAGCCTTTTCGGCGACCTCCGCGGCCTGTCCGATCTCACCTCGGCGCGGCGCCTGGAACTGTTGCCCTATACCGCGAGCAGCCTCACGCGCGCCCCTGGCGACCCAGCCAACCCCTTCTACCGCGAGACAGACCTCGCGCCGCGCGTGGGCCTGGACGTCAAGTACGGGATCACGAGCGACATCACGCTTACCGCCACCGTCAACCCGGACTTCGGGCAGGTGGAGGCCGATCCGGCCCAAGTCAACCTGGGCGGGTTCGAGCTGTTCTTCGGTGAGCGCCGGCCGTTTTTCGTGGAGGGCACCGACGTGTTCAGCATGGAGCCGCGGCGGTTCTTTTCCAACGGTCGCCCGAGCTTGCTCTACACCCGCCGCATCGGGCGCAGCCCGCAACGCGACAGCTTCGTGCCCAGCGCGACGTATTCAGCCGCTGGCGACGACGGCGTGGTCTACACCGACGCGCCGGAACAGACGACGATTCTCGGCGCCGCGAAGGTGACCGGCCGCGTCGGCCGCTTCTCGTTCGGCATCCTGGACGCCGTCACGGCTCCCGAGCACGGCCGCTTCCACTCTCTCGACGCCAGAGGCCAGTCGCTCGAAGAGGGCCAGGCCCTCATAGAGCCAGCCTCCAACTACCTCGTCGCGCGGACGCAGGGGACCTTTGGCCCGACGCGCGTCGGCGGACTCCTCACGGCGGTCAACCGCGATACCGGAGACGCGGCGCTGATGTCGCTCCTTCCGCGCCAGGCGTACGTCGGCGGGCTCGATGCGGAGCACACCCTCGCCGAAGGCTGGGTGCTCAACGGGCAGGTGGCCGGCAGCGTGGTCGAAGGCAGCGCCGACGCCATCACGTCGCTCCAGCGCGCCTTCCCCCGCCTCTACCAGCGCCCCGACGCCAGAGGCCTGGGCGTGGACACGACGCGGACCTCGCTCTCGGGCTTTACCGGCGAGATGAACCTCTTGCGCACGAGCGGCACGCGCTGGGTGGGCTCGCTCCACGCCAACATCACCTCGCCCGGCTTCGACTCCAACGCGCTCGGCTTCCAGAGCCGCGCCGATCAGGCGAGCGTGGGCGGCGTGCTGGTGTACCTCCAGAACGAGGAGCAGGGCGCCTTTCAGAACTACAACGTCAACGTCTTCGGCGGCTCGGAGTGGAACTGGGACGGCGACCGGACGGGCACGTTCGTAGGCGGCAACTTCAACGGCACGCTGACCAACTTCTGGAGCGGCGGCCTCAACTGGAACGCCGGGCCGCGGAGCACGAGCGACCGGCTCACGCGGGGCGGGCCTCTGGCGCAGTCGGCGGCGGGCGGGCGCATCAACGCGTACATGAACACGGACAGCCGCAAGAGGGTCTCCGGCTCGCTGTGGAGCGGCGCCAACCGCGACGAGTTGGGCAGCTGGTTCTGGGGCATCGAGCCCGGCGTGGAGGTGCGGCCGGCCGCGAACCTCTCGTTCAGCCTGAGCCCGGAGCTCAACCTCTCGCACTCGGCGCGGCAGTACGTCACGTCGATGGACGCCGAGGCGATGACCGCCACGTTCGGCCGGCGCTACGTCTTCGGCGAGGTGGACCAGACCAGCGTCGCGCTCTCCGCCCGCCTGGACTGGACGTTCACGCCCGACCTCTCGCTCCAGCTCTACGCGCGCCCGTTTATCGCCAGCGGCACGTACTCACGCTTTAAGCAGCTCGGCGAGCCCGGCCAACTCCGCTTCCCCGTCTTCGGCGAGGACGTGGGCACGGCCACCACGTCCGCCTCTGGCGAGACGACGATCGACCCCGGCGACGGCAGCGACCCGTTCACGCTCCAGCCCAACTTCACCGTCCGCTCCATCCAGGGCAACGCCGTCCTGCGCTGGCAGTACCGCCCCGGCAGCTCGCTTTTCCTCGTGTGGCAGCAGCAGCGCAGCGGCTACGACGCGGCGGGCGACATCCGCTTCGGCCGCGACGCCAGAGGCCTCTTCCAGGACGACCTCACGAACGTCTTCCTCGTCAAGCTGAGCTACTGGTTGGGGTAGGTGCCTCTGGCGGGTTCTGGGTTCTGGGTTCTGGGTTCTGGGTTCTGGGTAAAGCTGCTCTCCGCCCGCCTCTGGCGCCAGAGGCGGGTTTGGGATTTGGGTCGCCGCTCGCGAGACCGCCTCTGGCGGAGAACCACCGGGCGCCCGAGGCGTGCTGCGGCGATCCGCCTCTCGCGCCACATGACCGCCGACGACGCCCTCCACGACGCCCCCTTCCGCGAGGCCGCGGCCGACGTGGTCGTCCGGCGGCTGGGGCACGGCCAGTACCGCAGCGCCAGAGGCGCCGCGGAAGCGCTCCGCCGCCGCGCGCCCGGCTACCCCGCCGGCGTGTACGACGACGCCCTCGCGCGTCTCTTCGCGCTCTACGACGACACCGTCCGGACCGTGCGCGCGTCCCCCCTGTGCTCGCTCTCTCCATCGGACGGCGACGCCTACGCCCAGGCGTGGGCCGAGACCGCCGATGCCCTCGCATCTCAGCACCCGGACCTGACCGGGCCGGCCCTGCCGAGCACGTTTCTCAACTGGGTTCACTACTGGTACTGCCTGCGGTAGGCGCTCACACCAGCCCCCCGCGTTGGCAAGCGGGCTCCGCAGCGTGCCCCCCCTGAGCAGCCAAACACCAAAGGCCTCTGGCGAGTGCGCAGGTGTGCAGCCGCCCGCGCCAGAGGCTCAGATCCAGTCCAGGTCCGTGACGGTGCGCTCGCTCACCACGTCGCCCGTGTGCGCCGTCGAGGCGGGCTCGAACAGCATCACGCTCGCCGTCGGCAGGGCCACAGGCCGGTGCTCCACCCCGCGCGGGACGACGAACAGATCGCCCGGTCCCAGTTCCACGCTGCCGTCCCGCATCTCGATGCGCAAGCGGCCTCTGGCGACGAAGAACAGCTCGTCTTCCTCGGCGTGGGCGTGCCACACGAACTCGCCTTCCAGGTGCGCCAGCTTGACGTGCTGGCCGTTGAGCGCGGCGATGATCTTGGGCGTCCAGGTCTCGGAAAACCGGTCCAGCTTGTCGTCGAGGTTGATCGGGTCGGGCATGAAGTCGCAGATGTTCTCGGCGCAGTCTACTCCGGCCGCGCGCCTCTGGCGCCAGAGGCTCTAGAAGAGGCCATGGCGGGGGCGGTAGAGCGATAGCGGGAATTGAGGAGGAACGGGGTCCGTGCCCCTCCGTTAAAACGGTCCTCTCTTTTATGCCGCCCTGTACGGCCTCAACCCCTCTATCCCCATGTCGAAGATCACCGACCTCCGCGGCCTGTTCCTCCACGGCCTCAAAGACCTCTACTACGCTGAGAAGCAGTCCAAGAAGACCATCGCGTCGATGGCCGAGAAGGCTTCCAACAGCGATCTCAAGCAGCAGCTCGAAGCCCACGCCTCGCATTCCGACACCCACATCCAACGCCTCGACAAGGTGTTCGAGATGATCGGCGAAAAGGCCGAGGGCGTCACCTGCGAAGCGATGGACGGCATCCTCAAGGAGTCCAAGCACCTCATGGAAGAGGTGGAGGACGCCGAGACGCGTGACGCCGCCATCGTTTTCTGCGCCCAGGCCATCGATCACTACGAAATCACGCGCTACGGTAGCCTCGCGACGTTCGCCGAGCGCCTCGGCCACGAGGATGCCTCCAACCTGCTCGGCGAGACGCTGGGCGAGGAGGAGGAGGCCGACGAGCGCCTCACGCTGCTCGCCAAGGACACGCTCAATAAGGCCGCCGCCTAGCCTCTGGCGGTTCCGCCCGGCGCCCCTGGCGCTGCGCTCGCGCCCGGTCTCTCGCCAGAGGCCGGGCGTTTTCTGTGTGTGCCTCTGGCGCCTGAAACAGATAGGAGAAATGCTATTCAGCCCCGAGCCCCTCCCCAAAATGATTCAAATACTTATCGCCCCCATTCTCACGCCAGTCTATTCCAGTATACACCGCATCAAACACGAAGTTTTTTACATACCTGCCAAAGACCGTAGGCCTAGCCACCACGTTATAACCCGTACCCCTATTCCCAAACTCAAACACAAGCCTACTGACGCCTATTATCACATCATCATTTTCATAAACACACAAAGGCTGCAACACCTGATACTCATATGGCATCCCTAGTATTCCCAAATCGCTCAACCTTGAAATACATATATCTAGTGAGTCTGTATCATATCCCATATCTATCTCACTTATATCAAACTCATTATTAATTATTTTATATATACAATCTTGTAGGTAAAACAAGTCAAATATTACCTCGTGTATGAATGCGTTAAGAGATGTCGCACTCAGCTTCGAGCCATGAAAATCTTCGTTGGTCCCCATATGCCCTTTTGCAACCGGTGCCGCCAGTACAAACCCAGGACATATAAATGGAAACTCATCGTACTCAATACAGAATGCGCATATGTTTGACTGATTATGACTAATGGAATTTCTAAGTATCTTTATTCTATCTAGAACTGATCCAATTATATTCTTTAATTTTCTTCCAAAATTTCTTTTCTTCAGATTCTTGTCGAACTGATTCATAATTGATATAAGATTTTCTATAAAAGACGCAGACTCATAAGCTAGATTTTTAATTACATTTTTGTCAAATGATTCAAGATACTCATCCGCTTCTTGGACACAACACGCCCAACTAGCAAAATCTATATACGATACCAGTGAATCTATCCAATTATCATATTGAAAAGTAAATGCGTTAAGAGGATCAGACTCTAATTTACCATTATAATTAAACTCTTCACCTATTTCATCAATTAATGAAGGTAGTCTTAGGATGCCACTTTTGACACTTAGCTTTAGAACAAAATCTGGCTCTCGTCCATAAAAATCCAAATTCTGTTTAAATGACCCAACATCTCTATATGGTCTAGGTATTATTGACCTTGTGTTATTTATTATTAACTTATCGGTCATAGTATTTCGTTTTACACCTGGATTACGCCCATGCGAAACGGTTCCATCTCTGGGTTATGGTCCGCCATCTCTAGGCCAACGGCCAGCCACTCGCGCGTACGGGCCGGGTCGATGATCTCGTCCACCCAGAGACGGGCGGCAGCGTAGACCGGGCTCGTCTGCTCCTCGTAGCGGCTCTCGATCTCGTGGAGAAGCGCCTTCTGGTCGTCGTCGCTGAGTTCGATGCCTTGCTTTTTGCGCTTGCGCACCTCAATGGAGAGCATCGTCTTGGCCGCTTGCGCGCCGCCCATGACCGCGATCTGCGCCGTGGGCCACGCGAGGATCAGGCGGGGATCGTACGCCTTGCCGCAGAGCGCGTAGTTGCCCGCGCCGTACGAGTTGCCCACGATGACGGTGAACTTGGGCACGACCGAGTTGGCGACAGCTTGCACCAGTTTGGCGCCGTCCTTGATGATGCCGCCCTGCTCCGCTCGTGTGCCGACCATGAAGCCGGTCACGTCCTGCAAAAACACCAGAGGCGTCTTTTTCTGGTTGCACGTCATGATGAACCGCGCCGCCTTGTCTGCCGCGTCGCCGTAGATCACGCCGCCGATCTGCATCTCGGGCGGCTTGCCTTTCGGCGGGCTCGTCCGCACGACTTCGCGCTGGCTCGCGACGATGCCGACGACCCACCCATCAATTCGCGCCGTTCCGCACAGGAGGCTCTGGCCGTAGCCCGGCTTGTACTCCGTCCAACTGTCCGCGTCCACGATCCGCGCGAGCACCTCGCGCATGTCGTACGGCATCTGGCGGCTCTCCGGGAACGCCCCGCCGATGCTCTCGGGCTCGAACGCCGGAGATGCGGGCGTGTCGCGCGTGAACCCGTACCGCGCCAGAGGCCCGCGCTTTTTGAGCAGGTCGCGGACGGTCGCGAGGCATGTCGCATCGTCAGGCATCTTGTAGTCGACCACGCCGGAGATGTCGGACTGCGTGTGGGCGCCGCCCAGCGTCTCGTTGTCTGTCTCCTCGCCAATCGCGGCCTTGACCAAAAACGGCCCCGCGAGAAAGACCGAGCCCGTGCCGTCCACGATCAGGCTCTCGTCGCTCATGATGGGCAGGTAGGCGCCGCCCGCCACGCAGCTTCCCATGATGGCCGCGATCTGTGGCACGCCCATCGCGCTCAGCTTGGCGTTGTTGCGGAAGATGCGACCGAAGTGCTCCTTGTCCGGGAAGATCTCGTCCTGCATGGGCAGGAAGACGCCTGCCGAGTCCACGAGGTAGACGATCGGGACGCGGTTCTCCATCGCGATCTCCTGCGCGCGGAGGTTCTTCTTGGCCGTGATGGGAAACCACGCGCCGGCCTTCACGGTGGCGTCCGCGGCCACGACTAGGATGAGTTGCCCGTGCACGCGGCCCAGCCCCATGACGACACCGCCGGCGGGCGCTCCGCCTTCATCCTCATACATCCCACGGCCCACGAAAAGGCCGAGTTCGTAGAACGGCGAGTCGTCGTCCAGAAGCGCCGCGACGCGCTCGCGGGCCGTCATCTTGCCTCTGGCGTGCTCGCGCGCGATGGACTTCTCGCCCCCGCCGCGCTGGATCTCGGCCGTCTGCACCTTGAGTCCGTCGATGATCTTCTGCATATGTGCCATGCGGCGTTCGGCCTTGTCCCCTTCAGGAAGCGGGGAGCCGAGCGGGGACGGGGCGGTGTCGAGAGCGGAGGTGGAGTCGGACATGCGGCGGGCTAACGAGGAGGAGCGCAAAACTACGGGCACGCCCCGGCCTCTGGCGTGCGGCGTAGACCCTGGTAGCCGTCCTCTGGCGCCAGAGGCCCGCCCGCCAGAGACCCGCCGGAGTCTGACCCTCTTTCCCAAGCACAGACTTCCTACAGCGTCATTCCCGCGCACGCGGGAATCCAGAGTGGTGGCACCCCATTACTCGCCGAACACGAGCCGTTCGTACAGGTCCTCCCACCCCGGGTTGAAGCCTTCGATCAGGTCCAGCTTCCACGCGCGCCGCCACTTCTTAAGTCGCTTTTCCCGCGCGATGGCATCGACGATGCTCGGATGCTGCTCGAAGTAGACCAGGCGATGCACGCCGTACCGCGTCGAGAACCCCTCGTGAGCACCCTCTTTGTGTTGACGCACACGTTTGACGAGGTCGCTCGTGACGCCGATGTACAGCGTCCCGTTTCGCTGGCTCGCGAGGATGTACACGGCGGCGGACTTTTGGACCATGCTGGAGAGTTCGTGCCCGGATCCTGGATTCCCGCATGCGCGGGAATGACGACTGAGGAGATTGCGCGTTGGGCTTCCCGGTGGAGAACGCCCCTAGTAGAGAACGCCCGCCGGCTCACTCGCCAGAGGCCTCTGGCGCCCGCCTCTCGCACCCCGCCTCTGGCGCCAGAGGCATTTCGGAAGCGCTCCGCGCCGCACTGCGTCACCGCGCGCCGGACGGCGATAGGTTGCACGTCCCATCTCCCCTGCCTCTCATGCCCAACTCGACCGCTCCCGACCCCACCGACCGCGATCACCGCTGGGTGTACCCCTTCGCCGAGGCCCCGGCCTCGAACAAAACTCTTCTGGGCGGCAAAGGCGCCGGGCTAGCCGCGATGACGGCCGCTGGCCTCCCGGTCCCTCCCGGGTTCACGATTACGACCGAGGCGTGCGTGGCCTACCAGTCGCACGGCCACCACTTCCCCGAGGGAATGTGGACCCAGGCGCGAGAGGCGCTCAAAAGTGTCGAGGAGGCCACAGGCCGGACGTTCGGCGACCCAGAAAACCCGTTGCTGCTCTCGGTCCGCAGCGGCGCCGCGGTTTCCATGCCGGGCATGATGGACACGGTCCTCAACCTCGGCCTCAACGACGAGACCGCCAGAGGCATCGCGCGGCAGACCGGCGACGAGCGCTTCGCGTGGGACGCCTACCGCCGCTTTGTCGCCATGTTCGGCGAGATCGTAATGGGCGTCGAAGCCGAGCGGTTCGAGCGCGTGCTGGAACGCGCCAAAGCCAAGACCTCTGGCGGGCGCGATACCGACCTCACGCCAGAGGCCCTGCAGGAGGTGGTCGCGCAGTTCAAGCGGCTCGTGTTCGGGGAGCAGCGCGGCGTGCCGTTCCCGGACGATCCGGAGGAGCAGCTTCGCATGACGATTGCGGCCGTCTTCGACAGCTGGGACAACGACCGCGCGCGGGCCTACCGCCGCGTCCACCGCATCTCGGACCGCATCGGGACCGGCGTGACGGTCCAGGCGATGGTGTTCGGCAACATGGGCTGGGAGTCCGGGACCGGCGTCGCGTTTACGCGTGACCCGTCGACGGGCGAGAAGACGCTCTACGGCGAGTATCTCCTCAACGCGCAGGGCGAAGACGTGGTCGCGGGCACGCGCACGCCCAAGCCTCTGGCGCAGATGGAGGCCGATCTCCCCGACGCTTTCGCGCAGTTCCGCGAGATCGCAGGGCGACTGGAGGCATACTACGGCGACGTGCAGGACGTGGAGTTCACGATCGAGCAGGGCACGCTCTGGCTGCTCCAGACGCGGACGGCCAAACGCTCCGGCGCCGCGGCCGTCAAAACCGCCGTGGACATGGTCGCCGAGGGCGTTATCGACCGCGAGACGGCGATCCGGCGCGTCTCGCCAGAGGCCCTGGACGGCCTGCTCCACCCGACCGTCGATCCCGACGCCGAGGTGACGCTGCTGGCCGAAGGCCTGCCCGCGAGTCCGGGCGCCGCAACGGGCCGCGTCGTCTTCACGTCGGACGACGCCGAGGCGCAAGCGGCCTCTGGCGAGCCGGTCATCTTGGTGCGGCAGGAGACCTCGCCAGACGACTTCCACGGCATGGTCGCATCCCAGGCCATCGTGACCGCCAGAGGCGGCATGACGAGCCACGCGGCGGTCGTGGCGCGCGGCATGGGCGTGCCGTGCGTGGCGGGCGCCGACACGCTGGAGATCGACGCGGGGGGCGGTACGCTCCGCGCGAACGGCCACACGGTCCTCGCCGGCGACTGGCTGACGGTCGACGGCGCGACGGGCCGCGTCCTTCTCGGCCAGGTGCCGACCCGCGAGCCGCAACTGGGCGAGGACTTCCACACGCTCATGGGCTGGGCCGATGATGTGCGCCGCCTGGGTGTGCGCGCGAATGCGGACACGCCAGAGGACGCACAGACCGCCCGCGACTTCGGCGCCAGAGGCATCGGGCTGTGCCGGACCGAGCACATGTTCTTCGGCGACGCCCGCCTCGCGGCCATGCGCGAGATGATCCTCGCCGACGGGCCGGGTGAGCGCGAGGCGGCGCTCCGCAAGCTGCTCCCGCTCCAGCGCGAGGACTTCGCGGGCCTCTTCCGCGCGATGGACGGCTTCCCCGTGACCGTCCGCCTCCTGGACCCGCCGCTCCACGAGTTCCTCCCCAGCCTGCTCGACCTTACAGGCCGCATCGCCGAGATCAAGCTCGCGCTCCGCCACGCCGACACGCTGGAGGACATGGATCGCCTACTGGACGACTCCGACACCGCCAGAGGCCTCTTGCGCCAGGTGGAGCGGCTGCACGAGACCAACCCGATGCTCGGCCTTCGCGGCTGCCGCCTCGGCCTTCTCTACCCCGAGATCACGCGGATGCAGGCCCAGGCCGTCTTCGAGGCCGCCGCCGACTGCAAAGCCTCTGGCGTCGACGTGCAACCTGAGATCATGGTGCCGCTCGTTTCGGTCGCGACGGAGTTGAAGGACCAGGCTGCCCTCGTCCGCGAGGTCGCGTCCGAGGTCTTCGCCGAGCGCGGGACCGAGGTGGACTACCTGGTCGGGACGATGATCGAGCTGCCGCGCGCGTGCCTCACCGCGGGCCAGATTGCGGATCACGCCGAGTTCTTCTCGTTCGGCACCAACGACCTGACCCAGACCACGTTCGGCCTCTCGCGCGACGACGCGGGCCGGTTCCTCTCCACCTACGTCGACCGCGGCATCCTGCGCGCCGACCCGTTCCAGGTGCTGGACCAGGAGGGTGTCGGCCAGTTGGTCCGCATGGGGACCGAGCGCGGGCGCGAGGCGCGGCCGGGCCTCAAAGTCGGCGTCTGCGGCGAGCACGGCGGCGAGCCGCAGTCGGTCGCGTTCTTCCACGACGCGGGGCTGGACTACGTGAGCTGCTCGCCCTTCCGCGTCCCCATCGCGCGGCTCGCGGCAGCCCACGCGGCGCTTGACGAGGCCTCGAGCTGAGACCGCCTACTCAAGTTCAGGGTGCTACGGTCGCGAGGAGCCCGTCCGGTTTCGCTCAGGGCAGCCTCCGCAACGCGGCGATCTCGTGATCTGACGCTCGGCGTCACGAGATCGCCGCGCTTCGCTCGCGATGACACCCGTTTGGGGAGCGTTCCGCCTCTGGCGCCAGAGGCCCCACGCTCGGTTGGTGTCGTTGCGAGGAACTCGTTCGGCTGCGTTCAGGATGGGCGTGGCGACCTGCTGGCCCATGCTCGGCGTCACGAGGTCGCCGCGCTTCGCTCGCGATGACACCGGTTTGGGTGGGCGGTCTGTAGCCGAAGCCACCGGGCCTCTGGCGTAAGAGACGGTGGCCTCTGGCGTGAGAAACGCTCGCCTCTGGCGCCAGAGGCCTAGACGCAGAACCGCCCGGCCTCACAACGGAGACCGGGCGGCACAAATCGGGACGCCAGAGGCTAGATGAACGCCGACATCTTGCGCATGATCTGCTGGCGGTCCTCGCCCGTCTCGGCGTGGATCAGGTTGACCATCTGCTTGAGGTCGCCCCGCGCCTTTTTGAGGTCGCTGTCGTCGAGGTTCTCCCAGGTGGACTGGATCTGGCCGCGCATACGGGTCCAGTTGTCCTCCATGCGTTCCTTGTTCGTGCTCATCGTCTCAGGGTCTGTGCCGGGCGGGCCGGACGTTCTACAAGTGTGCGGGGACAAACTACGGGGCGGCGGCGCACCTTCCCAAACGCCGAGCCTTCACGCGCTGGTCTTCCTCGCCACCCAGTGAATGCGCTCGCTGGCGCCATCGGCGCCGTCGGTGGAGAACGCGTCGTAGGCGGCCTCTGGCGCGAGAGGCGAGGCGTCCAGCAGCGCCTGCATCTCCTCTAGCGAGTAGGCGCGCTGGAGGTGCGTTTCCTGGTGCGCTTCGCCAGAGGCGCTCAGCTCGAAGGTCGTCGTGTGGATCCGCGTCTCGGGGTCGTACTCGCCGGAGCGGGTGTACGCGAACGCGTCGGCGCGGCCCTCGTCGTCGAACTCACCCACGTGGTTGAGCGAGTTGGCAGGCGTGCTCTGGTCGAAGATGAACACGCCGCCGGGACGGAGCGCGGCGTGGACGCGCTCGAACAGCGTGGCGATCTGCCGCTCGTGCAGCAGGTAGTTCAGCCCGTCGTAGACGAGGAGCACGGCATCCGCCAGAGGCCCGGGGATCGGGTCGAGGAAGTCTGCGGTGCCGAACGTGATCTCGGCGCCCTCTTTGGCAGCCTTCCGCTGCGCGACCTCCACCATCGGCGCGGAGCCGTCGTAGCCGCGCAGGTCCAGGTCCGCGATGCGCGAGAGCGCGAGCGCGAGTGAGC
>NZ_MQWB01000001.1:670501-857895 GCF_002257665.1 Rubricoccus marinus | reverse complement strand
CATTACGCATTACGCATTACGCATTACGCATTACGCATTACAGCCATCTCGGCCGCCATCCGCACCGCCTCGGCAAAGCTGGAGGCGTCCGCGATGCCACGGCCCGCGATGTCGAAGGCCGTACCGTGGTCCGGGCTCGTGCGCACGATGGGGAGCCCGAGCGTGAGATTCACACCGCCGCCCATCGCGAGCGCTTTGAACGGCGCGAGGCCCTGGTCGTGGTACATCGCGAGGACTGCGTCCACTCGTGACCACGAGCCGCGACCGAAAAACGCGTCGGCCGGAAACGGGCCGCTGGCGTTGACGCCGCGCGCCCGCGCTGCCTCCACCGCCGGGGCTACGACCGTGAGATCTTCCGCGCCGATCACGCCGCCATCACTCGCGTGAGGGTTGAGGCCGAGAACCGCGATGCGTGGCTCCGGCACGCCGAGCCTCTGGCGCAGCCCGGCGTCGAGCGTGTTCAGCACGGTCCCGATCCGCTCCTGCGTGACGAGGGCGGCCACGCGCGCGATGGGTTCGTGAACGGTGGTGAGCGCCACGCGGAGTGCGCCTCTGGCGAGGTTCGAGGCCAGCACCATCACCACGTCTGGGGCGCCGGTCCGGTCTTGGAGGTACTCTGTGTGACCGGGAAACGAGACGCCCGCCAGCGAGATCGCCTCTTTGGAGAGTGGTGCCGTGACCATGCCGTCGGCCTCACCCGAGAGGCACGCGTCGCACGCCCGCGCGACCGCGTCGATGGCGGCGCGGCCGCCAGAGGCCGTCGTGCGGCCCCACTCGGTCTCGGCGTCCCCCGTGTCGATCACGCCGAGCGTGCCTTCTGGTGCTACGTCCGCAAAGCCATCCAGCCGCGTGATGGGTCCTAGCCCGAGCGCGTCCGCCTGCGCCTCCAACACGTTCGCGGGACCGACGGCCACGAGCCGCGCCAGAGGCGCGAGGCCGGCGTCTCGCGCGGCCTTCAGGACGATCTCGGGGCCGATCCCGTTGGGATCTCCAAGCGTGAGCGCGAGCGTGGGACGCATAGACGTGCCTCTACAAAGCCTCTGGCGCCAGAGGCCGATGGGATCAGTCGAGCGGGATGCAGACGCGGCGGTCCGTCTCGCGGCGCTCGCGGGCGTCGATGTCGTACTCGACCAGACGCACGATGCCGATTTCCAGGCCGGATTCGACGAACTCGGCGCCTTGCTCACACTCCACGCCCACCAGGTCCGCCGCCGCAGTCGTGGTGCGCTCCAACGTGCCGAAGCGGAGACCTCCGTTCTCGATCTCGACTGTGTCGCCCTCGTACGCGTCCTCGATCAGCACCTCGTCGTTCGCGTCCAGGTCCATCGCGATCAGCATCCGGCCGGCCTCGCCAGAGGCGCGGTCCAGGAACAGCACGTCGCCCTCGATGCCCGCAAAGGTGTCGGCCTCGTCCTCTTGCGTCACGATGCGGCCGGGCTCGGAGCACTGCTCACGCGCGCCTGTCTCGCCTCTGGCGAGGACCGCGACCTCGTCGCCGCGCGGCTCGCCGGTGATGCCGCCTTCGGTCCGCGGCGAGACGCGCACGACGTGGTTGGCGTAGATGTAGCAGACCGCACCGTCGCCCAGGTCGTAGGCGTCCTCTGGCGCCGTCGCGCCGAGAAAGCCGGGGTTGACGCCGCTTAGCTGGCCGTCCGCAGTGGCCCCAGCGGGGAGTTCAACGCCGACGGTCGCGTCGGGGTTGGAGCCGTCAGCCGGGGGAGCGTCGGGGGCGCGTTCGCAGGCGGCGAGCACGAGAAACGCGGGGAGCGCGGCGCGCCAGAGGCGGGAGGTCATCATGGAGCCAGGGGAAGGGGCGTGCACGGTAACGCCGCGCGCTGCCGAGGGTCTGTCAGGCGGACTCTGAAATCGCGTCCAGCAGGAGGCGGACGCCAAAGCCGGTGGCGCCTTTGGGGTGCATCCCGAACGGCGAGTCGAGAAAAGACGGCCGCGCGATGTCGAGGTGGATCCACGGATAGGCGGGCTCGCCCTCGTCGTCGCGCGTGAAGTGGTCCAAGAAGGCCGCTGCGGTGATGGTCCCGGCCATCGCGCCACCGACGTTTTTGAGGTCCGCCACGTCGCTCTTGAGTTGCGCCGCGTAGTGCGGGAACAGCGGGAGCGGCCACACGCGGTCGCCAGAGGCCTCGCCGGCGCCAATAAACTGGCGGTGGAGGATGTCGCGCCCCTCGCCTTCGCGCGTGATGGCGGCGGCCACGCGCTCGCCGAGCGCCACGCCCTGCGCGCCGGTAAGCGTCGCCACACTCACCGCAAGGCTGGGCTTCAGGCCTCTGGCGTACGAGAGCGCGTCGGCGAGGAGCATCCGGCCCTCGGCGTCCGTGTTGAGCACCTCGACGGTGGCGCCGGAGTGCATGTGGATGACGTCGCCCGGGACGTAGGCGCGCAGGCCGGGGCGGTTGTCGGACATCGGGATCAGCGCGATCACGTGGACGGGCACGTCCAGCCGCGCGAGCGCCAGCATGGCGCCGTAGACGGCTGCGCTGCCGCCCATGTCGGCCTTCATCTTGTCCATCGAGTTTTTCGTCGGCTTCAGCGAGAGGCCGCCGGTGTCGTAGGTGACGCCTTTGCCCACGAGAACCACCGGCCCGTCGCCAGAGGCCGCCTCTGGCGCGTGCTCGATCACGACGAACCGCGCCGGATCCAGGCTGCCGCGGTTGACCGCGAGGAGACCGCCCATGTCCTCGTCCTCGATCCGCTCCTCGTCCCACACCTCCACGCGCAGCCCGACGGCCTGTGCGCCCTCGCGCATGGCGTCCGCGAGGTCGGCCGGCATCTTCTCGTCTGGCGACATGTTGACCAGATCGCGGGCGGCGTTCGTCGCCTCGGCGCGGACGCGGGCGGCGTTCTCGTCGGGCGTGGCGCCTTCGGGGATGCGGACCGTGACCTCGGCCTCTGGCGTCTCGTCGGGCTTCGTGCGGTAGCGGTCAAAGCGGTAGGCGCCGAGCAGGAAGCCCTCCAGTGCGGCCTCGGCGGAGGCGGCGTCCGGTGCGTCCAGCGTCACGAGCTCGGCTTTCACGCCAGAGGCGACCGCCGCAGCGCTCGCGCCGCTCCACCGCCACCGCTCCGCGCCCTCCACCTCCTTCGCCAGAGGCACGATCACGACGCGCGTCGGGCCACCTGCGGGGTAGAAAGCCGCCGGGCCGCCAGAGGCCGCGGCATCGGCGGCGGCCGAAGCGGCGGCAGAGCCGTATGCCTCGGTCCACGCCTCTGGCGCCGCCTCTCCGTCGAGGAAGAGGCACACGAGATCGGCGTCGAGATCGGAAAGAGGAGCGGGAGTCATAGCGGGGGCGGGAGATAAAAAGTGGGCCTCTGGCGCCAGAGACCGTCCGGTCGGGGCGTGTCGCGCGAGGTCACGGAGGAAACGCGCCAGAGGCGAACAGGAGTTCGCGGACGCCGGGCGGCCTAGCGGTTGCTCTGGAACTGGGCGAGCAGCGCGAGTTCCTCCTCGGAAAGCTCGTGGCCTTCCTCGGCCTCCGCGACAGCCTCCGGCGGAGCGACAACGTGCACGGGAGCCGAGTCGATCACGTCTTTGCGGACCTGCTCCAGCGGGCGGTTCTTGACGTACGCGCCCGAGGCGTTGGCGTGCCCGCCGCCGCCGTAGCGCCCAGCCCAGCCGTTGATGGGGCAGTCGCCTTTGGAGCGGAACGAGATCTTGATTCCGCTCAGCGTCTCCAGGAAGATCACCGATGCGACGGCGCCCTCCATCGCGAGGGCGTACTGGATCAGCCCCTCGGTGTCCTGGAAGTCGGCGCCAGAGGCGCTCAGCATCTCCTGCGAGACCGTCATCGAGGTCAGACGTCCGTCGTAGTGGCTGCGGATGGAGCCCAGCGCGCGGCCGAGCAGGCGCAGCGCCTCTGGCGTCTTGCCGTCGTACAGCGCGACGTGGATGGGCTCGGGCTTGAAGTCGCCGCGCTCCAAGAGGTCCGAGATGATGGCGTGCGTGCGCGGCGTCGTGGAGCCGAAGCGGAACGAGCCGGTGTCCGTCATGATCGCGACGTAGAGCGCCGTCGCGATGGCGCGGTCGATGGCGCTGGGGTCGTGCCCGGCGATGAGGTCGTAGACGATCTCGCCAGCGGCGGCGGCGTCCGTGCGGACGCACGAGGCCGTGAACCACGTCTCGGGGTCCGGGTGGTGGTCCAGGAGGTAGACCGGCTTGCCCGCGGCGGCGGCGTCCCGGAACGGCTTGCCGACGCTGCCCAAGCGGTGCTCGGCGTTGACGTCCACAATCAGCAGCGCGTCGGCGCTCGCGATGAGTTCGGCGTGGCTGAGCGCGCCGGGGTCGTAGGTGCGGACGAGCTTTTTAGGCTGCTCGTCCAGCAGCCAGCGGAGCGGTTTGGGCTCGGGATCGGCGTTGAGGCAGTAGACCGCCTTGCCCATGCCGCGTAGCCACCGCCCGACGGCGATCTCGCTGCCGAGCGCGTCGCCGTCCGGCCGGATGTGCGTCGTGATGACGACGCGTTGCGCCGCCAGAAGCGCGTCGCGGATGGTGGCGAGGTCGGGGGAGTCGAGAACAGACATGCGAGAGCAGAAGCGGGCGTCGAAGCTACGCGCCGCCGCAGCCGCGGCTCCCCGCTGCCACCCCGGCCTCTGGCGATGCGCCCGGACTTCACGCGCCGGCATGGGTACCGAGTACCGAGTACCGAGTACCGAGTACCGAGTACCGAGTAAAGCTGCTTCGCGCTCGCCTCTGGCGCCAGAGGCCGGACAAGGAAACGCTGCCTCACCGGAACAAAAAAAGCCGCGCCCCTCACGCATTACGCATTACGCATTACGCATTACGCATTACGCATTACGCCAGAGGCTCAGGAGGCCGGGCGGCCTTCGTCCTTCATGCTCGCGAGCCGCCGCGTATCGACGGCCTGGAGCGCCTCTTCCATCTGTGCGTCCTCTACGTCGCGGCCGGAGACCTTGACGAGGTAGCGGTTCTCGATCAGTGCGCTTAGCTCGCCACGGCGGCGCTCGGTGTCGTACTTCCGGTAGCCGCGCTGGCCCTGGTAGGTGATCGTGCGCTCGTAGGTGGTGTCGGTCTCTTTGTCCACGTCCATCATCGCCCACGGCGCGCCGAACATGGCCACGCTGGGCAGCCCGCCGAGGTCCATGACCTCGACGGTGATCTGGCCGTCTTCGCCTTCGGTTTCGTAGACCGCCGAGCGCTGCGAGATGGAAAAGGCGCCGCCCATGCTCTGGGACTCGCCTTCGGTGCTCGCCTGTGGGAAGCCGGCAGCCTCCTCGGGCAGCACTTCGGCGAGGACGCGGTGGTTGACCGGCTCAGCCGGGGCCGTGTTGGCGCTCTCCTCCATCTGGTCCGCCATGTCTTTCAGGGCACCCATGCCCTGCGCGGCCCGCCCGAAGGCGGTGGACGGTGCGCCGGTCTCCTGGACCTCGTCGGTGGAGACGTCGTCTCCGCCGCAGGCGGTGAGTGAGAAAGCGAGGGCGAGAACGAGAAATCGGAGGGTCATGGGTCAGGAAGAGGAGTTCACCCGTCACTACGGGATTCCCGCCGCGCGCCCGTCATGGGCTCCCCGTGTGGCCTCTGGCGCGGGCGGGAGGCGCCAGAGGCGTCCTGGCCGCCAGGGGGTGTGGGCGCCGGCGCTACCTTTGCGCGCCTCCCCCTGCGCCCCATGTCCGTCTCCGTCCGCCGCGTCCAGAACGGCTCCGACCGCCGCACCTTTCTCGACTTCCCCTACGCGCACTATGCCGGCGCTACGCACTTCGTGCCGCCGCTGCGCATGGACCAGGCGAACGTGCTCAACCCCAAGAAGAACCCATTCTTCGAGCACGGCGAGATCGAGCTGTTCCTGGCCGAGCGCGACGGCGAGACCGTTGGGCGGATCGCGGCGATCAAGAACGGCAAGCACCTGGAGAAGTACGCCGACGGCAATGGCTTCTTCGGCTTTTTCGAGACCGTCGAGGACTACGCCGTGGCCGAGGCGCTGCTCGACGCCGCGAGCGACTGGCTGCGGGGCAAGGGCCTTACCGGCATGCGTGGGCCGACGAACCCGAGCATGAACGACGTGGCTGGCCTGCTCGTGGACGGCTTCCACCGCCCGCCCGCCATCCTGCTCCCGTACAACTACCCCTATTACGAGGAGTACCTCACGCGCTACGGATTCGAGCGGGCCATGACGATGTGGGCCTTCTACGTCCACGAGGCGTACATCAACGCCGCGCGCATGGAGCGAGGCGCGCAGATCGTGCAGCGCCGCAACCCCGGGGTGACTATCCGCACGCTGGACATGAACCGCTTCGACGAGGACATCGCGGCGGCCATGCGGATCTACAACGTGGCCTGGGCCGAGAACTGGGGCCACGTGCCCTACACCGAGCACGAGGCGCTGCACCTCGCCAAAGAGCTCAAGCCGGTCATCGAGAAGGACATCTTCCTGTTCGCCGAACTGAACGGCGAGCCTGTGGCATTTGCCGCGAGCCTCCCCAACCTCAACCGCGCGCTCAAAAAGCTCCCGAAGGGGCGCCTGCTCCCGCTCGGCCTGCCCAAGCTGCTCGGGACCATCAAAGCCGGCGGCATCTACGAGATCCGCATGGCGCTGATGGGCATCCTACCGGAGCACCGCAACCTGGGCTTGGACGCGCTTCTCATCCACCACACCATCGTGAACGGCCGCGAGATGGGCTACGAGGCGGCAGAGTTGAGCTGGGTGCTGGACAACAACGCCTCGCTCGTCAACTCTCTGGAGAAGCTGGGCTGCGCCCGCGACAAGGAGTACGCGATGTTCGAGAAGGGCCTGGGGGCGCCGCGCGGGCCTGAGGGCTCCGAGGACTAGAGACCGGAGCGTCATCCCGGCCGTTTCCTTTGCTCCCCTGTTTCTCCAAGCCGTCGGGCCTCTGGCGCCAGAGGCCCGGGCCGTATGATGGATGCCCAGGCGCGCCCCTCATCTCTGACAGCCCCCGTCCCCATGTCCGCAGCCCCGCAGTTCGTCTACTTCGACCTCGACGACACGCTTCTCGACCACCGGCTGGCCGAGCACCGCGCCCTCGCGGACTTTCACGCCCACCACGCGGAGCACCTGGGGCACCTGGAGTTCAGCGACCTCCACACGGCCTACCGCACCCACAACGGGCCATTGTGGCGGCAGTACGGGCGCGGCCAGATCACCAAGGAGGAACTCAAGCGCCTCCGCTTTGCCCACACGCTGAGCGCCCTGGGCGTGACCGCTCTCGACCCTGACACTGCCTCTGGCGTGTACTTGGACCGCTACAGCGCGCACTGGGACTGGGCCGCTGGCGCGCGCGAGGCGTTCCACGCCGTTGCGGACGTGCTCCCGGTCGGGGTCCTCACCAACGGGTTCAAGGAGCAGCAGCGGGCCAAGCTGGCGCACCTGCCGGAGATCGCCGAGCGTTGCGCGCCAGAGGCCGTCCTCATCGCCGAGGAGATCGGCGCCTGGAAGCCGACTCCAGCGGCGTTCGACCTCGCGACCGAACGTGCGGGCGTGCCGCCAGAGGCCATCCTCTACGTCGGCGACTCGCTCCACTCCGACGTGGAAGGCGGCACACAGGCGGGTTGGACCGTCGCATGGAAAGACGGCGACCCGGAGCACGACAACTTCGCCTCTCTGGCGTTTACCGACTGGGCCGACGTGCTGCGCCTCGCGGGCGCTTAGAAGCCCTCAAGGAAGAGGGAGGTTCACCGCATCGAACGATCCCTCCACCTCGGCCGCTGTGGAGGTGGGCGCGTCGATAACGCTCAGCTGGGCCGAGAACGTCCCGACGATGCGGCTCTCGCTCGTCTGAGTAAAGGTGACGCTCCCGCCTCTGGCGTACAGCGTCTCGCCCGTATCGCCGCGGAGGTCGGTGTAGACGAGCGCGATGGCCTCGTCGCTTCCGAGAGACACCGTGCCGCTGCGCGCAAACGACTGCTCATCGCCGATCAGCGAGAGCGCGCGGCCGGAGAAGCCGCCCTCCAGCATCGTGATCACCACGAGCGACTCCTCGCCCACATCGCTGCGACGCTGAGCCACGGCGGTCCCGCGTAGCGACGCGTCGACAGCGCCAGTCAGCGTGGCCTCGAACTGGCCTCTGGCGACGCCTTCAGAGTCCGAGGTGGAGTCGCAGGCGGCGAGCGCCAGCAGGCAAACGAGTAGGATTGGGATGCGCACGAGCGTTGCGGCAAAGGAGCCGCACAGTACGCGTTTCGCCAGAGGTGCGCAAGCCTCTGGCAGATGCCCAAGTGCAGGTTAGATCGCCTCACAAACCCATAAGGGTGTCCTCGCGATGAGCGCGGCGATCCTGTTCCCCCACACTCAGCGTGTCGAGATCGTGTCGCTTGCGCTCGCCATGACTGCCGGTTTGGGTAGGGCGTCTTAGCCCAACCCCAGTTCGCTCAGAAAGATGCCGATCACGGGTGGGTATAGCAGGATCGTCAGGACCACTCCGCCGAGCGCGCCGCCGAGGTGCGCCTCGTGCGCGATGCGGCCCCCGCCCTGCTTGGACGAGTAGATGCTCAGCGCGACGTACAGCACGGCGAACACGATGGCGGGCATCGGGATGATGAACATGACGCCGAGCATCGCGAACGGCGCGAAGAGCACGAACGAGAACAGCACGCCCGAGATCGCGCCAGAAGCCCCAACGGCGGAGTAATTGGGGTCGTCCTTGTGGCGCCAGTACGTCAGCGCGTTGGCCGCGAGTTCGCTGCCGAGGTAGATCGCCAGGAAGCGCCACGGGCCCAGCACGCCCTCGATCTGCGGGCCGAAGTAGTACAGCGTGATCATGTTGAACGCGAGGTGCGCAAGGCCCACGTGTACGAATCCGGCGGTCACCCACCGGCCCAACTCGTGCCTCTGGCGGACGACGTACGGCCGGAAGGCCCACTTCCCGATCAGGCTCGGGTCCACGAACAGCGAGTACGCGCCGACGAGGAGGTTGAGCGTGAGAAAGAAGAGCGAGACGGGCGTCTGAATCAGTTCGGCGAGCATCAGGCGAGGCTGGGGAGGACGGGTAAGTTACCGGCACCATGCGCACAGCCTCCCTCCTGCTCCTGCTCTTCGCGCCGCTGGCGGCGTGCGGCGACGCCAGCGGCGACCTCGTCGGCACGTGGCGCCAGATCGGTGCCGACGATGACGGCATCATGACGCGCTACACCTTCTTTGCTGACGGTCGCGCGCAGATCGTCGTCCGTCCCAGCGTGGGCGACGCGCAGACGTTCTCGGCGCGCTACCTCTTGCGCTCGGATACGCTCCTCACCCTGCGCGACCAGCAAGGCGCCGAGCAGTTCGTCGCGCGCGTGAGCGGCGACACGCTGGACCTCAGCAGCCCCGTCACGGGCATGCGCACCACGCTGCTCCGCGTCGGCGGATAGCCCAGATCTCGCCTCTGGCGCCAGAGGCCAGTCGGCTCTCCTTTGGGTCGTGCCCTCGCGGTATCCTCAGAGCCGCGCGGCCGGAACTGGCTGGCACCGCGCCGCCACCCGTCTTGTGCGCTCCCGCCTTACGCCCGCTCTTCTCTTCGCCGCAGCCGCCGTGCTGTACTGGTTGGCGGCCTTTCCCGTCCTCCGGTTCGTGCTGTCCGACTCTCCCGACTCCATGTGTGGAGGGGACTGCGGCGTCAACATCGCGTTTGAAGACATCCTCGGCCCTCTATTTGCCTCGGCGCTCGCGGCGGCGTTCGTGGGCAGCGAGTACGCCCTGCTTTTTGCCCGATGGTTCGGCCACGGCGTCGAACTCGGGATCGCGGTCACGGTGGCCTCTGGCGTGATCGGCGCCCTGGGCCTCGGCATGTGGATCGCGGGGACCACGGGGACGCCGCCGTCGCCGGGCTCCCTTTTCGGTCTGCTCATGCTGGCCCTTCCGTTCGCCATCACCGCGATCCCGTTCGGGCTCGCCGCCGAGTGGACGTGGCGCCGCATCAGCGGGACTGGCTCGGCGCAACCTTTGGCGCCAGAGGCCTCTGGCGCCGCTCAGCAGTAGCGCCCCCACCCGCCAGAGGCTACAGGTTGGGCTCTACCCACTTCCACAGGTCCTCGATGCCTCGCTTCGTCTGCGCCGAAGTGGTCACAACCGGAAGCTCCAGGCCGAGCGCCTTGAAGTGCTTCCGAGCGGTCGCCTCCGCCTTTGGGCGCGTGTTGCCGGAGAGCTTGTCGCCCTTGGTCAACGCCACGATGTGAGGCGCGGCGCTTTCGCGCAAGAGGAGAGCGAGTTCGGTGTCCAGCTTCGTCGGCGGGTGGCGGCCGTCTACGAGGTGTACGATGGCGCGGAGTTGGCCCGTCTCGGCCCGGCCGATCGCGTACTGCCCGATCAGCTGCTGCCACTTCGCCCTCACCTTCTGGGACACCTTCGCGTACCCGTAGCCCGGCAGGTCCACCAGGAAAAAGCCGCCCTGCCCCAGCGCGCCGTCCTGCTGCTCGTGCCGCCCGTTGATGCGGTAGTAGTTCAGCGCCTGCGTCTTGCCCGGAGTACCACTCGTGTGGGCGAGCGCCTTGCGCCCCAGCATCGCGTTGAGCAGCGAGCTTTTGCCCACGTTGGAGCGCCCGAGAAAGGCGACCTCTGGCGTGCCGTCTTCCGGCATCTGCGCCCAGCCGGGCGCGGCGGTCACGAATTGGGCGGACTTGATGTTCATAGCAAGCGTGGAGCAGATGCGGGCCTCTGGCGCCAGAGACGAGTGCCAATGTCGGCACGGCGCCCCTCTTCTGAGAGCTGGAGAGAGGGACGCGCGCCAGAGGCCTCTGGCGCAAAAAAGCCGCCGGCTCACGAGGAACCGGCGGCCCAAAATGCAAAGCGGGGTCGCTACGCGACGGCGTCGAAGTGCGCCTTGACCGTGTCGCCGAGCGTCGAGAGGTTCTCGACGGTCGTGATGCCGGCGTCGCGCATGGCTTCGAGCTTGGCCTCTGCCGTGCCCTTGCCGCCGGAGACGATGGCGCCGGCGTGGCCCATGCGGCGTCCGGGAGGTGCCGTGCGGCCCGCGATAAAGCCGAAGACGGGTTTCTTGACGTTGGCCTTGATGTAGGCCGCGGCCTCCTCCTCCGCTGCGCCGCCGATCTCGCCGATCATCACGATGGCTTCGGTCTCGGGGTCCGCGTCGAACAGCTTGACCGCGTCGATGAACTGCGTACCGATGATGGGGTCACCGCCGATGCCGACCGCTGTGCTCTGGCCGAGTCCGGCGCGCGTGAGCTGGTCGACCGCCTCGTAGGTGAGCGTGCCGGAGCGCGAGACGACGCCAACGTTGCCGGGCGAGAAGATCATCGTCGGCATGATGCCGACCTTGACCGAGTCGCCAGGGGTCAGAACGCCCGGGCAGTTCGGCCCGATCATGCGGACGCCGCGGCGCTGCAGGGCGGGCTTGACCGGGATCATGTCCTGAACGGGGATGCCCTCGGTGATGCAGATGATCAGCTCGACGCCCGCGTCGGCCGCCTCCAGGATCGCGTCAGCGGCGAACGGCGGCGGCACGAAGATCACCGACGTGTTGGCGCCCTCCTTCTCGACCGCCTCGCGGACCGTGTTGTAGACCGGCCGGTCGAGGTGCTTGCTGCCGCCCTTGCCGGGCGTGACGCCTGCGACGACGTTCGTGCCGTACTCCATCATCTGCTCGGCGTGGAAGGAGCCTTCCTTGCCGGTGAAGCCCTGGACGACGAGGCGAGTGTTCTGATTGACGAGGATGCTCATGTCGGAGAAGTGGAGGTCAGGAAGAGACTGCGCGGGACAATCTCACCCCGCGGCGGGCCCGAGACCCGTAGGAAACGACGAAGCCGGAGGCCCGGCGGCGCAGCCGAGGCCTCTGGCGTATACGGACGGCACCTCTGGCGCCAGAGGCGGGCGTTACTCGCTGAGCGCCTGGCCCTCAGCGGGCGGCGCAACGGGCGGTGCGGGGGCGGCGTGCTGCGCAGGCGGCGGGACGGCCTGCGGCGGCGCGACGTACTGCGTCTGCTGCGGCACCTGCCGCGGCGTCGTGTCCGTCACGTTCAGCTCCTGCTTGATGTCGTTGGTGGCGTCCTTGAACTCGCGGATGCCTTTGCCGAGGCCGCGCGCGATCTCTGGGATGCGCTTGGCGCCAAAGAGGAGGAGGATGGCGAGGAAGATGAATGCGATCTCCCAGGGTCCGAGACTCATAGCGTGTGGCCGTGTAGCGGCCGGATGTGCGTGTATGAAGGTACGTGCGAGCGCTCGCGAGGCTCCCAGTCCACCGCGACTTCGCACGCGCGCGGCCGGGCCTCTGGCGCCAGAGGCGTAGCTTCGCGGACGACACCACGCCCCCCAATGGCTCTCACTCGCGACGACATCCTCGCCTGGCCCAAGGCTGAACTCCACTGCCACCTCGACGGCTCGCTCCGGCTCTCTACGATGCTGGACCTCGCCAGAGAGCAGGGCAAACCCGACCTGCTGCCCGCCGATACGGAGCAGGGCATGGCAGACGAGCTGCAGAAGATCGACCGCCGCGCCACGCTGGAAGAGTACCTCGCGTGGTTCGGCTACTCCATCCCGTTGATGCAGACGCGCGACGCGCTCCACCGCATCGCGTACGAGTTGGCCGAGGACGCCGCGAAGGAAAACGTCCGGTACATGGAGGTCCGCTACGGACCCGTTCTCCACACCGACGAGGGCCTCACCATGTGGCAGGTCAACGACGCCGTTCTGGCCGGCCTCGCCGACGCCGAGCGCGACCACGGCATCAAAACGGGCCTCATCGTGTGCGGGCTGCGTGACCGGCGTGAGAGCGCGAGCCTCGCCCAAGCCGAACTGGCCGCGAGCTACCGCGAGCGCGGCGTGCTGGGCTTCGACCTCGCCGGCGGCGAGAGCGGCAACCCCGCCGAGATGCACGGCGCGGCGTTTTACCTCGCGCGCAAGGAGCTCCTCAACATCACGGTCCACGCCGGTGAGAGCTTCGGCCCGGCCAGCATCCGGCAGGCGCTGTTCAAATGCGGCGCGCACCGCATCGGCCACGGCGTTACGCTGGGCCAGGACCCCGAGTTGCTCCGCTACTTCGTGGACCGTCAGATCCCGCTGGAGGTCTGCCCCACGAGCAACGTGCAGACGCACGTCGTCGCCAGCTACGAGGCGCACCCGGTCGCGGAATACGTCCGCGCGGGCGTCCCCGTTACCATCAACACGGACAACCGCCTCTTCTCCCACACGACGGTCACGGACGAGCTGTGGCTCGCGCACACGCGCTGCGGGATCCCCGCCGACGCGCTGCGCGAGATCGCGCTCAACGGCTTCCGCTACGCGTTCCTGCCGTGGCCCGAGAAGCAGTCCCTCCTCTCCCAGGTCACCCGCGAGCTCGCGGGCGACGCCTAGCCTCTGGCGATATGGCCCGACTCCTCCCCCTCGCCCTTTTCGGGCTGCTCCTCGCCGGGTGCGCCGACGCACCCGAGACCACCGGCGCTGCGCCAGAGGCCTCTGGCGAGACCGCCTCCGGCTTCGACGCGCAGGCGTGGCTCGCCGAGGCGAAAGGCCTCCGGTTCGACGCCGAGGGGTCTGAGATGCTGGACGAAGCCTCTGGCGACGAGATCGACGACGCGGGGCCGGACGAAGCCGAAACGCTACGGGCCCAAGCGCTTGCCGCCGAACTCGACGAAGCGGTCGGCTGGAGGCGCGCGTGCGACACCTACATCGACGAAAACGGCGCCGCGGTCTACGAGCCGACGCCAACGGAGGGCGCGCACTGGGCGCGCGGCACGCTCGATGTCGGCCTGATCACGGAGACCGAGGCCGTCGTCGCGGTGACCTGCGACTTCGGGGCCTACCAGGGCAGCTACGCCCTGGTCCGCATCCGCGGCGACCGCGCCACGCTTCTCCGTGCCCCCGCGACGGACGAAAACGGGCAGCCGATGGACGCCTCCGAGACCACGTTCTCCACGCCGTCCTGGGACCGCCTCACCGACCGCGTCGTCACCACCTTTGGCCGCGCCAGAGGCATCGGCGATTGCGGCAACTTTATCACCTACGCGCTCGCCTCTGGCGACGAGATGGAGCTGAGCGAGGTCCGCCAGCGCGCGTGCGGTGACACGATCCCCGACGACATCCCCCCGCCAGAGGCGTGGCCTGTCGTGTACACCGCAGAATGACCGTTACCGTCCACCCCGCCCCGGCTCTTGCCGGCTCGCCGGTTCTCCCTCCCGACAAGTCCATCGCGCACCGCGCGGCCATCTTCGCCGCGCTGGCCTCTGGCGTGAGCGAGATCGTCGGCTTCTCCGAGGCGGAGGACCCGCAGAGCACGCTTTCGTGCTTGCGCCAACTGGGCGTGGAGATGGAGGAGCGCGACGGCAGCCTGTTTATCACCGGCCGCGGACCCGGCGGGCTCCGCACGCCAGAGGCTCCGCTGGACTGCGGCAACTCCGGGACGACGATGCGGCTTCTGGCGGGCGTCCTTGCCGGACTCCCGTTTGAGAGCGTTCTCACCGGCGACGCCTCGCTCTCGGGCCGCCCGATGGAGCGCATCGCGGCCCCGCTGCGCGAGATGGGCGCCGACATCTCGCTCACCGACGGCCACGCGCCGATCACGATCCGTGGTCGCGAGCTGACGCCGATCACCTATCGCCTGCCCGTGGCGAGCGCTCAGGTCAAAAGCGCCGTCCTCCTCGCTGGGCTCTCCGCCAGAGGCGAGACCACGGTGGTCGAGACCGAGCCTTCGCGCGACCACACCGAGCGCATGCTCGGCCTGGACGCCATCGACTTCGACGGCGAGCGGCACGTCTCCATCGAAGGCGGACGCGAGATCCGAGCGCGGCTCCGCGTCGTGCCCAAAGACGTTTCCGCGGCGTCCTTTTTCCTCGTCGCGGGGGCTCTTGCCGAGGACGGCGTGATCGAGATGTCCGGCGTAGGCCTGAACCCCAGCCGCACGGCGCTGATCGACGTTCTCGGCGCGATGGGCGCGAAGATCACCACGATGCACGAGCGCGACTACGCCGGCGAGCCTCTGGCGAACCTCCGCGTCGAGGCCTCTGGCGGTCTCGTCGGCGTCGAGATCGGCGGCGCGATCATCCCCAACCTGATCGATGAGATCCCGGTCCTGGCCGTCACCGCGGCCCACGCCAGCGGCCAAACCGTGATCCGCGACGCGGCCGAGCTCCGCGTCAAGGAAACCGACCGCATCGCCGTCACCGCCGAGTTTCTCCGCGCGATGGGCGCCACCATCGAGGAGCGGTCAGACGGTCTCGTGATTCAGGGCGGCACCCCGTTGCGCGGCGCCGAGGTCCACGCCAGAGGCGACCACCGCATCGCGATGGCCGCGGCCATCGCGGCCCTCTCGGCCTCTGGCGCGACGACGATCCATGGCGCTGAGGCGGCATCGGTCTCCTTTCCCGGCTTCTGGGACGCGCTGGATGCCGTGGCCGGCAAAGGGACTGTCAGCATGGACGGCGCGTAGGGATTCCGGCGGGACTTGCGCCAGAGGAGCCGTACCCGTTCTTTGGTAGCTGAGCTTCACGTCCTGCTATGCGTTTCCTCCTCGCTCTCTGCGCGTTTTCCCTGCTTCCGGCCGATCTCGCGGCTCAGGAGCCGACGACACCCGCGCTTCGCCTCCTCATCGTTGTCCGCGATGCCGACACCCAAGCGCCTCTGGCAGGGGCTAACGTTGCCGTCGGCAACGAGCTGAGGACGACGAACGTCGACGGGCGGGCCCTTTTCAGCGACCTCGCACCCGGGGAGCAGGAGATCGCTGCGGCCTTTCTTGGCTACACGGCGACGGACACCACCCTCGTACTTTCTCGCTCTTCCCGGGTCACGTTCCTGCTGCCGCCAGAGGCCGTGGCGCTGGACGCCATCAACGTGGAGGCCGACAAGTTCAACGCCGCGCGCCTCCAACGCTCTGGCTTCTACGAACGCCGCGATACGCGCAGCGGCACCTTCAAGACGATCGAGGAACTCGAAGAAGCGGGCGCCATCCGCTTCTCCGACATATTCCGAGGGGTGACCGGTTTGCGCATCGAGTCCCAGTTCGGCCAGACCCGCATCACCTCTACCCGCCGCCGAGACTGCTCCCCCGCCGTCTTTTTCGACGGCGTCGCCGCCAGAGGCCTCGCGATGCAACTGGACACGGTCCCGCTGGACGGCGTGCTCGCTGTCGAGATCTACAAAGGCCCCGCTGAAGTCCCTGCTGAGTTCTCGGCTGACATCAACCAAACGCAGTGCGGCGCCATTCTCGTTTGGACGCGGGCACGGTAGCCGTAGCGCGGAGCAGCCTATCCGGGTCAGCGCTTCACCGTCGTCACCGCATACGAGAAGCCCGGAGCGCTGAGAGCACTCCGGGCTTCTACTTGTCCATCGGGATCTCGCTTACAGGTTCGGGTTGGAGTTCCGTTCCGTCTGCGTGATCGGCAGGTACTGCCAGGTGTTCGGTCCCAGGTGCCAGCGGTCGAACCGACGCTGGTCCACGAGGCGAGCGCCCTGGGTGAACAGGATCTGATCGCGCTGCTCGATGAGGACGTCCAGATCTACGGAGTCGAGATCATCGCGGTCGCCACGGGCCTCGTTGATAAAGGCGAGAGCGCCGTCATCGTCACCGTCGTCGAGAGCGGCCTCGGCACGGATCAGGCTCGTCTCCTCTGCGGAGATGAACGGAATGGGATCCGAGTCGAGGAGGTAGACCGCCTGGCGGATGAAGTCCAGCTCGTACGGCTCCGTTGGCGTGAGGTCATCGCCATCATCGCCGAAGCGCGCGTCTGCAGCGAACTGCGTACGACCACGGCCAGCGCCGATCCAGACGGGGTTGTTGGACTGCGCGTTGTACTGCGCCACGAACGGAGCGTCACCCGGTGCCAGCCCGTTTGCCGCGAAGGTAGCCGCGGCGTCGAGGTTGCCATTGTACAGGTGCACACGTGCGATCGACGAGTTCACGATCTTCGCCTCGCGAGAGCCCGCGTCGACGTAGTCGAGCGCGGAGGTCATCCGCTCGATTGCCTGAGCGTACAGCTCGGCCGAGGGGATGAACGGACCGGCATCGATGGTGCCGCCTCCAAGACGCTCTTCGAGACCGAAGTACGTCGCGAGGTAGTACCGCGCCACGCCTCCGTAGAAGTACGCGGTAAAGAACGCACGGTCGCGCAGATCCTCGTCTCCATCGCGGAACTCCACCCGATCCGTAACGCGGGCAAGGAGGTCGTCCGCGAGGAAGCGGAGCTCGTTGACGTTGGTGTAGAGGCCGTCAACGGAGTTGTTGTCCAACGTGATCTCCCCGTCATCGATCTCGATGTAGGTCGGGAAGGTCGCGCCGGTCGTTCCGTCTGCGAACAGGTACGCGTCGCTCAGGCCGTCGGCGAGAAGGACCGCAGTTCCGTGCGTCGTTGCAAATCGCTGCTGGACCCCCGTGATGACGAAATCCAGGTTGGCGGGGTTGTCGAGAGAATCCGATGGCACCAAGTCCACCGGGCCGTTGACGTCGTTGACAAACGAGTCGCAGGCTGTGAGAGAGCCGGCTCCTGTAATCAGAGCGGCAAGAAGGATGTTCTTATACATGGAAGTTTGGGATCTGGTCACGCGAAGTCACGGAGTCGGCCCGCAACACAGCCTCGTGCTGCGGGCCGAGGGAGGGCATCAGATGCCAACCGTGAGCGTGGCGTAGATCACACGGGGGTTCTGCAGCGTCAGGAAGTCCTGGCCCTGCGAGAGGCTACGTGCGCCGGCGAAGTTGACCTCGGGGTCCACACCGCTGTAGGGCGTTGAGGTGAACAGGTTGCGGCCAGCAATCGTGAACTGCGCGGTCCGAACGGGGGACTGCGGCACGCGGCGCAAGAGGCCTGCGAGGTCGTAGCTGATGCTGAGCTCGCGGAACTTGATGTAGTCCGCGTCCTCGATCAGGTTGGCGTCGAAGTTCCGGCTGGTGCGAGCGTATGCGTTCGCGGCGTCGGTGTACTCCTGCGTACCTGGCGTCAGGTTCGGGAAGTCATCGGTGGAGCCGATGCCGAGCTGGTCGGCGAGCTCCGCGCGCTCACGGTCGTTGCCGAAGGCAAGCTGGAAGTTGCGCGTGTTGTTCAGCACCTTGAGGCCCACAGCCCAGTCGAAGAGGGCGTAGACGCGGAAGTCCCGGAACAGCGAGATGTTCGCCGTGAACGAGCCGTTGTACTCGGGGTACGGCGTGCCGTAGAAGCAGCGAGAGTCACCGCTGGTCGGGTTGTACTCGCACTCGCCGGACTCCAGGCGATCCATGTAGAGGTCGACGTTGTCCTCGTTGATGCCTGCGTCGACGCCGATGTAGGCGCCGGCGTCGTTGAACAGAGCGCCGTTGACGGGCGTCGTGTAGAATCCGGAGCGCGGCAAGCCGTCCGTGATGAACGTCGGGCAGTCTTCCGCGGTCTGACGCGGGCTGTAATCGTCGGGGACATCCGTCTGGTACGCGCACGTGCCCGGACGAATCACGTTGACGTCGAAGCCGTCGTACAGCGGGGCGTTCGGGTTGAGCGTGAACGGGTTGATGCCAAGCTCCTTGACCTCGTTGGTCTGGTAGCTCAGGACCGCGCCGAGTTCGAGCGACGCTGCGGCCATATCGAGGACGGTGCCGCGGAGGCCCAACTCGATGCCCTGCCCGTCGACGCGTCCCACGTTGAGCGGCACGAGCGATGCGACCTGGCCCGTAGACGGCGCCTGGTTCACACCCACGATTGAGTCGGTAACGCGCTGGATGTAGTACGTGAACTCTGCCGTCAGGCGGTTGCCGAGTTCGAGGTCGAGACCCGTTTCGAACTCGCTCACGCGCTCCGGCTTGATGTCCGGGTTGCCGATAACGGCAGGAACGGCTCCAGAGCCGAAGCCACCGACGGCGGCACCGTAGAGGAGGCGCTGCGCGTTGAGCGTGCCCGGAAGCTGACCGCTCTGGCCGTACGCCGCGCGGAGCTTCAGGAGGCTGAAGAAGCTAGGCGTAGCATCGAGAGCGTCGAGGCGGACGGCGCCACGAGCGAACGGGTAGAAGATGCTGGGCGTCTCTCCACCGATCGCGGTGGCGTAGTCCTGACGGAACCCGAAGGAGCCGTTGAACAGGTTGCCGTAGGAGATGGACTGGTCTGCGAGGAGGCCGAGCTGACGCTCGCCGGACTGGAACTCGCCAGAGGCCTGGTACTCCGTACCCGTCCCGATGTCGGTGATCAGGTCCGTCGCGAAGGTAAAGTTCTGCAGGTTGAACGAGCGCGTGCGTGCGTCATAGCCCTGCAAGCCAATCGAAGTCTGAAGGTTCAGCTCTTCCGTGGCGTTGAACTGGTAGCGGCCGCTTGCGGCGAACGAGACCTGATCCCGCTCGCGGTTGTAGATGCCACGGGAGCCGCGCGTACCCACGCCCGGGTAAGCGAGCCCCGGAGGCGCGGAGTCGTCCTGGCGGAGGTCCGACGCATCGAGGCCGACGTTGCCGCGGAAGGTGAGCGCCTTGAACGGGGAGTACGACGCCTCAACGGAACCGAGGAAGCGGTTGCTGCGCTGGGTGTTCTCCGCCGCGTTGACCGCGATGGAGTCCGTGAAGAGGTACGAGGCCGGGCGCAACAGCGTGTTGCCAAGGAAGCCGATCACGTTGTTGTCGTTCTGCGGACGGCTCGTGGCGCTCTGCGTAAAGCCAAAGTTGACGCCCAGCTGAAGCTTGTCAGAGGGGAACGCGTCGAAGTTGGCGCGGAGCGAGGTGCGGTCGAAGATGTTGTTGGGCACGATGCCCTCTTCGTCGCGGCGGTTGTACTGGCCGAAGTAGCGGACCGTCTGGGAGCCACCGGAGATGCTGACGCCGTTCTCGTAGATCGCGCCGTCCTGGAAGATGCGGTTTGCGTCCTCGAAGGTCTGGAAGGCGTTGTCAGCGGTGTACTCCGTCTGCTGGCTGTTCTCGCCAACGGTGGAGCGGAGCGTGATGTTGAACGGAGCCGCACCGGAGCCCGCGATCTTGCCGGACTTCGTGGTGATGATGACCACGCCGTTCGAGGCATCGGTTCCGTACAGCGCTGCAGCCGCCGGACCCTTCAACACGTCGATGGACTCGATGTCGTTGGGGTTGATGTCGGCAAGGGCGCTCGTGCCCTGACCGCCCACGCCGAAGCCGGTGACCTGCGAGTCATCGATGCGGACGCCGTCCACGAAGATGAGCGGCTGGCCGCTACCGTTGAGACCACCACCGGAGCGGACGTTGAAGCGGATACCACCGCCGACGTTGCCCGAGGAGGGCTGCACGTTGACACCGGCCACCTTGCCGTTCAAGAGCTGCGAGACGTCTTGGTACTCGTTCTGCTCCGTAAGGGCCTCCACGTCCACGCGGGACACGGCAACCTCCGAGCGTCCGATCGAGCGCTCGGAGAGAGCTCCGGTCACGACGATCTCGTCCAGCAGGTCCAGGTCTGGTTGGAGCGCGAGGTTCAGCGTAACCGTCTGCCCTGCGGCAACCGTCACGCGGCGCTCGATGGTGACGTACCCGACGGAGCTCGCAACGAGGTCGTAAGCACCTGCTGGGACAGCAAAGGAATAGTTGCCATCAACGTCCGCCGCAGCGCCGCGGTTGAGCGCTGCGATGCGGACGGTTGCGCCGATGACGGGGTCGCCGGACTCGGCGTCGAGGATCTGACCGGAGATGAGCCCGGTCTGCTGTGCGTGCGCGGGATTCGCCGCGAGACAGGCGAGGAGGATCCCAAAGAGCCCAAGGGACTTCGTCAGGGATGACCACGCCCGTGAGGGTATAGAGATTCGCATGGGTACCGATGCGGTGGTAGGGAAATCGAACTCACAGGCAGCACCGAGAAGCCTCGGGGTAGGGACTGTCTGTGAAGTCTCCTAATGGTAACACACCCTCTAGCCGCTCAGCCACTCTCGGCCCGCCAACGGTCAGACTGCGCATCCTGACAGCCGTTTCAGAGCCTGAACGGTCCGCCTCGCACGGCGAGCGCAACGCGGCCTCTGGCGAGCGGTCGCCAAGCGAAGGTCAACGGTGGGGGTGCTGCGGGTCCCACAAGTGGGCCTCCAGGTCCACCCGCGCCTCTGGCGTGAACGCGACGCCTTCCGCCAGAAGCCGCTCCTCCATCGCGGACGGCGTGGGGAAGTGGAGCCGGCCGGAGAGCGCGCCGACTCGGTTGACGACGCGGTGGCATGGGATCTCCAAGAGGCTCCGCTCCGAGGCCGCGACGGCCTTGAGCGCCCACCCGACGGCGCGCGATGCCCGTGGTGCGTCTAGGTACCGCGCGACGTGCCCGTAGGTGGTCACGCGGCCCGCCGGAATGCGCCCGACAACGGCCCACACCCGCGCGTAGAAATCGTCGCGGGCCTCTGGCGCAGGATTGGGAGCGGCAGCACGGGGCACGTGAACGGGCGCGGAACGCGAGAGGCGGGGAGTGCGCCTAAACTAGGCGACCTCTGGCGGAGGTCTCGCCAGAAGTCCACCACCCTCCCGTCTCCGTGGCGCACGTCGAACCCGTCTCCGTCTCCCCTTCCGAACTGACCACACGGCTTGCGGCGCTGCGCGAGGCGCTCACGCCAGAGGTCCGCACCATCCGCGAGAACGAGCCTCTGGCGCCGTACACGACGTTCAAGATCGGCGGGGCGGCGGACTTGTTCGTGGAGGCGCATTCGGCGGACGAGCTGGCGGCGGCCGTTGTCGCGGCGCGCGAGCACGAGGTGCCGCTGTTCGTGCTCGGGCTGGGCGCCAACATCTTGGTGGGTGACGGCGGCTTCCGGGGCGTCGTAATTCGCAACCGCGCGGCGCACGTGGAGACCGACGCCGCCAGCGGCCGGGTGTGGGCCGAGAGCGGGACCGTCGTCTGGGAGCCGCTGATCCGGCAGGCCGTCGCGGCGAACCTCAGCGGGCTAGAGCACTACGCCGGGATTCCGTCCAGCGTGGGGGGCGCGCTGTGGCAGAACCTTCACTTCCTCTCGCCGGACCGCTCCCGGACGATGTTTATCGAGGAGGTGGTGGAAAGCGCGGACTTGCTGATGGAGGACGGCTCGCGAGAGACCGTGGACCATGATTGGTTCGACTTCGGATACGACTTCTCCACGCTCCACATCCGCCCGGACGTGATCGTGCTCGCGGCGACGTTCCGCCTGGCGCCAGAGGCCCCGGAGGTGCTCACAAGCACCATCGAGAGCAACCTGGAATGGCGCGGCGCGCGGCATCCGCCTCTGGCGACCGAGCCTTCGGCGGGGAGCATCTTCAAGAAGATCGACGGCGTGGGCGCAGGCCGGCTCGCGGACTGGTGCGGGCTCAAGGGCACGCGGATCGGTGGCGCGATGGTGACGCACAAACACGCCAACATCCTCATCAACACTGGCGGCGCGACGGCGCGCGACGTGCGGCACCTGATCGGCTACGTGCAGGAGACCGTCGAGCGGGAGCAGGGCTACCGGCTCTCGACGGAGATCGGGATGATCGGCGACTTCGGCGACCTGGGTGATGTCCCCGCGCACGGATGGGAAAACGAGGACGGGTTCACCGACGGTGTCCCGCCCGGCGGCCACCCCGAGGCGCACGCGGACGCCGAGCGCCGGTAGGCTTCTGGCGTAGGCGCGCGGCTTCAACTCGATGCCGAGGACACGCCAGTTGTGCGTCTCTACGGGCACTCCGCGCGTGCAGCCGACTCCAGGCCTCTGGCGCCAGAGGCTATCCCAGAGCCGTTGCCAATGCGTCGGCCGTCGCGAGGATCTCGCCAGAGGCCTCGACGCCGTCGCGCCATTCGTCCGGGAAGGCGCTCGCGCCGTTGAACGCACCCAGCAGCGCGCCGAGGATCGCGCCCACCGTGTTGGCGTCGCCACCGACGTTGATGGCGGCGAGGAGTGACGCTTCGGCGAGCGCGGGGCCTCTGGCGGCCATCGCGAGCGCGAACGGGAAGGTCTCGTCGGCGGCGGGGCCGGTGTCGTCGCAGAGGTCCTGGAGGTCGAGCGGGAACTCGAACAGGCGACCGGCCAACAGATCAAGGCGGCGCGAGACGGCGCCAGAGGCCCCGATCTCGGACTCGGCGGCGCGGGCGGCATCAGCGGCCTGCGAGACGAAGTCGGCTCCCTCCACCGTGTCGGCTGGGGCGCCGAGTGCACGCCGTGCGGCGTCGGCCTGTGCGAGCGCGGCGACCAGCGCGTCTGGGCGGTCGTCCACATCCGCGAGAAGCGCGCGCGTCCACGTGAGCGCCTCCGCCAGAGGCGCGTCCGTCCCAGCCCACCACGCGCCGAGCGGAGCCACCGCCGCGGCGGACGCGCTCGTGGCGTACGGCCGGTCAACGGGCCGGCGGAGTTCGACGCCGCGCCTCTGGCGCCAGAGGACCTGAGCGCGCGTGAGGTCGCCGGGGTGCTCGGCGAGGGCGGCGGCGAGCGCGAGGGCGTTCTGGGTGTCCGAGGTCCACTGCCCGGCCTCCAGTTCGCCGCGCTTCTCGTCGGCACGGAAGCCCTTGATGCCTTTGTAGTAGGTGCGGACGTTCTGGTGGCTCAGGCCTTCGATGGGCATCCCGAGCGCGTCGCCGATGGCGAGGCCGAGAAGGAGGCCGCGGACGCGGTCGGACATTCAGGTATGGGGAGGGCGTGCTCGTGAGAAGCCTCTGGCGCTCGCGCGAGTTCCGAGTTCCGAGTTCCGAGTGAAGCTGCTCCCCCGCCCCCTCTGGCGCCAGAGGCCGGGCGGAACTTCTCCGAGGCCTCCCGTCCAACCCTCTCCACTCCCCGTTCGCTCTTGTCCCGCTTCCTCTCCGCTACCTGGGCCGTGTTCCTCAATGACGCGCGCCTCGAACTCCGCAGCCGGACGGCGCTAGGGGCGCTCGCGATGTTCGTCGCCGCGGCGCTCATCCTCGTGCGGTTCTCGCTGGGGCGGATCGCGGTGGGCTCAACCGTGGCGGCAGCGCTGTTGTGGATCGTGGTCGTGTTCGCTGGCGCCATCGGGCTCGGGCGGGCGTTTATGGCCGAGGAGGAGCGCGGGACCACGCTGCTGCTCCGGCTCGCGGCGCCGCCAGAGGCCGTCTACGCGGGGAAGCTGCTGTTCAACGTCGTGCTCACGCTCGCGCTCGCGCTCGTCGCGGGGTTGGGAATGCGCATCCTCATCCCGACCTCGCTCGGCGCGCCGTCGCTCTACTGGGCCGCGCTGGGGCTGGGCGGGCTGGGGCTCGCGAGCACGACGACGCTGCTCTCGGCGCTTCTGGCGCGAGCACGCGCCGCAGGTCCGCTGCTGCCCGTCCTCGCGTTTCCACTTCTCATCCCGCTCCTGTCCTCCGGCGTCGGCCTGACGCTCTCGGCCTCTGGCGCTGAATCCGGCGCGTGGGAAGCAGCCCAGCAAGACCTGCTGCTCCTCGCGTCCTACGCCGGGCTCACTACAACCGTCTCGTTTCTGCTCTTCGAGTACGTCTGGAAGGACTGAGCCTCTGGCGCCAGAGGCGCGCGGGGCTTAGATCGACTCCGCGCGGCCAAAGGCGGACGCGATGAGCGCCTCGGCCTCGGCCTCAGCGTCGGCGGCGGAGGTGAGGCGCGAGAAAGCGCCTTCGAGAGAGCCCTCGCCCGCCGCTTCGAGGATCTGAGCGGGCGAGCCGTCGGCGAGGATCGCGCCGTCGCGGATGAGGATGACCTGGTCGGCCACCTTTTCGACGGCATCCAGGAGGTGTGAGGAGTAGAAAACGGTCGTGCCTTGCCGCGCGAGAGCACGGAGAAGCGCGCGCACCTGGAGCACAGCGTAGGCGTCCAGACCCGAGAGCGGCTCGTCGAGCAGCAAAACGGGCGGGTCGTGCAGGAGCGCAGCCGAGATCAGCACCTTTTGCTTCATGCCCTTCGAGAAGCTCGCCATCGGCTGCAGGGCGTTCGCTTCCAGGCCCCAGAAGGACAGCATCGCGCCCGCGCGCTCCGCCAGAGGCTTCTCGCCGAGCCCATGCATCCGTCCGATAAAGCGGAGGTACTCCTCCGGGCTGAAGCTCTCGTAGAGGTGCCCGTGCTCGGGCACGAACCCGAAGCGCCGCTTCGCGCCGACGGCGTCCTTCGCCACGTCCACGCCGCCCACGACGACGCGACCGGAATCCGGCGCGAGCGTGCCCGTCAGCAGGCGCATCGTCGTCGTTTTGCCCGCGCCGTTGGGGCCGATGTAGCCCGCCACGCGCCCAGGCTCGACCGCGAACGAGATGCCGTGCAGAATCTCGTTGCCGTCGAAGCCGACGTGGACGTCGTCTACCTGAATCATGGGGCGGGAGCCGGAGGCCGGGGCCTCTGGCGTCGGGGTCAGCCCGGCGGCCACGAAAAGTCGCGGCCCCCGAGGAGGTGGAGGTGGAGGTGGAAAACGGACTGCCCGGCGCCTTCGCCACAGTTCATCACGAGCCGGTAATCGGTCAGCCCTTCGTCTGCGGCCACCTGGCGGGCGACCGTGAACAGGTGCCCGACGAGGCCTTCGTCCTCAGGCTCGATGGCGTCCGCGCGCGGGATCGGCTTGCGCGGGACCACGAGGATGTGCGTCGGCGCAACGGGGTGAATGTCGCGGAACGCGATCGCGCGGTCGTCTTCGTAGACGAGGTCGGCCGGGATGTCGCCAGAGGCGATGCGTTCGAACAGGGTGGGGTCGTCGGCCACAGGGGGAGAGCGTTAGACGGAGGTATCGGCGCCAGAGGCCGCCAAGCTAAGCGGGCCTCTGGCGGCGCGGTGCTCGCTCTCGTCGTCTCCTCAGCACGGGCCTCTGGCGTCCGAAGCCCCGCAGGGCTCTCGGCTCGGCGCCAGAGGCGGATCGTCGAGGCTCAATTGCCGTACGCGAGGTCCAGCAGGCGCGTAAAGGACTTCTCCATCTGCGTGTACTCGCCCGTGCACCGCCGCGCGCGGTCGATAGTGAGGGCGTAGTCATCCTCGCGCTCCTCCCCCGTCTCGCTGTCCAGGACGAGCCACGCGTACTTCTCCAGGTCCGAGCCCAGGATCCAGCACTGCACGTTGAACAAGCGCTGCGGGCCTAGCGAGTGCTCATCGGCGAGCGAGCGGCGCCCAAACGTGTTGCCGCCGCTGCCGTAGAGGTAGCTGACGCCGTTGAGCGCAGCCGTCGCGCCTTTGTCGCCCTGGCGAAGCAGCGCGAGCGTCGCGAACTGGTCGGCAACGTCCTCCTCTCGGCCGGTGATGGGCAGATCGAGCTGGTGCGTAAGCGCGTGGCCCACTTCGTGGAGGATGATGAAGTCGTAGGCGCCGGTCACGGCTTCGTCCACCTGCTCCGGCGCGAGGCCCGCGCTGAACTGCGTGATGAGGTCGTCCATGAGCTCGTAGCAGAACACGATCTCGCCGGCGTTCGGGTTGTAGAACGCGTTGGCGTTGGGCCGCGTGGCGCCGGGCTCGGTGCACTCCTTGAAGGAGACGGGCACGTTGGTGGGCAGCGGGTAGCGCGAGTTTAAGCGCTCGGCGACGGTTTCCAGCCGCCGCTCCGCCGCCACGGCTTCGCGGATCTCGGCGTAGTCGCCGGTCTCGGTGTACTGCAGCGGCGCCCACTTGCCTGTAAACCGGGCGTTGGACGTCGTGGTCATCGTGCCCGGCCGCGTCGTCTCGCCAGAGGCCACGCGCTCGGCGGTCAGCGTGTAGGCGCCCGTCGCCCCCGCGGCGTAGGAGTTGGCCTGGATGGCGTAGATCCCCGCGCCGCCAAGCGTGAACTCGACGCGCGCATCGCTGCCGCCCGCGCCGTCGTCGTCCTGGCCGATGCTGGTGAGCTCGCCGCCTTCGAGCGAGCTGACGCCGAGGTACGCGTCGAAGTCCGCGGAGCGCATCGTGACCGCGACGGTCTCGCCAGGGGCCCCACGTAGCACGTAGAGGTCGGCGTAGGATTCGTCCGCGAGCTGCCGGTCCCCCGCCTCCAGCACGCCTCTGGCGGGCGTGCCGATGTCCAACGTGGCGAAGCCCTCGGCCGCGTCCTCCATGTCCGTCACGTCCTCCGGGCGCTGGATGGTGAGCGCGTAGCGCCCTGTCGCGCCGGCGCCGACGGAGTTGGCGATGGCGAGATACGTCCCGCTCTGCGCGAGCGTGACACGGACGCGCGAGCCCAGGCCCGGCCCGTTGTCGTCGTCTTGGGATACGGCCTCCACCTCGTCACCGAAGTAGCGGCTCAGCAGCAGGTACGGGTCGAAATCGTCCGAAGTGAGCGTGACGACGATCTCTTCCCCGGCGCGCCCCTGATAGCCGTACACGTCGAAGTGCGTGCCGTCGGACGAAAGCGTCGGGTCCGAGACATCGAGCTGTCCCTGCACGGTCTCCCCCATGGAGATCATCGCGAGGCCGGAGGGCGCCGCGCCCCCGCCGACGCTGCGGATGGAGAGCGTGTAGCCGCCCCGGGACTCCGGCGCGTACGCGTTCGCCACGATGTAGTAGCGCCCGTCGGTCCCCGTTTCCACGCGGAGCCGCGCGTTGGTGCCGCCGCCATCGTCGTCGTTCGTCGTGGAGGCGCTGAGCGCGGCCTCTGGCGTGGCGCCGCCCATGAGGTAGGCGTCGAAGTCGACGGAGGCGAGGAAGACCTCGATGGCCTCGCCAGCGGCGCCCTCGTAGACGTAGAGGTCGTAGGCGGAATTATCGCGGAGGCGGGGGTCGGCGTCGGAGAGGTCCGCGCGGACCGGGGTGCCCGCCGAGATCGGCTGAGCGTCGCCAGAGGCGAGCGGGCCGGGCCCGCCAGAGGCCTCGGCAAAAAGCGTGTACGCGCCCGTCGCGCCGCCGCGCACGGAGTTGGCCTGTACCACGAATTGCCCTGACGGGCCGACCGAGAGCACGAGCTGCGCGTCCGTCCCCCCCGCGCCATCGTCGTCGTTGGCCTCTGGCGCGAAGGTGCCATCGGTCACTTGGCCGACCGTCATGTACGCGTCGAACGCGGTCGAGCGCATCGTGAACGTGACCGTCTCGCCGGGCGTCCCGCGGTAGGTGTAGAGGTCCACGTGCGAGCCGTCGCTCAGCGTCGGGTCCGAGGCCTCTAGCGTGCCGCGCAGCGTCTCACCGGATTGGATCAGGCGCCCGACGATCTGCCCGGTGCCGCCCGAAATAGACGCCGCCTGGAGGGAGTACCGCCCGGTGGCGCCCGCGGAGATCGAGTTGGCGCGGAGTTGGACCTCGCCAGAGGCGTCTAGCGTGAGCGTCAGCTCGGCGTCGGTCCCGCCCGCGCCGTCGTCGTTCGTCACGTCCGGCCCGATCAGGTACGCGTCAAAATCCGCCGAGCGCATCGTGAACGTGACCGTTTCCCCGGCCGCACCGCGGTAGACGTACAGGTCGTAGTGCGAGCCGTCGTCCAACCTCGGGTCTGAGGCCGTGAGCGTTCCTTGGAGCGTTTCCCCATCGGCGATCCGCCGCGGCCCGCTGCCGAACTGGGCAAAGGCGGGCGCTGCGGTCAGCAGAGCGACGAGGACAACGAGAGGCGCGCGAAGGGACATCATGGTGGGAAACGCTGTGTGCGCTCAGAATACTGAGCACGCCTTTCCCCTTCCATCCCGAGATCACGGGAGCCTCTGGCGCCAGAGGCCGGGCGCTACTCCACCGGCGAGCTGGCGACGATCACGTAGGCGCCCGTTCCCCCTTCCTCATACGTGTTGGCGAGGACCACGTACTCGCCCGAGGCGCCGATCTCGACGACCAGCTCCGCGTCCGTTCCGCCGCCGCTGTCGTCGTCCTCGTGCATCACGGCCAGCGCCTCCTCCAACGTCGGCCCGCCGATGAGGTAGGCGTCGAAGTCCGAGGAGCGCAGCGTGATCACGACCGTCTCGCCGGGCGTGCCGTAGTATGTGTAGAGATCGAAGTAGGAGCCGTCTCCGAAGATGCTATCCCCAGCGTCCAGCACGCCGCCGACGGGGTCGTCGGCAATCAGAGGAGAGGTCTGGGCCTGCGCCGTCAGAGGCAGCGCGAGGAGGGCGAGGGCGGCGAAACGAACGAGCATAGGATCGGCGGAGGGGTCACACAGAGTAGCGATGGAGTCCTCTCGCGAGAACCGCGGGGCGAACGCCCCACGTGCCCGGGTGGTGCCCGGCCTCTGGCGCTTCGCGCGATCCGAGAACGGCGCCGCAGCGCACGGCCGACGCCAGCGGACCCACGTGGGGCCTCTGGCGATCCCAGTGCCGGGCGCCCCCCGGCCGGCTCGGAACGCCGCCAGAGGCTCGGGGTACCCTCGCGAAACGACACCGCCCCCGCCCATGCCCACCGTTTACGTCACGCGGAAGGCCCACTTCAATGCGGCCCACCGCCTCCACAACCCCGAGAAGTCCGACGACTGGAATCGCGAGACCTTCGGCAAGTGCAACAGCTCCAACTGGCACGGACACAACTACGAGTTGGACGTGACCGTGGCCGGAGAGCCCGATCCTGAAACCGGCTTCGTGGTGGACCTCGCCGACCTCAAGCAGGTCATCCGCGACCGCGTGGAAGAGCCGCTGGATCACAAAAACCTGAACTTGGACGTACCGTTTCTAAAGGGCCGCATGACCTCTACGGAAACGCTCGCCATCGCGATCTGGGAGCAGCTCCAAGACGCCATCCCGGGCAGCGGACGCCTTTACGAGCTCGTCCTCCGCGAGACCCCCAACAACAGCGTGGTATACCGAGGTGAGTAGCTTTTCCCACGATTCTGACGCCTTTGCCAACACCGTCGGCGAACCCGGCGGTGCGAGTGACCGCGCGACCGAGTTCGCCTCACCGCTCCTCTACGAGCGGCAGGACGTGTACCACGAGGCCACAACGCGAGAGCTCTCGACGCTGACGCACCGGCAGTTGCAACTCGTGGGCGAGGACCCCGAGCGCGAGGGGCTGCTCAAGACGCCCGAGCGCGTCGCGAAGGCGATGCAGTTCCTCACCCACGGGTACCAACTCGATCCCGAGGCCATCTTGCGAAGCGCCGTGTTCGAGGAGTCGTACTCCGAGATGGTGCTCGTCAAGGATATCGAGGTCTACAGCCTGTGCGAGCACCACATGCTGCCGTTTTTCGGCAAGGCGCACGTGGCGTACATCCCCAACGGCAAGATCGTCGGGCTCAGCAAGATCCCGCGCATCGTGGACGTGTTCGCGCGGCGGCTCCAGGTGCAGGAGCGCCTGACCATCCAGATCCGCGACGCCATCGAGCGCGTGCTGGAGCCCGAGGGCGTGGCCGTCGTCATCGAAGCGCAGCACCTGTGCATGATGATGCGCGGCGCCGAGAAGCAGAACTCGTCCACGACGACGAGCGCCATGAGCGGCGCCTTTCTCGACAACGACAACACGCGCGCCGAGTTTATGCGCCTCGCCGTTCGGTAGCCGCCTCTGGCGTCGCTCATCGGTTCGCACCGGCCTCTGCGCCAGAGGCGGCCCTCTCCTCTTTCCCGTCAGAGACATGAGCCGACCCAACTATGACGGCCGCCGCTTTGCGCCGACGGCCTCTGGCGAGGGCGACGTGGGCGAGGCCACGCGGTTCGACTACCGCCAGAAAGGCAACGTGGTGTGGGCCACCTACCGCGGCGGCGAGGTCCAGATGGGCACGCTGATCGCGACGGTCGACGCCAGAGGCGCGTTGGATATGCGATACGCGCATGTAGATGCCTCTGGCGCGATGCGGACGGGCTCCTGCCACTCGGTCCCGGAGGTGCTGCCGGACGGCCGCCTGCGCCTCCATGAGGTCTGGGAGTGGACCGACGGCGGCACGGGCACGTCCACGCTGGAGGAGGTCTAGCCTCTGGCGTCGGAGGCCTTAGTGCCGGGCGCGGTCCCCCTTGCGGAGCGCGCGGCCTTCGACGCGCTCAAACCGCACCGGGATCGACCCCGCATCGCCGACGACCGGCCGGAGAACGTTGAAGTGGAGGTGGGGCCGGCTCGTGAATCCCGTGCTTCCGGAGATGCCGATGGCGTCGCCGACGCGCACCGAGTCGCCCGGCTCGACGAGCGCGCCATCGGGCGCGAGGTGGACGTACTGCGAGAGCATCCCGTCGGCGTGGTGTAGCGTGACGAAGTTGGCCTCGTCGCGCAGCGAGCGGTCGTTGCCGCCTCGCGTGTACCGCTCCACGACCGTCGCCACGACGCCATCCCGCGCCGCCGTCACCGTATCGCCGACCGCGAGCGAGAAGTCGACCGCGTAGCGCGAGTAGTCGCTGGTGTGAGAAAACGAGCCCTCATACGCCTGGATCACGCTGTACGAGCGCCCCCGCGGAAACGGGAACGCGTACCGCGCCGACGTGTCGGGCTGGGCGCGGTAGTCCCCGACGATCGCCGAGACGCGGAGGCCGCCCGCCACAGCGGCTGAGTCGCGGCCGGCGAGAGGGAGCGTGACGATCTCCGCGCTGTCCTTTGCCGCGAGCACGACGGTGCGCGAGGCCTCTGGCGCCTCGACGGCGAACGTCGCGGGCGAGGCGAGCGGGTTGCGCGCGCCGATGCGGAGAGAGTCGCCGTCCAGGCGGACGTGGACGAACTCCGGAAGCGTCGGTGGCACGTCGGCGCTGCACGCCGAGAGAAACAGGAAGAGCAGGAAGGTCCGTCGCATCGCGCCAGATTACGCGAGAGCGAGGAGCGATGGTAGGCCTGTGCCGCCGCGGCACAGAACGCCGCCCCCCGTCCAGCGCTCGCCAGAGGCCTCTGGCGAGCCCGAGACCTACTGTCCCTCGCCTTTCGTGCAGAACCGTGCCTCTGGCGCCAGAGGCACGGCTCATCCCTCCATCGCGCATCCCCTATCCTTCTCCCCCCTACGCCATCGTCAGGCCGCCGTCGACGGCGAGCGACTGGCCGGTGACAGTCCGCGAGAGCGGCGAGGCGAAAAAGAGGACGGCGTCGGCGAACTCCTCTGGCGTGACGGTCTGCTGCAGCGGCGTGCCCTGCCGGACGAACTCGAACACCTCGTCGGAGGTCACCGCGCTGGCGTCCGTCGTCTGGAGCAGGCCGCCGGCCACGAGGTTGACCCGGATGCCGTGGGGACCGAGCTCCTTCGCGAGCGTCCGTGTGAGGCCGACGAGCCCGGCCTTGGCGGCGGTGTAGTCGTGGTACGTCACGACCGGGTTGTACACGAGGTTGGTGCCGATGTGCACGATGGAGCCGCCAGAGGCCTGCTCCCGCATGACGGGCGTGAGCGCCTGCGCGAGGTGGAACGCGGCCCGCACGGCGCCCTCGTACTGGCGGTTGAAGTCCTCCCACTCGGCGGTCTCGATCCCGACGTAGCGCGCGGACGGATCGAAGGAGTAGGACGGCAGCGCGTTCGAGACGGCGATGTCGATGCGGCCGTAACGCTCCTGAATCGCCTCGATCATGCCCTGCACGGCGTCGCGATCGGTCACGTCGGCCCCGTGCGCGAACGCGCGGCCGCCCGCGGCCTCGATCTCGGCCACGACGCCAGAGGCCTTGTCGGCGCTGTGGAGGTAGTTGACGCACACGGCGGCGCCTTCGCGCGCGAGGGCCTTGGCGATGGCGGCACCCGCGCCGCGGCTGGAGCCAGTAACGAGGGCGACGGAATCGGACGAGAGCAGGGGCATACGGACGGATCGGGGGTGAGTAGGCCGTTCGGACCCGCGCCTCTGGCGGCGCGTTCCCCCGCCTTTCCCTCTTCCCCACTATGCCGACCATCGTCATCACCGGCGCGAGCCAAGGCATCGGCCGCGCCGTCGCGCTCGGCTACGCGCGGGCGCCCCAGGCCTCTGGCGTCCGGCTCGCCCTTCTCGCGCGCAACGTCAGAAACCTCGAAGCCGTTGCCGCGGAGTGCCGCGAAGCGGGCGCCGAGGCCGAGGTCTTCGCGTGCGACGTGACCGACGGGGACCAGGTAGCGCGCGCCTCCGGCGAGGTCCTGGACCGCTTTGGCGCGCCCGACATCCTCGTGAACAACGCCGGCGTGTTCGTGCCCGGGACGTTTTTGGAGATCACGCCAGAGGCCTTCCGCTCCCAGATCGAGGTCAACCTCACGAGCGCGTTTCTGGTCACGCAGTCCTTCCTTCCCGCGATGCTGGCCCGGGGCGACGCCGGGGCCTCTGGCGCGGAGGCGGACGCCTCTGGCGACATCGTGTTCATGGCGAGCGTGGCGAGCACGCGCGGGTACCCCGGCGGGGCCGCGTACGGCGCGGCGAAACACGGCCTGCTCGGCCTCGCGCGGACGCTCCGCGAGGAAACCAAGAGCCGGGGCCTCCGCGTCATCACGGTCCTCCCCGGCGCAACGCTCACGCCGTCGTGGGAGGGCGTGGACGTACCGCCGCACCGGCTCATGCCGCCAGAGGCCATCGCGCAGGCCGTCGTCGCCGCGACCTCAATGCCGCGCGGCGCAGTCGTCGAAGAGATCCTGATCCGACCCCAGGAGGGCGACCTGTAGCCGCTGGGTGCTGGGTACCGGGTACTGCGTGAAGCTGCCTCGCGCTTGCCTCTGGCGCCAGCGGCCGGGCGTCTAGAGCCACGGATGGGTCACCGTCGGCGCGTGGCGTTGGGGCCTCTGGCGGATCCGTGGCGGTCCGCGCGTCGTGCACCGCGCCCCCCTTCCAGCCGCCATGACTGTCCAACACGACTCCGCCCACAACCGCTTTACTGCCGATACCGAGCACGGCACCGCCGAACTCGGGTACCGGGCCGGCGGCGGCACCATCGCGTTTGTCCACACGCGCGTCCCCGAGCCCGACCGCGGGCAGGACATCGGCAGCCAGCTGGTTGAGGCCGGGCTCCAGCACGCGCGCGAGAACGACCTCAAGGTGCTTCCCGAGTGCCCGTTTGTCGAGTCGTACATGGAGAGCCACCCCGAGACGCAGGACCTCCTCGCCCGAGGCTAGGACCAGCGGGACTAGCGCCCGAGGCTTCACGCAGAACGCTGCGGGCCTCTTGCGCCAACGCCCGCTCAGGTCGGCATCTTGCGCCATGCCCGACGACCTTTTCGACGCCGCCGCCACCGCTCGCCGCCAACGCTCCGCGCCTCTGGCGGACCGCATGCGCCCCCGCACGCTGGACGAGTTCGCGGGCCAGGGCCACCTCCTCGCACAGGGCAAGCTGCTCCGCCGCGCTGTCGAGGCCGACCGCGTGACGAGCCTCATCCTGTTCGGCCCGCCCGGAACCGGCAAGACCACGCTCGCGAGGATCATCGCGAACACGACGAGCAAGCACTTCGCGAGCCTCAACGCCGTCCTCGCAGGCGTGGCCGACATTCGGGCGCAGATCGACGCCGCGCGCCAGAGGCTCAAGCACCACGGTCAGGGCACGATCCTGTTCGTGGACGAGGTGCACCGCTTCAACAAGTCCCAGCAGGACGCGCTGCTCCCGCACGTCGAGAACGGGACCGTCACGTTTGTCGGCGCGACGACCGAGAACCCGTACTTCGAGGTCAACAAGGCGCTCGTTTCACGCTCGCGCATCTTTGAGCTCCAGCCGCTGACGGAGGCCGACCTGGAGCAGATCGCGCGCCAGGCGCTGGGCGACCCCGACCGTGGCTACGGCCGCCAAAACGTCGTCCTCGCGCCAGAGGCGATGGCGCACCTGGTCAGCACCTCCAACGGCGATGCGCGCTCCATCCTCGGCGCGCTAGAGTTGGCCGTCGAGACGACGCCCCCCGCGGCCTCTGGCGCCATCGAGATCGGCCTGCTGGAGGCCGAGGAATCGATCCAGAAGCGCGCCGTGCTGTACGACAAGGACGGCGACGCGCACTACGACACCATCAGCGCGTTTATCAAGAGCATGCGCGGGTCGGACCCCGACGCGGCGCTGTACTGGATGGCGAAGATGATCTACGCCGGCGAGGACCCGCGCTTCGTCTTCCGCCGGATGCTGATCTTCGCCGGCGAGGACATCGGCATGGCCGACCCCAACGCGATGCGCATGGCCGTCGCCTGCGCCGAGGCGTTCGACCGCGTGGGGATGCCCGAGGGCCGCTTCATGCTCGCCGAGTGCTGCCTCTACCTCGCGACGGCGCCGAAGAGCAACAGCGGATTCGCGTTTTTCTCCGCTCTCGCGCACGTGGAAAAGGAGCGGACCGAGGACCCGCCGAACGCCCTCAAGGACGGCTCGCGAGACAAAAAGGGCCTGGGCCACGGCAAAGGCTACAAGTACCCCCACGCCTATCAGGACCACTACGTGCCGGAGCAGTACCTCCCGGGCGGGATGCAGGGCACGTATTTCTACGAGCCCTCCGACCAGGGCTACGAGGGCCGCTTGCGGGTGCGCCTGGAGCAGTTGCGCGCGCGCGACGAAGCGGAGTCCATCGAGAAGCGCGTGCGGCGCTACGCGGAGGAAGACGCGCCACAGGCGACGGGAACCGAAACCTCTGGCGAGAGCGAGGCGCCAGAGGCCTCTGGCGAGAGCTGAGCCGCACGCGCGCGCTGCCGACGCGCCTCTGGCGCCAGAGGCGCACCCGAGGCACGGGATGTCTCTGGAGACCGATACCTTGGGCCCTACACCAGCCCCCTTCGGATGGACGGCCCGAGCTTCAGCAACGCGATGGCAGTGATCTACCTGCTGGGAGCCACCCAGGGGCTGTTCCTCGCCGCCGTGCTCGCGAGCCGGCACCGCAACGCGCTACCCAACCGGCTGCTCGCCGCAGTCGTGCTCGTGTTCTCGATCGACCTCGCGATGGCGGTGTACCACGCCACGGACGCGAGCGCGGTCGTTCCGGCCCTCATCGGTCTGGACCTGCCGATCGGGTTTCTGTACGGCCCGCTGTTCTATCTCTACGTCCGCACGTTCACAGCCGAGCGCCCGGAGATGAAGCGGACCGACCTGTGGCATCTGGCGCCGTTCGTGCTGCTGTCGCTGTTCCTCGTCCCCTACTACCTTCTGCCCGGCACGGAGAAGCTGGCGCTGCTAAACGACCCCGGAGCGTCGTTCCAGACCGGGGCGTTGACCATCATCAACCCCCTGAAGCTCGTCCACGGCTTCGTCTACATCGCCCTCGTGGTGGCGCTGCTTCGGCGGCACCGCGCCCGGGTGCGCGACCAGGAGGCGCCCGTCGATTCGGTTTCGCTCCGCTGGCTTCGCGCGCTCGCCGTCAGCGTGCTCGCTCTGCTCACAGTCGTCACCGTGCTCTACGCCGCCGGCGTCCGAGACCACGTGCCGACGCTGGGGATGGACCCGAGCGCCATCTACGACGATCTCACCCTTCTCAGCGTGACGGTCTTCGTGTACGCGCTCGGCTACTTCGGCCTGCGCCACCCGAGCCTCTTCGCTCCCGATCCGGCCTCTGGCGCGACGGTACAGGACCATGAGGCTTCACCTGCGCCAGAGGCCCCGTCAGAGCCTGCGTACGCGCGCTCCGGGATGCGGCCGGAGGAAGCGGCACGGCACCGCGAGCGGCTGCTCGCGCTCATGGAAACCGAGCACATCTACCGGCGTGGCGACCTCACGCTGTCAGACCTCGCTGACGCTCTCGGCATCACGCCGCACAACCTCACCGAGGTGCTCAACACGCACCTCGGGCAGAGCTACTACGACTTCGTCAACGGGTACCGCGTGCGCGAGGTACAAGAGCGGCTCGTGGACCCGGCCTGCGCCCACCTGACGGTCTTAGCGATCGGGATGGAGGCAGGGTTCAACGCGAAGTCGTCGTTCAATGCGGCGTTCAAGCGGCTCACCGGCCTGACGCCCTCGGCCTACCGCCAGAGGCAAAACACGGCCGCCTGAGAGTCCAGACCAGCGGGATGGGACCTGATACGGGGTCCAGATGGACGGGCGTGAGCGCTCGCCAGAGGCCTGCCGGGTAGGCTGCGGGACGGCTGCCCCGTCCGGGGATGGGCCGCCCCTCTTGCCCACCTCTCTCCGTGCGCTCTCTCCTGCTGCTCCTGCTTCTCCTTCCGTCTGCCGCGCTCGCGCAGTCGGTGCAAACCATCCGCGGCTCGGTGCTGGACCGCGACACCCGCGCGCCAGTCATCGGCGCGACGGTCCTCGTCGTTGACTCCGAACCTCTGCTGGGGTCTGCGAGCGACACCGACGGGCGCTTCGCCGTGGAGCGCGTCCCGCTCGGCCGACACACTCTCGAAGTCCGCTCCCTCGGGTATGAGTCGCTCCGGCTTCCCAACGTGCTCGTTAGCGCGGGCCAGGAGACCGTTCTGGAGATCGCGCTGTCAGAGGCTGTCCTGGCAGGCGAGGAGGTGGTCGTCAGCGCGGCTCGACTGGACGGTCGGCCTCGCAACGAAATGGCGACGGTGAGCGCCCGCTCGTTTTCAGCTGAGCAGACGAGCCGCTTTGCAGGCGCGGTGGACGACCCCGCCCGGCTCGCGGCGTCTTTCGCGGGCGTCGCGCCCACCGGCAGTGGCATCGCCGACAACGCCATCGCCATCCGTGGCAACGCTCCCAAAGGCGTCCTCTGGCGTCTCGAAGGCGTCGAGATTCCGAACCCCAACCACTTCGCAGGGCTCTCGGTAGCCGGCGGCGGCGGCCTGACGCTCTTCAGTGGGGAGTTGCTGGCAGACTCCGACGTGTTCACGGGCGCCTTCCCGGCTGAGTACGGGAACGCTCTCTCCGGCGTGTTCGAAATGCACTTCCGCACGGGCAACCCCGCCACGCGCGAGCACACGCTGAAAGCGGGACTTATCGGCCTGGAGGTCGCATCTGAGGGTCCGATCCAGATGGGTGCCCCCTCCACGTACCTCGTCAACTATCGGTACTCCACGCTTGGCCTGCTCCTGCCGCTGCTCCCGACCGATGCCGGCGCGACCTACCAGGATCTCTCCTTCAAACTCGCCTTCCCTACCCGAGGCGCCGGACGGTTCGAGCTCTGGGGCATTGGCGGCCTGGACGGGCAAACGCTCGTCGAGAACCCCGACTCCACGACCTGGACCTCGGATTTCTGGGATCGCACCCGCTTCGATGTCGACCTCGGCGTCGGCGCCAGCGGCCTCTCCCACCACCTCGTGCTCGGCACGCGGACCTACCTCCGCACCACGGCGGCCCTCACCGCGCAGCGCACCGAGTGGGACCAGCAGCATTTTTCCGACGACCTCGACCTCCAGCCCGACCTCACGCTGAAGAAAACGACCTCGCGTGCGAGCCTCGGCGCCACGCTCACACACAAGTGGAGCCCCCGCCACCTCACGACCACAGGCGTCAGCCTCCAACGGATCGGGTACGACCTCGACCTCCGGATCGCCCCCGATCAGCAACCGCCTCTGGCGCCCGTGGCCGTCGGGAGCGGGACGAGCGAGTGGCTGGAGGCCTTCGCCCAGTCGCGCCTGACGCTGGCCTCTGGCGTTACGCTGAATGCCGGCGCCCATGCGCAGCACTTCGCCCTGACGGGCCAGACGACGATCGAGCCCCGCGTGGGAGCGTCCTGGGCCTTCGCTAGAGGCCAGGAGATCACGCTCGGGTACGGGCTCCACAGCCAGCGGGAGGACCTGCGGTTCTACCTCGTGCGACCCGATGGCATGTCGGAGCCGAACCGCGACCTCGGACTCGCACGCGCGCACCATCTCGTCGCGGGCTATTCCCGGCAGCTCTCAAACGCGGTCCGCGTGCAGGCCGAGGCCTATGCGCAGCGGCTGTTCGACGTGCCCGTGATCGCCGACAGCTCGTTCTCGCTGCTCAACATCCGCCAGGACTGGACCTTCGCCGAAGCGCTCGTCAACGACGGCGTGGGCGAGAACATCGGGATCGAGATGACCGTGGAGCGGTCCCTGCGCGGCGGCTTCTACGCCCTCGCGACCGGGTCGCTGTACCGGTCGCGCTACCGTGGCGGCGACGGCCTCTGGCGCCCGACACGGTTCGATCAGCGCTACGCGGTGAACGCCCTGGCTGGGCACGAGGTGCGCGTGGGCCGCGCTAACCTGCTAGGCGTCAACGTACGCGTCTCGGCCGTCGGCGGCGAGCGCCGCAGCCCCGTCGACGTCGCGCTCTCGCGTCTGCGCGAGGAGGTCATCTACGACGAGTCGCGTGCCTTCGAAGACCGTAGTCCGGCTTCGTGGGTGGCCGACCTGACGCTGACCTACCGCGTCAACGGACGCCGTGCTGCGCATGTCTGGTCGCTCCAACTCAAGAACGCCCTGCTCGCGAAAGACAGCGCGTGGGACTACGACTTGCGGGTACGCGATGTCGTCGAGATTCGCGAGGGCTACCCGCTCCCGGTGCTGAGCTACGCGCTGGAACTGTAGCGCCAGAGGCCTCTGGCGGAGCGGACGGGCCGGAGGCGCGGTGCCGAAGGTGTGAGTCCGCGCCTCCCCTCAGAACCGGGTGCGGAGCCTCGCGAGAGCCTCTGGCGTGTCGGCGTCCATCGCCACGCCCTCATCGTCGGTCGGGACGCGGACGACGTGCGCGGCGTGGGCCTGGAGAACCGAGCGCGCGCCGTCGTCGCCGCGGACGCGGAGGAGGTCCGGGAGAAACGCGCGGCCGAAGACGACCGGGTGCCCCGGCTGGCCACGATAGATCGGCCGCACGATGGCTTCGGGCGACGCCTCGCGCCAGAGGCGCTCCAGCGTGGCGCGCCGCACGAGCGGCACGTCGCCCAGGAGAACCGCCAGCGCGTCGGCCTCTGGCGAGACCGCTTTAGCGCCTACGGCGAGCGAAGTGCCCATGCCCTCGCGCCACTCGGCGTTGTGGACGGTGCGGAGTCCTACGCCAGAGGCCAGCGATTCGACGGCCTCGCGGTCGTGTCCGGTCACGACGACGGCACTGGTGAACGGCGCGCCAGACGCGAGACGCAGAACGTGCGTCAGGACGGGCTCGCCGCACAGGTCGGCCAGGAGCTTATTCTCGCGCGGCATCCGCGACGACCGGCCCGCGGCGAGGACGAGCGCCGTCAGGTGCTGCACGACGCGGCCTCTGGCGCGGTCACGGCAGTTTGCGCCAGCGGCCTCGCGTAGCGCCCGCGGTCGGCGGCGAGGACCTCGGCAACGATGGCGACGGCGATCTCCTCGGGCGTTTCGGCGCCCAGGTCCAGCCCGACGGGTGCGCGCAGCCTCGCGATGGCCTCTGGCGTAACGCCCGCGTCGGCGAGGTCGGCGCGGAGGCGGGCGGCGCGTCCGCGCGAGCCTAGCGCGCCCACGTAGAACGCGCCAGAGGCGAGAAGTCCGCGCAAGAGCACGCGGTCGCGGAGGTAGACGTGGGTGAGCACAACGGCGGCGGTACGCGCGTCGATCTCGATGTGCTCCTGCACCTCCTCGGCGTGCGTGAGTACCCGGCGCTCGTCGGCCTCAGGAAAGCGCGCGGCCAGTTCCTCGGGCGGGCGTGTGCCGACAAGCGTCGTCGCCCACCCTAGCGCGTACGCGGCGCGAACGAGCGGGACGGCGTCGGGTCCGTGCCCGAAAACGGCCAGGCGGATCGGCGGGCGAACGGGCTCAACGAGAACGTCGGCGCCGTCGAGATGCAACACGGCCGGCCGATGCGGGCCTCTGGCGCCAGAGGCCAGGGCCGAGGCGACGCGCGCGTCGAGCGACGGGGAGAGCGTCGAGCGCGGCGCCTCACCGTCCAGCGCGAGGCGCCGCCGCCCGACGAGCGCGGGATCTTCCGACGCGAAGACCGTCGCGAGCGAGCCGGTGTGGCGCGAGTCCAGCGCGGCGGTCGCCGCCAGGGGCCCGAGTGGGACGTCGGCTCCGGGTAAAACGGGCTCAATCAAGAGCCAGACAGTCCCGTCGCAGCCGCTCCCGAAGCCGAGGACGGCGTCCAGCATCGGGTCGCCGTGGCCCAGCCGGTAGCTCACGAGCAGCGGCTCGCCAGAGGCCAGCGCCTCTCGCGTTTGGTGGATCACCTCGCCCTCCAAACAGCCGCCGCTGACGGCACCGGTCGCCTGCCCATCGCGCTCCACGAGCATCCGGGCGCCCTCGCGCCGATACGCCGAGCCCTCCACGCGCACAACCGTCGCGACGGTGAACGGCTCGCGCCTCTGGCGGAGCACACTCGCGCGGGCGGCGATGTCCTTGAGTTCACGCATGACGGCCTCTGGCGAGAAGATCGGCGCCAGAGGCCAGGGAGAGCGGGGCCGGCACTAGAGGAACTTGTCGAGCGTCGCCGGGAGGTCGAGCGCGCGCACGCCCGTGGCGTGGTAGAGCGCGTTGACGACCGCCGAGGACGTGCCGACGGTCGCGATCTCGCCGACGCCTCTGGCGCCGAGCGGGTTCAGCTTGTAGTCCGGCTCGCCGACGAAGTGCGCCTCGATTTCGGGCGCGTCGCGGTTGGTGACGACGTGGTACTCGGCAAAGGAATCGTTGGCGTAGCGGTGGTAGACCGGGTCCAACACGGCCTCCTCCATCAGCGCCATCCCGATGCCCATCACGACGCCGCCGATGGTCTGCGAGGCGGCCGTCTTGGGGTTGATGACCTTGCCGACATCGTTGACCGCGACCACCTTCTCGACGCGCGGCTCGCCGGTCCGACTGTCCACGCGGACGCGAGCGAACACGCAGCCGTAGGAATGGAAGGCGTAATCCGAGGGCATCAGCATCTGGAGCTTGTTCGGCCCCGAAGACGCCGTCGCCTCGATGGATTCGCCGTGTCGCTTGACGACGTCCATGAGCGGCTCGCGCCCGCCCGGCCCGATGAGTTCGCCGTGCTCCAGCCGCACGTCGCTCGCCTTCGCGCCCGCCAGAGGCGAGGCGTCATCGTCGACGGCCACTTTGATGGCGGACTGCACGGCGGCCTCGCAAGCGGCTTTAACGGCGGGGCCAACCGAGGCCATCGTCATGGAGCCGCCGTGGACGGGCGCGTGCGGGAAGTCGCTATCTCCGAGGGCGAACTCCACCTTCTCCATCGGCAGGCCGAGCGTGTCGGCGGCGACCATCGTCATGGAGACGTAGGTGCCGGGGCCCATGTCCGAGGACGCGCTGTGGATCTGCGCCGTGCCATCAGGGCGGAGCCGAGCCGACGCGCTGGCCTTGAGCCGGTTGGCGGGGTAAAACGCCGACGAGACGCCGAGGCCGATCAGGTCATCACCGTCGCGCATGGAGCGCGGCGCCATCGTGCGGTCGGCCCAGCCGATGCGCTCGGCGCCGAGGTCGTAGGCCTCGGCGAGGTGCTTGGACGAGAACGGCGTGCCCTGCACGTCGTGCGTGGAGTTGTTGCGCCGCCGGAGCTCCAGCGGGTCCATCCCGATCTCGTAGGCGAGGGCGTCCATCGAGAGCTCGAGCGCGTGCGCGCCAGAGGCCTCGCCGGGCGCCCGCATCGATGTCGGGCTCTGGACGTTGAGCGGGACCAACCGGTACGTCGTGCGCAGGTTGGACGTGGCGTAGGCCATGCGCGTGGTGTTGAGCAGGTTCATCGTGTACTCCTCGTACACCGAGGTCTCCTGCCACGCCTCGTGGATCACGCTCTGCAACCGCCCGTCCGCGTCGGCGCCGAGGCGCACGCGGTTGACGTTGTGCGGCCTGTGGCCGACCGAGTTGAACATCTGCTGGCGCGAGAGCACGAGCCGAACGGGCCGTTCCAGCTCGCGCGCGGCCAGGGCGGCCAGAAACGTGTGCGGCCACGTCCGCAGGCCGGAGCCGAAGCCGCCGCCCGTAAACGGCGAGACCACGCGCACGCTGGACTCCTCGACGCCGAGCGCGTCTTCGACAGCGTCCTTCGCCTTGTTGAGCGCGTCCACCTTGAGGTCGATCTCCTGCTCGCGGATGCCAAAGGCCAGCGCGAGCTTTTTGCGCGCGTTGTCCACCCACTGGTTCTTGTCGTGGACCGTGAGGTGGCTGCCCTCCCACCACGCGATCGTCGCGTGCGGCTCGATGGGGTTGTTGACGAGCGTTTTGACCTCGATCTCCAGATCGACCGTGTGCGCCGCCGACTCAAACGCCGCGTCGGGGTCGCCGACGGTGACATCGGCGGGGCGGCCGGTCATCTTGGCGTTCTCGGCGGGCTTCTTCGGCGCCGAGACGCGCGGCGTGTCCTGCTTTTCCTCCGCCAGAGGCCTCTGGCGCGCGGCGTGGAGGTCGGTATCGGCGGGCGTCTCGTCCACGTGCACGCGCACGAGCGTCGCGGCGTGCTCGGCCTCTTCCAACGACTCCGCCACGACGACCGCGACGGCCTGGCCGCTGAAGTAGATCTGGTCGGTTTGGAGCGGGCGGAGCGGGTCGCCCACCTGGGGCTGCACCTGCGGGCGCATGAGCGGCTCCTTGTACGGCAGCTCCGGCGCGTTCTCGTGCGTAAACACGCGGATCACGCCAGAGGCCGCCTCCGCCTCGGCGATGTCGATGGAGGTGATGCGGCCGCTGGCGGCGAACGCGTTGACGATCACGGCGTGGGCCAGTTCGTCGCCGAAGTCCTTGGAGAACTCGGCGGCGTAGGTGGCCTGTCCGGAGACCTTCAGCGGGCCGGTCACGCGCCGCGTGGACTGCCCGATAACGGAGGTGGGGTGCGTGTTCATCGGGCGTCTCCGGTGGCGCGCTGCGCGAGGCCGAGCGCCTTGTTGAGGGCGAGGGCGACGGTGCGCGGGGCGAGGGTGATCTTGAAATCGTTGTGGCCGTAGCCGTTGGCGTCGGCCACGATGGCCTCGCCGGCTTCGCGGAAGGCGTCCTCGGTGGGAGCGCTGCCTCGGAGCAACCCTTCGGCGCCAGAGGCGCGCCAGGGCTTGTGCGCCACGCCGCCGAGGGCGATCCGCACGTCGGCGATCTGGCCGCTGGCGTCCAGCTCGATCCCGGCAGCGACGCTGACGAGCGCGAAGGCGTAGCTCTGCCGGTCGCGGACCTTGACGTAGACCGAGTTGCGGCTCGCGCCAGAGGCCTCAGGAAGCGTGATGGCGGTGATGACGTCGTCGGCACGGAGGACCGTTTCGGCCTCTGGCGAGTCGCCCGGGAGCAGGTGGAAGTCCACGAACGGGATCTCGCGGTCTCCCTGCGAGCCGGTCACGTGGACGGTCGCGTCCAGCGCCGCCATCGCCACGCACATGTCGGACGGGTGCGTCGCGATGCAGTGCTCGCTCTCGCCCAGGATCGCGTGGATGCGGTTGAAGCCCGTCTTGGCAGGGCAGCCGCTGCCGGGCTCCCGCTTGTTGCAGGGGTACTCCGGCTCCATGAAATAGGTGCACCGCGTCCGCTGGAGCACGTTACCGGCGGTCGTGGCGCGGTTGCGGAGCTGCTGCGTGGCGCCGGAGAGCAGCGCCTCGGAGAGCATCCGGTAGTCGCGGCGCACGCGCTCGTCGCTCGCGAGGGCCGTGTTGGAGACGAGCGCGCCGATGCGGAGCCCGCCGCCAGAGGCCTCACCGATGGTGCCGAGCGGCAGGCCGTGCACGTCCACGACGTGATCGGGCGCCTCGACGCCCTTGCGCATCAGGTCTACGAAGTTGGTGCCGCCGCCCATCAGGCGGGCGCCGGGCTCGGCGAGCGCAGCGACGGCGTCGGCGACGCTCGTGGGCCGGGAGTAGGAAAAGGGCGTCATGCGGTCGCGGGCTGGGCGGCACCGGAGGCGACGCGGGAGGTGGAGGCGGCGCCAGAGGCGACCGCGTGGATCGCCTTTCGGATTCCGGGGTAGGCCCCGCAGCGGCAGATGTTGCCGCTCATCCGCTCGGAGATCTCCTCGTCGGAGAGCTCGGCGGCGGAGCACGGCGGCGCGTCCACGTCGATCACGCTGGGGAGGCCTCTGGCGGCCTCGTCCATGAGCGCGACGCTGGAGAGGATCTGACCCGGCGTGCAGTAGCCGCACTGAAAGCCGTCGTGCTCGATAAAGGCGTCTTGGATCGGCGCCAGGGCCTCTGGCGTGCCGATGCCCTCGATCGTCGTGACCTCCTGCCCGTCGCAGCTCACGGCGAGGACGAGGCAGGCGTTGACGCGCTCGCCATCGAGCAGCACCGTGCAAGCGCCGCAGGCGCCCTGGTTGCACCCCTTTTTGGAGCCGGTGAGGTCGAGGTGGAGCCGGAGCAAATCGAGCAGGCTCACGCGCGGGTCGAGATCGAGGCGGTGGGCCTCGCCGTTGACCGTGACCGAGACGCCGACGGTGCGGGGGTCAGACATAGACGGAGGGGAGTGGAGCGGACGAGGACGACGCGTGGCCGTGTGCTTCGGGAGCGGAAACACAGGAGCACGCCTGGGAGCGAATGGACTCCGGCGACGCCAGAGGCTCCAGCGAGACGACAGTCACGGGTTCTGCACAGATGAACGCACTGTGCAGTTCCCGTCAAGGCGAGCCTTCGCGCGGCGCCACTCGCATTCCACGGTCCACCTCTAGCGGGTGGTGACGCAATTCTCTGGCCTCTGGCGCTTAAAGACGCCTCAGCCGATCGCCAGCGCGGTTTCGGTTTCGACGCCCTCCAGCGGGAGCGCGAACCAGAACCGGGTGCCCAACCCTGGCGCGCTCTCGACGCCGCAGGTCCCGCCCAACCGCTCCACGATGCGCCGCACGATGGAGAGGCCGAGCCCGTGGCCCTCGACGGCCTGCGTACCGACCCGCGAGAACGGCACAAACAGCCGCGCCTGCGCCTCTGGCGTCAGGCCCGCACCGTCGTCGTGCACCCAGAACCGCGCGACGCCCCTGTCGGTCGCCTCGGCTCCGAGCGTCACCGTCGGTCCGCCGTACTTGGACGCGTTCGAGAGGTAGTTCATCCAGATCTCCTCCACCCAGGGCGCGTGGCCCAGGACGACGGGCCACGCCGCAGGGCAGGACCACCCAGCGCCAGAGGCCCCTCGGGCGTCCCGGACGCGGTCCATCGCCTCCTGCACGACGCCGCCCATGTTTACCGGGCGCGGCTCTACGTCGGCCTTCCGCACACCCGCCAGAAGCAGCAGCTCGTGCACGATGCTGTCCATCTTGTACGCCGAGCGCACCAGGTCGTCACTCAGCACTCGATGCGTGTCCGTGTCCAGTTCAGGGCCGTCGTCGCGGAGGATCTCGGCGTAGCCCAGGACGCCCTGGATCGAGTTCTTGAGGTCGTGCGCGACGGTGTGGCCAAAGGCGTCGAGTTCGTCGTTCTGGGCGCGGAGCTCCGCGTTCGCGCTGTGGAGGGCGGCGTTGATCCGCCGGAGCTCGGCGCGCTCGGCGCGGCGCTGCGTGACATCGTGCAGGAGCACGAGTTGACCGAATTGGCGCCCGCTCCGGCTTAGAAGGGGCGAGACGCTAAGGTCGAAGTGTGTGGTCACTCCGCCCGCCGTCAGGTGGAACGGGCCGCCGCCAGCGGAGATCGCCTGTTCCAGACGCGGCGCCACCTCCGCCAGAGGCTTCCCGACAGGGGCCACCCCGTCGCCGAGGAGAGCTTTCATCGCCGGGTTCACGTCGATCACGCGGCCTCTGGCGTCGATCGCCATCATCCCATCCGGCAGGCTGTTGACGAGAGCGGCCCGCGCGATCGGTTGCAAATCCAACAAGCGGTACCGCGCGAGGCCCAGGGCAAAGGCGCCTGATGAAACGGCCATCGCGATGGGGCTGAAATCCTTCGCCAGAGGCCCGAGGCCCACCAGAAAGACCACGTTGAACACGACCGGCACCAGCGCGCCTGCCACGATCCACTGCGAAAGCGCGCGCGAGCGAGCGTCGGCGCCCGTGTACGCCCACAGCACCGCCCCGAGCGAGGACAACACGAGCGCCCACGAAAACGCGGACTGCACCCACGCCACCGGTCCCAACGCGTAGGTGACGCGGAAAAAGAGTCCGTCCGGCACAACGTCCACCTCCGACCAGATCAGCCCGTGCGTGTCGTTGGTGAGGCTGAGCAGGCCGTAGACGAAGGCCCAGGCCACGAGCGCCCAGACCACAGTCTGAGCCGCGCGCGAGAAGCGCTCGGTGTAGCTCAGCACAAACGCCACCCAGGCATTCCCGAGTTGGGGCGAGAAGAGCAACGTCCCCTTCGCGAACCACACCGCGGCCTCTGGCGAGGGCGCGACCAGCGAGAGGGAGTCCATCACGAGCCACCCCAGTTCCGCAGCCGAGAACGCCACAAGGGCCCATCCCCCCGCTCGGTCCCGTCGCCGCCACGCCACGAACCCGACCGCCAGCATGAGCACGGCAGCAAGCGGGGCGAGAACAAGAAAGGCGAGGGACTCCAAAGGGTTAGCATCGGGACAGGGGTCTTCATCGGCCCATCCCGTATCCCACTTAATAGGCGGCGCAAACGGTTGCGCTACCGCCTCACCTCCGGGCTCTTGGTCCCCTGGGAACGCCGATGGTTGTTGCAACATAGATCAGAGTCCCATCTCCGCCCGACCATGACCACCCCTCTCTCCCGCCGCGCCGCTCTCAAGGGCCTCGGCGCCTTTGGCGTTGCCGCCGCACTTCCCACCGCCGCGCGCGCCGCCACGTCCGACACGCCCCCCACCGCGGCCGACCACCACACCGTCAGCGCTCACACCTTTGCCGTCGGCGGCGCGACTGTTACCGTGATCCGCGACGCTGGCTTTGTACTTCCGCTTTCAGCCGTCGGCACGAACGTGGCGCCAGAGGCCGTCACGGCGCTCTTGGAGAGCCACGGCCTCCCCACCGATGGCGTCCCGACGGACGTGAGCGTGCTGCTCATCCGCGCCGGGGAGGAAACAGTCCTCGTCGATACCGGGACGGGCGGCGGTGACCTCATGGGCACCATGCGGGCGCTCGGCATCGCGCCAGAGGCCGTCACGCGGGTCGCGATCTCGCACTTCCACGGCGACCACATCGGCGGGCTTGCGCCGGGCGGCACCCCCGCGTTTCCCAACGCGAGCGTTCACTTCCCCGCCCCAGAGATGGCGTTCCTGGACGCCGCCGCTGGCGACAACGAGGGGGCCAGCGCCGCAAAAGCTGCGCTGCAATCGGCCTCCAACGTGCAGACCTACGCCGACGGCGACGAACTCGTCCCGGGCTTTACCGCCGTTGCGGCCCACGGCCACACGCCTGGCCACATGGCCTTCGTCCTGGCCTCTGGCGAGGCGCGCCTGATGATCGTGAGCGACGCCGTAGCACACCCGGCGGCGTTTTTCGCCCACCCGGAATGGCTTTTCGGCTTCGACATGGACGCCCAGGCTGCGACAACGCGGCGGCAGCTTCTCGGCCGCGCCGCAGACGAAAGGGTGCACCTGTTCGCGAGCCACATGCCGTTCCCCGGCATCGGCCGCGTGGGCCGGGACGGGGGAGGCTTCCGCTTTACGCCGGCCCCCTACGCCGCCTAGAGCCGCCCGACCTCTGGCGCGATGCTGCCGAGCGCGCCAGAGGCTCTACTCGTCCTCTGGCGAGGGAGCGCGGCGCACCAAGAAGTACTCCACGCGCGAGGGACTCGCGCGCTCGTCGCGCACGTCGATGTTCTCGGGGACGCGGATGCCTACCCTGACGCTACCCGAGGTGGAGTCCCGCGCGATGTCGGCGTAGTCCACGACTGCGCGTAGGCCCGCGCGCTCCACCTGCGCGTACGCCGCCCCCACCGGCACGCGGTACTCCACCGCCACGCGCTTGGGCTCAAACCGAACGGTCTCGATCCCCGGCGGAAGGTTCTCCACCTCTACGTCCAGCGTGATCTCCCCTCGCGTGAACTCCCCCACGGTCGCCGTCAGGACCGTTGTGGTAATGGAGCGTTCCACGAGGCCAGCCAGCGTGTCCGAAAGCGCGAGCGGCGTCGAGAGGTCGTTCCGCACGTCGTTGCGGACAAACGGGGCCGTCGGCCACGACTGGAAGCTTTCCAGGAGCGCTCGTGATCCCGTGATCCGGACGGTGTCCGGGGTCAGTTGTGGCGTGTTCAAGAGGTCGAACGGCGCGGCGGCGCGAACGGAGCCTCTGAGCCGGATCGGCAGGTCCCGCGTGACGCGTTCGTCCAGGTCCAAGCGGATGGATCGCGGCTGCGCGCCGAGAACGGTCACGCCCGCAGGCAACCCCGACTCCGAAACAGAAGCGGCCACGTCCACGGTCGGCCCGTCAGCGAAAAGGCGCACGCGCGGGGGGCTCCACGTCAGCGAGAGCAGCGCTTCGCCCTGCCCTTGCACGCTAACGCGCGCCGTCTGAGGAGGCCTCTGGCGTAGCGCCTGATCGTCGGGCAGCGCCGCGATCTCCAGCGGCACCTCGATCGTAGTGGTGTACGTCTCCTGCATGGAGAACGTGAACCAGAGCACGAGCGCGACCAAGAAGGACAGGCTCAGCGCGAGCCCGTTGCGACCCGTATCCGGCTCCTCGGACCCACGCCCGTCGGAGCGTGGGAACAGCGTTCGGAGCCGGGTCCGGAGCGACGGGGCGGCCATGGAGGCGCTAGGCGACCTCCGAGAGGTAGGCCACGAGCTCCGCCTTTGTCGCGCGGGCGATCTCGCGGCCCGACATCGCCTCGTCTTGCTGGTCTCTCGCGAGCGAGCGCAACTCGCGGACCGTCATCGACGCGTAGTCCGCGCCAGAGGCCGCATCCGGCGGGCCACTGGCGCCTTCAGTTTCGGAGGCCTTATCGGGCGCTTTGGACGGCGCCGTCTTGGGTTTCCCGGTCTCCGGGAACACGATCGTGCTCAGGAGGCCTTCGCCGGGGCGAGGAATCACGTGCGCTGCGGCGACGCGCCCTACGCGCTCGGCCGCCATGCGGCCCGCGTCCACGGCCGCCTGGACCGCGCCGACCTCCCCCACCACGAAGTGCGTGATGAGGGCGGGGTTGGTGCGCTGCTGCTGGAGGAGCCGCACGGGGGCGGCTTTGAGCATGGCATCGGCCGCCTCGATGGCGGCGACGAGGCCGTGCGTCTCCAACATGCCGAGCGCGCCGATGTCCGAGAACTCGGAGCGGTCCACAGGTCTTTAGGAAGCGTCGGGGAGGATCGCTTCGACTTCCGAGTGCGGGCGTGGGATCACGTGCACCGAGACGAGCTCGCCCACGCGCTCTGCCGCGGCGGCGCCTGCGTCCGTGGATGCCTTGACCGCGCCGACGTCGCCGCGGACCATGACGGTCACGAAACCGCCGCCGATCTGCTCCTTGCCGATGAGGTTCACGCGAGCGGCTTTCACCATCGCGTCGGCGGCTTCGATTGCACCGACGAGCCCGCGGGTCTCGACCATGCCAAGCGCGGCGCCGTAGTCTCCGTCTGCCATTGTGGGGTTCTGCTGAGATTGGGGGGCGCGCCTGCGTGGAGCGCCGGGCAGGCAAGGTACCGCCTCGCGCGCGAGAGCGTCAACGCGCCGCTGGCGCCAGAGGCCAGGGTCGGAAAATCGGGCTCATCTCCACCTCTGGCGCCGGAGAGCGGCCCGAACTTCCCCGTTCTCCCCCTCCCCTGCTATGCTTCGCGACCACACCCTCGCCGTCCTCGGGGCCGGCAACATCGGCAGCGCCCTCGTCGGCGGCCTCTTGCGCGGCGGCGACCTCCCGGCCGATCAGATCCGCGCGACGCGCCGGGGCGAGGCCGCGCGCGAGGCGCTGCGCCAGAGGTTTCCAGGCGTCCACGTCTCCGACGACAACCGCGGCGCGGTCTCGGGCGCGAGCATCGTGATCATCAGCGTAAAGCCGCAGAACGTGGCGGCGCTGATGGAGGAGATCCGGCCGCACGTCGCGCCGGGCACTCTCGTGCTCTCCACGCTTGCCGGCGTGCCGACGGGCGCGCTTTCCCGCGCGCTCGGCCAAGAGCTCCCCGTCGTCCGCGCGATGCCGAACACGCCGGCGCTCGTAGACGAAGGCGCGACGGCCCTGGCCGCTGGCGAATGGGCCGACGAGAGCCACGTCGCGACGGCGCAGGCCGTTTTCGAGGCCGTCGGCATTGTGGAGGTGGTGACGGAGAACCTGATGGACGCCGTGACGGGGCTCTCGGGCAGCGGACCGGCCTACGTGTTCATGCTGATCGAGGGGCTAACGGACGCGGGCGTCAAGCAGGGACTGCCGCGCCCCACGTCCAGCCGCCTCGCGGTGCAGACCGTTCTGGGTGCCGCGCGGCTGGCGCAGGAAACCGGCGAGCACCCCGCCATCCTCCGCGATCAGGTGACCACGCCCGGCGGGACCACCATCGCGGCCGTCGCCGAGCTAGAAAAGCACGGCCTCCGCACCATGATGATCGACGCGGTGCAGATCGCGACCGAGCGCAGCCGCCAGCTCAGCGACCTCGACGGCTAGAAACAAAGAAGCGCCAGAGGTCCCACCACGACACCTCTGGCGCGACCGCCCTGAGCGCTCTACGGGGAGAGCCTCTAGCGGATGCGGATGCGGGCTAGAAATCGATGTCGAAGCGTCCGCCCGTGACCGCGACCGTCTGGCCGTCGCTGTTCCGCGCGGTGAACTCGAAGGAGCCGCTGGCGCCAGAGGCCGAGACGGCGTCCACGGTGATGGAGCCGCTGCCGGCGCCCGGGGCGGCGGTGTAGAGCCGGCTGGTGTCGGTCGGATCGTCGATGCTGAGCTCGGAGTAGGTCGCGATGGTGGCCGTGCCGAGCGCGCCGATCTGGTACGTCTGGCCCGCCTGCGCGCCGGGAAGCGTGATGTTGATCTGCTTCTGGCTGCCGCCCTCGGTCGCGCCGAGGTTGCCGCCGATGGCGAGGGCGCCGCTGGAGAGCTGGCCCTGGACGCAGACCGCGTCGAAGGCGTTGCCCGCGACGGTGGCGCTGAGCGAGCCGCTGGCGAGGTCGCCGCTGCCGCAGTCCGAATCGTCGGAGCCACCAAAGATGGAACAGCCGGAGAAGGCGAGCGCGAAGGCGAGGAGTAGGAGCAGGCGAGGCATGGCTGGAAAAGGCGGGGACCAAGGTCGCTGACGGTGCGCCAGCGCGAGAGTCCCAAGGTGCGCCCCCCGAATCCCCTCGCCCCTCCCCAGAACACGGGAGGCGGCCGTTCCACGCCTCCATCGCGCCGAAAAACGGGGGCCGGGCGTCCCACCACAGTCGCTCGGCCCCCGCTCATTGCTGCCCCGCGATGGGGAGCGCTGGGAGTATCGCCTTAGAAAGTCCGTTTCCAAAGGGATAACGCCCTTCCAGAGATTGTATCCGATCTGAAATACGCCATGTTCACTCGTGCTACACATTGCGAGCTCGTGCCCGCAGCGGGTGAAGAGGTCCCGCGCAGTTCTCCCGAACCCACGGTTCTCCCTGGCGGGCCGAAGCGGGCGCATTGCGCCAGAGGCCTTCCGTGTGCGCCCGGGTCCTCTATACCGGGACGCTGACGCGCACAACGGTCCCGGCCTCCGTCTCTACGTCGAAGCGCCCGCCGATCGCTTCCGTCCGCGCGCGCATCGAGCCCATGCCGAAGCCGGAGACCTCGGCAGCGGCTCCGTCGCCAGAGGCCTCCTCGCCCGGCGCGCGGAACGTGCCATCATCGCGGATCTCGACCGTTACCGCGCCCGCGCTGTGGCGGATCGTGACGGCGATGTGGGCGGCGTCGGCGTGCTTGAGGCTGTTGGTGATGGCCTCGCGCGCGATACGGTAGAGGTGCAGCGCCTGGAGCGGCGAGAGCACGTGCGTGGCGTCGCCGTCGAGCGTGACGGTTGCCACGGGCCGCTCGTGGCCGCGGAGCCTCTGGCGGAGGTCGGCGTCGAGGCGGCTGCGGAAGTCGGCGAGCGTGACGGACTCGTGGTGAAGCGCCCAAACGGTCTCGCGGAGTTGCCGCATGGTCTCGCGCGCGTCCTCCTCAATGCGGTCGATGGCGTCGGCCTCTGGTGGGAACGGGGCGGACTCGCCTGCTCTCCCCCTCTCGCCAGAGGCCCCGACCTCTGCTCGCTCGTCCTGGCCTCTGGCGCGAGACGCCCGGCGGCGCTGCAGGCGCGCCAGCTCGGCGCTGGCGATGAGGCCAGAGAGCTGGCCGCCGACGTGGTCGTGGAGGTCGCGCGAGATCCGCTCGCGCTCGGCCTGGAGGCGCTGCTCTGTTTCGAGCCGCTGCACCTCGGCTCGGAGGCGGCGCTGGCTGGCCTCGCGCACGCCGAGCACGACGAGGGCCAGGAGCCCCGCGCCCGCGGCGAGCCGGAACGCCCACGTCTGCCACCACGCGGGCCGGACTTCGACGGGGATCGTGAGCGCTGCCGGGTTCCATGCCCCGTCGGCGCCAGAGGCGCGGACGCGGAAGGTGTAGCGGCCCGGGCGGAGGTTGGTGTAGGCGGCGGTCCGGCGTGTGCTGGGCGGGCTCCACGCGCTCTCCAGCCCTTCTAGCTGAAACGCGTAGCGGTTGCGGTCCGGGGCGGTAAAGTCCATCGCCGCGACGTCGAACGCGATGGCGGACTGCTGGTGCGTCAGCACGATCGGAGCCGGCGCGCCCGTGGCGGGCACGTCGATCTCGCGCCCGAGCACGCGCACCGCTGTGACAACGGCCTGGGGTGGCCGGGCGTCGCCCGTGATCGCGTCCGGGTTGAACACGGCGAGGCCGCTCAGGCCGCCGAACGCCATGCGGCCGTCGCGGAGCTTGAGAAAGGAGTAGCCGTTGAGTTCCTCACCTGGCAGGCCGTCGTCCGGGCCGAAGGTGTCCATCTCGCCAGAGGCCGGGTCCATCCTGGCGAGGCCGCGGTTGGTGGAGACCCAGAAATCGCCTCTGGCGTCGGGGAGGATGCCGTAGGTAGTGCCATTGGGCAGGCCGTCGGCCTCGGTAATGTGCGCGAAGCGGCCGCCGCCGGCCGTGCTGAGCAAGCGGTTGAGGCCGCCGCCGTAGGTAGTGAGCCAGAGCTCTCCGCGGGCGTCGCGGTAGAACGAGGTGACGTTGTTGTCCGTGAGCGAAGCGGGGTCCTCGGGTCGGTTCTCGAACGACGCGACGCGGCCTCTGGCGGGGTCCACGAGGTCGGCGCCCGAGCCCCAGAGGCTGACCCAGAGGCGGCCGTCGGCCTCGGCGAACACGGTGTAGGCGAGGTCGGACCGGAGCGCGCGGGCGCCGGTCCAGTTCCGCGCGGGGCACACGACCTCTTGCGCCAGAGGCTCGGCGTGGCACGGCCCGCCGCCGTACGTCGCGGCCCAGATGCTGCCGTCCGGCGCGGCGGCGACGTGCGTCACGCTCTCCACGCCTGCGCCGTCCTCGAACGGGACGCGCGCCCAGCGCTCCGTGCCGGGGTCCCGGCGCCAGAGGCCTCGGGCGTCGCCGGTCGCCCAGATTGCGCCCAGGCCGTCCACCGCGACGGCGCGGACGCCGTTCTGCCTCAGCTCCACCGGCCACCCGGGGTCCTGGCTCGCGGCGCCAGTAGCGAGGTCCAAGCGGTTCAGGCCACGGTCGTAGGTGCCCACCCAGAGCGTGCCGTCGCGGTCTTGGGCCATGCCCATCACGTCGTTGGAGGACAGCGCCCCCACCCGGCCGGGATCGGCGGCGAAGCGCTGGAACGGCGTCTGCCGCACCTTGTTGAGCCCCGCGCCCCACGTCCCCGCCCACACGAGCCCGGTGCGGTCTTCCGCGAGCGTGCGGACCCTCTCGGCCGAGATCGAGCCCGGGTCGGTCTCCGACGGGCGGAAAACGGTCCACCGCTCGGTTTGGGGCGGCCGCACATCCATGCGGACGAGGCCGCTCATCGTCGCCACCCAGAGCGCGCCTCTGGCGTCGCGCAGGATGTCCTGCACCGCCACGCCAGGGGTGCCGGTCCCCACGTCCGCAAAGCGCACGGTCCGTCCCGTGCGGGGGTCCAGGCGCGTCAGCCCGGACGTGTCCGTCCCGATCCAGAGCGTCCCGTCGGCGTCGGTCCAGACCGCAGCCACCTGCTCGCCGCCCAGCGTCTCGGCGCCGTAGCGGCGGAGGATCCGGCCGCTGGCGGGCGAGACGCGCAAGAGGCCCTCGTGCGTGGCCACCCAGAGATCGCCAGAGGCGGGGTCCTGCGCGATGTCGGTCACCTCCTGGGCCTCGGCGACGCGGCGGACGCGGGCTGTCGTGAGGTCCACGAGGTCGAGGCCTCGTTCGGTCCCGGCCCACAGCCGCCCGTCGCGGTCTGCGAACAGCGCGCTGATGCGGTCGGCGCTGATCGTCGCCGGGTCCTCCGCCACGTGCCGCAACCGCCGCGCGACGCCAGAGGCCGGGTCCAGCCGGTTCAGGCCCGCGCCGTGCGTGCCCACCCAGATCGCGCCGTCCGGCGTCTCCACGAGGGCGTTCACGAACGACGACGAGAGCGAGCCCAACTCGCCGGGCACGTTGCGGTACGGCGTGAACGTGTAGCCGTCGTAGCGGTCCAGCCCGCCCTCGGTCCCGATCCACAGGAAGCCGTGGCGGTCCTGCACGAGCGCGGTCACGATGGACTGCGCGAGGCCGTCCTCGACGCTCAGCCGGTCAATGCGGACCTCGGCCTCTGGCGCCTGCGCGCGCGCGCCAGCGGCGCACAGGAGCAGGGCGAGGCCGCAGAACGCGAGGCTCAGGCGGGCGCGACGGGGCACGGCGTGGTGGGAAGGGTTTGAAAAATGTAGCCCGCCGGCCTCCGCTTTCGCCACAGGCTGCTACGAAGCAGGGCGTTACCCTCCTGCTCGGCAGACGTGGGCATCTATGTCCACACATCTGGCTTCGACGCCAGAGGCTGTGCCCGAGGACGAGGCGCGCGCCAGAAGTCACGCGCGAGCTCCGCCCGATCGTTTCGCTGTCCTATCGGAAACTGTGCGATGTATGTTGAGGGGTTTCCGCCACAAACCGCGCTTCGCAACCACGGCACGAGTTGGCCTACTACGGCGCTACGAACGCTGCCAATCTTTCCAGGCCGTGCGGGTGGAGGGTTCGGACTCGAACGGCCGCGCGCCCTCGCGGCCTCTGGTGCGCAAACGTCTGATATTCCGTCCCCTCTGCACCCACGTTTCTCATGACCGGCGGATGAGCTCGCGCGTCTCCCTCCACCCCTTCTCGCCGCTGGACGAAGCGCCGTGACCCTCACTCCCCCGACGTGGGCCGAACTCGACGCGGCGCTGAAAGCCGCGCTCGAACTCGGCGCAGAAGATCGCGCGGCGTACCTCGCAGCGCTCCCGCCCGCTCTTTGCAAGCAGCTCGGACCGCTCCTCGACGCAGCCCTGGCGGACCATCCGATTTTGGACAACCCCGGCGCCCTCGTCGAGCTTCTGGCGCCAGAGGATGCGAGCGCGAGCGTGCATGAGGGCGCGCGCGTCGGCCCGTACCGTATCAGCGCGCTCGTCGGCGAGGGCGGGATGGGCCGCGTCTACCGCGCCCACCGCGCCGATGGCGCCTTCGAACAGACCGTCGCGCTCAAGGTCGTCCGCACGACACTCGCCCTCGCCGGCTCCGACGTCGCCGCCCGCCTCCGACGTGAGCGCGTCCTCCTGGCTGCACTGGACCACCCCGGCATCGCGCGGCTCATCGACGGCGGCGAGACCGAGGACGGCGTGCCCTACCTCGTCACCGAGTTCGTAGACGGCGCGCCCATCACGGCCTGGGCCCACGCCAGAGGCCTGGACGTGCAGGCCCGGGTCCGCCTCATTGCCGCCGTCGCCCGCGCGGTGGACCACGCGCACCGCCGCTTCGTCGTCCACCGCGACCTCAAGCCGTCGAACGTGCTCGTCACCGAGCGCGACGGCCCGGACGGCTCGCCAGAGGCCCGGCCCGTCGTGCTGGACTTCGGCATCGCGAAGCTCTTAGAAGAGGGCGCAAACGCGGCCTCTGGCGGAGACACGTACCCGTTGACGCGGACGGGTCTGCGGGTGCTCACGCCTGCCTACGCCGCGCCAGAGCTGTACGACGCCTCGGCTGCGGTGACGACCTCGGCCGACGTGTACGGCCTGGGCGCGTTGCTCTACGAGATCCTGACGGGCGCACGGCCGCATGAGGACACCCTAGCCTCTGGCGCCCCGACGGTGGAGCCCGTGCGCCCGTCCAGGCTCGTCCCGGCGTCCCACCCACGGCGCGCCTCTGGCGACGGGAGCGCCCCGTCAGAGACTTCGCCGCAGGCTCTAAACGCCCGCACGCTCCGCGGGGACCTCGACACGATCTGTCTCAAGGCGCTCCACCTCAATCCCGCTCGGCGCTACAGCACGGCGGCGGACCTCGCAGACGACTTGGACCGCTACCTCACGGGACGGCCCGTAAAGGCCCGGCCGGACTCGGTGGCGTACGTGTTCGGCCGCTTTGCGAAGCGGCACCGGGCGGCGGTCGGAGCGAGCGCCGTTGCGCTTCTGGCGCTCGTGCTCGGACTCGCATTCTCCCTCGTCTCGCTCGCGAACGAACGCGAGGCGGTGGCCGTTGCCGAGACCGCCCGTTCAGAAGCGGAACGCTCCGCACAACGCGCCACCGAAGCCGCGAACCTCCTGGCCGGAATGTTCCAGACCGCGAGCCCGGACTACGCCGAGGGCCGCGAGTTTACGACGCGAGAGGCGCTCGCCGAAGGCGTTGCGCGCGTCGGCCGCGTGGAGGCCCCTGCGCTCCGGGCGTACCTCAACCGTGTGCTGGCGGAGACCTACATCCAGATCGGCGAGCCGCAGACGGCGGATTCCCTCCTTACCGTGTCGCTCGGGCTTCTCGGTAGCGATGCGACTGGCGAAGAGGCCTCTGGCGTCCGTCGTCGCCTGGCCTCGACCCGGGACGCGATGGCTGATTTTGAGAGCGTTCTATCGCTCGGTCAGCGCCTCTACCGCGATCACCGCGGCGAGGACTCGGAATACGAGTTTATCGGCCTGCACTGGATCTCACGCGCGTATTCCGATCTCGGCGAGCACGAAAAGGCCATCGCCACCGCGGAGCGGACCTTAACGATGCTCCGTCCCGGAGCCAGCGGCGCGCGGCAAGAGCGAGCGTGGTCGCGGCTCGGCGAGGCGCTCTTCCTTGCGGGTCGGGTGGAAGAGTCCATCGAGCCACTTGAAACCTCTCTGGGAGTTGCGGTAGCCGAAGCCGGCCGGCGTAACAGCCGCGCCACGCGCGCACTCATGGCGCTCGGCCGCGCCAGAGGCCACCTTGGCCAGATCACGGAGGCGGAGGTCCTTCTCCAAGAGGCCATCGCGTTCGACACGGAGAGGTACGGGGCTGATCACGTTATCTACCCGATCGCGTACCTCGGTGAGGCGCGGCTTTACGCGGGCCAGTACCGCCGCGCCGCGTCCACGTTCGCGTCCGCCGTCGCGGTCGCGGAAAGGCGCATGCCTGCGGATCACCCGGACCTCGGGGAGTGGTACGCGCTCAAGGCGGAGGCGGGCCTCGGGTTCGGCGCGTTCGCGCAAGCGGAGCGAGATGCGAGAGCCGCCCTCGCCATCGCGGAGGCGCACGGCGATACCGCTGCGGCCGACCGCGCCCGGCGCCACCTCGCTGCAGCCACGGGCGGCCGCCCGCCAGAGGCCGCCCGCCGGGCGCAGCAGATCCTCCCCGCACGACGGTAATGCGGTGTCCGACCGACGCCTCCAGCGTTGCGACGGACAAGCCCGCGGCGCGAGCGCCAGAGGCCGAGAGCGCGTACAGAACCTGCCCGAGGCCTCTGACGCGACAGCAAGCGCCCCGCCAGCCGAGGCCGACGGGGCGCTGGTTCGCCAGAGACTCCCACCACAGGGCCTCTGGCGAGTCGTTGTGCTTCACACGGCCTATCACCACTCTGACGACGCCGCGGCTCGCGCCAGAGGCCGTCAGATGCCGCACTCGTAGCCTACGCGCGACGCCCCTCCCCGCACATGGGCACAGACTGCCCATTTTGCCCAGCCTCCGTCAGCCTGCCGTTTGCGCGCCAGGCCCTAGTTTCCCCCACGCTTTCCCCACAAACTCCTGCTCGCTACCCACTCCATAGGCACCGCCGGCCCCGCTCTGCTCGCGCTCCACGGCGGCCTCGGCTGGGATAGCGCCGCCCTCCGCCCCTGGCTGGACCCTCTGGCGGAGCACGCGCGGCTCACGTATGTGGACCTGCTGGGATGCGGCAGCGCCCCCGACCCCGACGACTGGAGCACCGTTGCGCACGGCACGTGGGCCGCTGGCGTCGAGGACGTGCGCCAGAGGTTGGACGAGGCTCGTGGCGGGCACGAGCGGGTGATTTTGTTCGGGCATTCCTACGGCGGCATCATCGCGCTAGAGGCGGCGCTGGCCTACCCCGAGCGCGTAGCGGGCCTCATCCTGTGCGCCACGCCGAGCGCGGCGGCCCACATCCCCGCAGCGGTCGAGCGCGCGCAGGCGCGGGATCTCTCTGCAGATGTGCGCGCCGCGTTGAACGCCGTCCTTTCCGCGCCCCCCACCTCCGACGCTGAGTTCGCGGCGTTGATGCCAGCGCTGCTCCCGCTCTACGCGCACGCTCCCGACGCGCACGACTTCGCGGCCTACGCCGCGGGCATCCGCTTCCGCGCCGCTCCGTGCCGGCGCTCGTTCTACGAACTCCTCGGCGATTACGACGCCCGCCAGAGGCTTGCGGAGATCGCCGCGCCCACGCTCGTTCTCTCCGGGCGCCACGATTGGGTCGCCGCGCCCGCCGACGCCCACGCCGACTTCCTGGCAGGTCTGCCTCTGGCGGAGGGCCACGTGTTCGAGCACAGCGGACACCTCCCGTTCCTGGAAGAGCCCGAGGCGTTCGTGCGCGTCGCCGGCGAGTGGCTGGAGCGCCAAGCCTCTGGCGCTGCCGACTAAACCGTTCGCCTGTGGCTCTTTCTCTCACCTCCGCCGAGCAGCGCCGCGTGGCCGACGCCATCCGCGTTCTCGCCTCGCCTCTGGCGTGCGCCTCCGAAGAGGAGTGGCGCGGCCTCGCCACCGAGCACGCGCGCAGCGCGACGGGCCTGGGCTCCGGTGTGCTCACCATGGCCGACGAGCGGGGCCTGGAAGCGTCCACGGACGGCGTCGATCCCAGCCGGTTGGCCGCCTACGCGCAGTTCTTCCCGCTTCTGGAGAGGTGCGGCGTTCTCGCCAGAGGCCTCCACCTGGGCGTCTGCACCCGCCGCGAGATCTACGGACCCGCCTACGAGCGCCTCGCGCGGACCGCGTACACGCAGGACTTCCTCCCCTCGATCCGCTCGTACGACGCCCTCTCGTTTATCGTCCCGCTCGTCTCGCGCCCCCGCGCCCTCGCCGACGTGGTTCAGCTCACGCTCAGCGTGACCGAGCGCGGCCGGTCGGTCGCGGAGAAGCAGCGCCAACTCGGACACCTTCTCTACCCCGCGCTCACGGCCGGGATCGACGCGTGCACGGCGATGCGAAGCACGCGCTCTCGCCTCTGCGCCACGCTGGACGCAACTGGCCTCGCCTGCCTCGTCGCCGATCGCGCAGGCCGCATCGTCCATCGCACGCCGGGCCTTGTCGCCTTGTGCTCGCGCGAGCCCAAGCGCGAGGCGCTCCTCGCCCTCGCGAGCCGGCTCGCCCTCTCGTTCTGGAGCGAGGCGCCCACGCCGCGCGCCGCGCTCGACGGCTCAGCGGCCACATATGCCCTCTCGGCCACCGAGGTCCACGACGGGCGCGACGCGTACTGCGTCGTCGCGGTCTCGGAGCGCCGCGAGCGCCGGAGCGGGCCTCTGGCGCCAGAGGCCGCCGCCCGCCTCGGCCTCACGCCACGCCAGGCCGAGGTCGCCGTGCTGCTGGCGGAGCGCTGGACCAACCGCGAGATCGCCGCCGCGCTCGCCATTAGCGTGCACACGGCGCGGCACCACGTCGAGGCCGTGCTGGAGCGGCTGGGCGTCCCCCGCGTCGAGGTCGGCCGCGCGATCCGCCCGTTGTAGCGGCCTCTGGCGCCCAACGCAGCGCGCCCCGTCAGCAGAGCCGACGGGGCGCGAGAATCGTCAGAGGCTCCCACGACAGGACCTCAGGCGAACAGGTTACCGCACGACGGTGACGCGGCGGACGGCCGACGCCTCCGGCGTGCTCAGCCGCACGACGTACACGCCCGGCGCGAGTGTGCTCGCGTCCAGCGCCGCCTCGTGGCTTCCCGCGCTGTGCGCGCCAGAGGCCAGGACGGCCACCTCGCGGCCGAGTGCGTCCACTACTGAGACCTCCGCCTCGCCAGAGGACGCGAGCGCGTACGGCACGCGGATCATGCCCCGCGCGGGGTTGGGCGACGGAGCACCGAGCGCGAACCCGGCCTCTGGCGTCGCGTCTGTGCTCACGGCGCTTGCGGGCGCGATGCGGAGCACGAAGCGATCACCGGAGTCTGCCGTGCCGCCGGTCTTGGCCTCTGGCGCCGTGAACGACATCAGGTCGAGGCCGAGTGCGGCGGAGCGCTTAGCGGTCTCGCTCACGTCGAGCGTGAAGGCGTAGGTACCGCTCTCCGCCAGAGGCGTCGCGGTACCGAGCGTGCGGTCCACGAGCGTGGCCGTCCACCCCTCGGGGAGCGCGCCGCTCCACGCGAGGCTCAGCGCCAGAGGCCCGGCGGTGTGGCCTTCAGCGGCGACCGTCAGCGGAACCTCCATCTCGCCAGAGGCCTCTTGCGGCAGCGCGTTCAGCGCCAGAGGCACGGGCTCTGCGCCGATGCTGCTCGTGCTGAGCACCGTGCGCGGGTAGGCCGCTGGCGTGAGACGGTAGGCGTCTAGTACGTCCTCACCCAGCGCGGCCTCTGGCGCCACGGCTACGAACGCGGCGGAAACCGGACCGGCAGCGGTCGAGAGCTCTAGGCGCAGCGGTGTCCGTTCCGTCTTGCCGTATACACCCGGCCCGGGGTCCACGACCGACGCCAGAGGCGCTTCCAGCGTTGGAGACGCAGCGACGGCCTTGGCAAAAAAGCCCTGGAACGCCGGAACGACGCCTCCGGGCAGGTCCCCGCCAATTCCAGCCGTCCACGTCCGGTAGTCGCCGCCGAAGTAGTTCGGGTCGAGGACGTAGATCGTCGGCGTGAGACCGCCGCCACGGATCGTCTCGTCCCAGTCCATGCCGGCCGTGAGCGGGTTACCGAGGAGATTCCAACCTTCCTGGTAGCTGGGCACGCCGAGGTTGTTGGTGTACGTCGGCGCAAAGGTGAACGGGGCGCCACTATTCGTGAACCCGGGATCGGGCACGCTCAGCGTTTTGGGGAAGCCGCCCTGCACGCCAGAGGCGTCGAGGTCATCGTCGGCATAAACGTAGACGTAGGCACCGCGGCCTCTGGCGAACGTAGCGCCCTGGTCGGTGAGGCACGTATATCCGCCCTCGAAGCTCGCGGCGGTCTCGTCGTAGCTGTAGGCGGAACAGCCGCCAGAGGCGTCGTCTGAGTTCTGGAAACCTTGCGTCCAGAGCGGGCCGAGGAGGTCGTCGTAGGTGCCGCCGGTGGGGAGCGCAAGCACGCGGTAATCGCGCACGCCCGTCAGCGTGGCTGTTAATGTGGGCGCGCAGTCCAGACGGGGGAAAGAGAGTCCATTGGTAACGTCTGTCACGAGGACCGGCGAGGCCTCAAGGAAAGCCTCAATGGCATCGGGCGTCGTGGCATCACCAGACTCGATAAGCAGAGCCGCGCAGCCCGCCACGTGCGGGCTTGCCATGCTGGTACCAGAGAGCACCGCCGTTGCACCATCGAACCACGGAGCAACGATGGCGTTGCCCGGGGCAAAGACATCGGTCGTCGAGTTGCTCTGCGAGAAGCCGGTGACACTGTCGTTGTCGTCCGTCGCCCCAACCGAGATCACGTTGCTGATGCAGGCCGGTGCTCCCATCGTCGTTCCGGACCCATTGTTTCCGGCACTCGCCATCGCAATCACGCCATTGGCGCGGAGCGAGTTGATGGCCGCTGCGCCTGCCATGGTAAAGGCCGCTGCGTCGTCACAATCGCCTGCGTACTGCGCGTTCGTTCCCAGGCTCATGTTGATGACCTGAACACCCAGCGCTGGGTTCGCGCTCACAAAATCGAGAGCCGCCACGATTTCGGAGAAGTAGAAAAAGCTGTTGTTGCTGTTGAGGACCTTGATGGCCACAATGTCCGCTCCGGGAGCCACGCCCACAGAGGAAACCGTCCCGCCAGAGGCCACGATACCTGCCACGTGCGTCCCGTGACCGTGGTCGTCTTCGGCTGAACCCGCACCCGTCTGCCGGTCACTGCCGTCGGGGCACTGTCCCACCCCGTTGATGGTGCCGTCGGTATCTAGAAAGCACTCTTGGTGCGCAATGCGCCCTGAGAAGTCCGCGTGGTCGGTGTCGATGCCACTATCGATAACCGCCACGACGATGCCACTGCCGCTGTTGCCCTTCGTCTGGCGCTCGTCGGCGCGGATGAGCGCGACGCTGTCGTCAAGGCCTCCCGAACCGCCCACATCCAGGTCGACCTTGCGCACGTGTGGGTGTGCCAGCAACTGGTCAAGGGCTTTCTTTGAGGTCAGGGTGAGCACGAGCGCGGGGACCGTCTCGTACTGGTGGTGAGTGACATAGCTGCTGGCGCCGAGAGTTGCGAGGACGCTCTCTTGCACGGCGTCAACCTCACGCTTCACGGCGGCAAGATCCGTGAGGTCAACGCGCTTGACGGCTGGCGACTCCAACATGATGACCACACGAGCCTCGCCCCTGGCCTGAAATGCCTGGGCGATCTCTGCCGAAACCACATTTGTCTGAGCCTCTGGCGTGACGGCGAAAGCGAAGAGTAGCGCCAGTGGCGCAAGGAGGTATCGGGGCATGGGTCCGGGAACGAGTCCGCAAGGTGAGAGCCCAGGTAGAGTAGGACTCGGCGATGGAATGAGAGCGCCCCACCGTGAATCCCAGGCGAAGGGGACCAATCATTCCTGTTACGCCCCGACGCGGGCACCACAGAAAACGCCCCGCCAGCCGAAGCCGACGGGGCGCGAGCCGAAGGGCCGGGCCTCTGGCGCTACCGCACCACAGTGATGCGCTGCACCGAGGCCGCCTCTGGCGTCGAGAGACGCACCACGTACACGCCCGGCGCGAGCGCGCCCGCGTCCAGCGTCGCCGTGTGCGCACCAGCTGCGTGGGCGCCAGAGGCCAACGTTGCGACCTCGCGGCCCAGCGCGTCGTAGACCGAGACCCGCGCCTCGCCAGAGGCCGAGAGCGTGTACGGAACCCGTACGAGGCCTCTGGCAGGGTTCGGCGCCGGAGCGCCGAGGCCGAAAGAGGCCTCTGGCGTCTCGCTCGTGCTTACGGCGTTCGCGGGCGTGAGGACCAGCGCGAGGCGGTCGCCAGAGGAAATGGCGCCTCCGCTGGACGCCTTCTCAAGAGAACGTGCCTGCGGGGGCAGCATGTCAAGGCCCAGGCCGCGAGGCCGGACCGCAGACTTGGCGGCCGATGGCACGCCCAGCGTGAGGCGGACCTCGCCTCCGGGTTCGATGACGTGCTGCTCGCCGGTGTGGCGGTCCGTGAGCGTGGCGCTCCAGCCTTCGGGAAGCGCGCCGGTCCAGGTGAGGACCACCTCCAGGTCGCCCGCGGCGTAGCCCTCGGCGGCAATCTCGACGGGGAGCGTGATCTCGCCAGAGGCGTCGGCGGGGAGGGCGTTGATGGCGAGCGGGACGGGGTCGGCGCCGAGCGTCATCGTGGAAACGGTCGCGCGGGGCCAGGCACCGGGCGTCAGGCGGTAGGCGTCACTGTCGTCCTCGCCGAGCGCGGCGCCTTCGGTGGGCGCGACGAACGCTGCGGACATCGGCGTTTCGACGCCATCCGCTGCAACCGCCAGCCCCAGCCGCAGCGACGAGGCCGTAGCAGGCTCGGTCTTTCCGTAGGTACCCGTCTGATCGCCATCGACGCGTGCTGATCGGAAGTTGGACAAAAAGCCCGCCGCATTCATCTTGACGAAGAAACTCTGCATGTACGGAATGATGCCATCGGACAAATCCCCACTAGACGTCCCTGAGCTCCACGAACGGTAGTCGCCACCGAGATAGTTTGGATCGTACACGTACGCTACATCTGAAGCACCCGCCTTTCCGACGGCATCCCAATCCATCGGTGATGGATGTGGATTCCCTACCAGGTGCCATCCTTCCTGGTATGCGGGGCGATCAGGATCGTCCGTGTACGTGAGGATGTAACGACTTGGAATGCTGCCTGTAAATCCATGGGCGGTCAGCGTCTTCGGAAAGCCGCCTTGAACCCCTGGCGTCGTGGGGTCGTCGTCGTTGTAGACGTACGCCATCACACCCCCAAGCACGGGCTGGCCGACGGTCGCATCGGTCACGCACTCGTATCCCTCCCCGAAAGATGCGGCGGTCTCGTTGTAGGTGTAGACCGAGCAGAATCCATCGGCGGGAGTCGGATCGTCTGATCCCAGGAATCCCTGGGTGCGGGTGCCACGCATGAGGTCAGAGACTGGGCCTGCGAATGGGTGAGCCAACATCCGAAAGCCCTGCACGCCTTCCAGATCAGCCACTGCTGGAATCTGGGTGAACGCTTGGGTCCCCCCGGGGAATAATGCCAGGACCCGCCCGTCTTGGAGCCGAATCGCCGCGTCGCTGAACCCCTGTTCTAGAGCGGGTCCGAGTTCCTGACCTTTCTGAGATAACGCAATCGGAAGGTTGGTGGTGGTTTCACCGAAATACACGATCCGGCCGTCCGCAAGTTCAATCACGTTCCAAGGTGGTAACGCGCTTGAGGTTGTGGCAAACGTACCCAACGGTGCTCCGTCTGCAGCGTACGCTAGAATGCGTGTTCCACTGTAGTCCGAGATGAGCACGCGTCCATCTGCGAGTTGATACGGGGCCAGGGTTGAACTAGGCAGGCCGGTTACGAATGAGGCGAGTTCGGTTCCGTTTGGATCGAACGCACGGACGCTACCTGTTCCAGAACCGAACAGCACACGGCCGTCCGACAGTTGCGTAATGCTGAACCCGACGGACCCCGAAGCGAACGTTCCTAGAGACGAGCCATCCGCACCAAAGGAGACAACGTCTCCCTCAAAGGAGCGGGTTACCAGCACCCTCCCGTCCGCGAGTTGCGTGATGCCCCACGGATTTGCGATCGAAGCAAAGGTGCCGAGAAAGGCACCGTCGGAGGCATAGGCGAGGATCGTCCCGGCGCCGCGGTCTGTGATGAGAACGCGACCATCGCTGAGTTGCACGAGGCCGGCGGCACGGCTGAATCCGTTCGCAAAGGGAGCTACGCTCTGGGCAGAAACGGGAGCCGTGAAGAGCAAGGCAGCTAGGAACAGAAAGAGGAATCGCATAGCTGGATGAGAAGTAACGGCATTATGGAGGGGCAAGCCTGATATCGGCACGGTCGGGGAACGGCTTAACCGAACGCGAGCCCGCTTCCATTGCCACCAGAGGCCTCTGGCGGCTTCGCCCTTTCACCCCGGCTCCACCCGCTCGCGCGCTAGCTTCGGCCCTCCCCTGACGCCGCACGTATGTCCGACCCGAAGAACACGCCCACCCCGCCCGCGCCAGAGGCCTCTGGCGCCGCCTACGAGCCCACCGCCGTCGAGGCGAAGTGGTACCCCTTCTGGGAAGACGGTGGGTTCTTCCACGCCGACCCGGAGAAGGTCACGAGCGGAGAGAAAGAGCCGTTCGTGATCCCCATGCCGCCGCCCAACGTGACCGGGCGGTTGCACATGGGCCACGCGCTGCAGGACACCGTCCAGGACCTCCTGATCCGCATGAAGCGGATGCAGGGCTTCGAGGCGCTGTGGATCCCCGGGCAGGACCACGCCGGCATCGCGACGCAGAACGTCGTGGAGCGGACGCTGAAAAAAGAGGGGATGGACCGCAAGGAGATGGGCCGCGAGGCCTTCCTCGAAAAGGTCTGGGACTGGCGCGAGGAGTACGGCGACATCATCCTGCAGCAGAAGCGCCGCATGGGCGACTCCTGCGACTGGCGCTACTCCCGCTTCACGATGGACGAGGGACTCAGCCGCGCCGTGCAGGAGGTGTTCGTGCGGCTCCACGAGCAGGGGCTGGTCTACAAAGGCGAGTACCTCGTCAACTGGGACCCGGAGAACCAGACCGTGATCTCCAACGAGGAGGTGGACAACGTGGAGCGCCCCGGCCACCTCTGGACGATCCGCTACCCGCTCGTAGACGCCTCTGGCGCCGATACGGGCGAGCACGTGATGATCGCGACGACGCGGCCCGAGACGATCCCGGCCGATACGGCCATCGCGGTCCACCCGGACGACGAGCGCTTCCAGCACCTTGTGGGCCAGCGCGTGCGCGTGCCCGTCGGCAACCGGCTCGTGCCCATCATCGCGGACGAGGCCATCAAGATGGACTTCGGCGCGGGCGCGCTCAAGGTCACCCCCGGCCACTCCGAGGTCGACTGGGAGATCGGCAAGCGGCACGACGTGGAGGTGCTCTCCATCATGAACCTCGACGGCACGCTCAACGAGCTCGCCGGCACCTATGCGGGCATGGACCGCGCCGAGGCCAAAAAGCGCATCGTCTCGGATCTGGACGCCGGCGGCTACCTCGTCAAGACCGAGGACTACACCGTTACGACGCCCATCTCGAACCGGAGCAAGGCCGTCATCGAGCCGCTGCTCTCGCCGCAGTGGTACGTGAGCATGGCGCCTCTGGCGGAGAAGGCGCTCGCCGTCGTCAACGACGGGACCGTCAGCTTCCACCCGCCGCGCTGGGCCAACGAGTACCGGCGCTGGATGGAGGACATCCGCGACTGGCCGATCTCGCGCCAGCTCTGGTGGGGCCACCGCATCCCCGTCTGGTACTACACCGACGAAGCGGGCGAGATCGACGAAAGCCGCGACTTCGTGGTCAGCGTGGACTGCCCCGAGCCCGGGATGGTGCAGGACGAGGACGTGCTGGACACGTGGTTCTCGTCCTGGCTCTGGCCCTTCGCCACGCTGGGATGGCCCGACGCCGACGTGCCGACCGAGGGCGCCGCGATGGCCTCGCCAGAGGCGCTCAAGGCGTTCTATCCCGCGAGCGTGCTCGTAAGCGGCTACGACATCCTGTTCTTCTGGATCGCGCGGATGGTGATGGCCGGCGTCCACTTCACGGACGAGGCCCCGTTCACGGACGTGTTCATCACGGGCATGATCAAGGACAAGCAAGGCCGCTGGATGTCGAAGTCGCTCGGCAACGGCATCGACCCGCTGGACATGATCGAGCAGTACGGCGCCGACGCGGTCCGCTTCACGCTTTCGGTCCTCTGCGCCCAGGGCCAGGACATCAAGCTGGACCCCGCCAAGTTTGAGGGCGGGCGCAACTTCGCCAACAAGGTCTGGAACGCCAGCCGCGTCTTCGGCCGCTTTATCCCGACCGACGACGCGGGCCGCCCGACGGCCACGCCGGGCCGCCAGAGGCCGTTCGCGGACCTCGACCTGGTGGAGCGTTGGATCGTGACGCGCTTCGCGCAGACCGTGGCGAGCGTGGACGAGAGCCTCGCGCGCTTCCGCATCAGCGAGGCCGCGCAGACCGTCTACGACTTCGTCTGGAACGACTTCTGCGACTGGTACCTGGAGCTCATCAAGCCCGAGCGCGACGAAGCGGGCGAGGTGCAAGACATGGAGGCGGAGCCTCTGGCGCTGGCCGTCGAGGTCTTTGAGGGCGCGCTGAAGTTGCTCCACCCGTTCATGCCGTTCCTGACCGAGGAGCTGTGGTGGAAGCAGCGCCCGCGCGAAAACGCCGACGCGCTGATCGCTGCGAGCTGGCCCACGCCAGAGGCCGGCGAGCAGGACGAGGACGCCGTCGCGCTGTTCGCGATGGTGCAGGACCTGACCACCGCCGTCCGCCAAGTGCGCGCGCAGTACGGCGTCTCCCCCAGCAAGCCTCTGGCGGCGACGATCTCCGTCGGCGGTGAGGACGCGGCGGCTACGGCCGAAGCGCTCGAAACCGTGCGCGGCTACATCGAGCGGCTCGCGCGCGTGGACCGGCTCACGATCGCGCCAGAGGCCGAGAAGCCGGCCGCCAGCGCGGCGGTCGTCGTGGAGCGCCACCAGGTGTTCGTGCCTCTGGCGGGCATGATCGACCTGGACGCCGAGCGCGAACGCCTCGCGGGCGAGATCTCGAACAAGCGGAAGTTCCTGGGCTCCGTGGAGGGCAAGCTGCGCAACGAGGCCTTCGTCGCGCGCGCGCCAGAGGCGGTCGTGGCGAAGGAGAAGCAGAAGGCCGCCGACGCGAAGGCCGAAATCGCAGCACTCGAGGCCAACCTGGCAGATCTCGGGTAGCGCCTCGTCCGGTTCCCCCTATCGGACCGGACCGGACGGGCTCGGCTCGTCGGTGCTCCAGATCAGAAAGCGCGTGGAGCCGCGCGTGGCCCTGCAGCGGTTGCCGAGCGCGGTCCGTACTGGCGGGTAGCCTCTGGCGCCAGAGGCCTCGCCTCTCTCGGACGGCCGCGCACGCCTGCGGCTGTCCCCTGCGTTTCCCCTCTCCCCACCCGTCTATCCATGCGCTCTCTCCTGCTCCTCGTCGCCCTCACGCTTGCCGGCTGCGCCCAGACGCGCGTCGGCCCCGCCACCAATCTCGCCCAGGCGCGTGCGCGCTGGGAGGCCTCTGGCGCCGACACGTACACGATGACGCTCCACCGGTCGTGCTTCTGCCCGGAGGACTACCGCGGCCCGTTCGATGTCCGCGTCGAGGACGATGCGGTCGCGTCCGTCCAGTTCCAGGACCAGGCGCTCCCGACGGACCGCGTGGTGACGATCGACGCGCTTTTCGAGCTGCTCGCGGAGGCGTACGCCAGCGGCGCCGCCCGCGTAGACGTGACCTACGACCCCGAGTTGGGCTTCCCTGCCACGCTCTACATCGACCGGAACGAGATGATCGCCGACGAGGAAGTGGGCTACACCGTGACGGACGTAATGCTGCGGTAAGCCCTTCGGGGCCTGCGGTTGCGCCCGGTTTTCGCCATCTACCCACGCTGCCGGCCTCTAGATTCGGCTCGTTCCCTCGCGAGGGGCCTGTTTCAGGTCCCGGGCACCGCGCCGGGGGGGTCCCCCGTTGTCGCTCCCGGAATCTCACCCCCTCCGATGCTGAAGTACTTCGCTGCCCTGTGCCTCACTCTCGCGCTCCTGCCTCTGGCGGGCTGCGGCGAAGACGAGCCGACCGGCCAGATCCAGGTCACCGACCTCCGCCTTATCCGCCAACAAGTCGGGTACCCCGAGCTTTCCGGCCTCGTCGTCAACGGGACGGATCGCGCGATCGTGGCCGACCTGGGCGTGCGCCTGCTCGGCTCCGAGAACCTGCCGATCGGCGACCTAGAGCGGTTCACGGTCAACAACGTGGCCCCTGGCGATTCCGCCCGGTTCCGCCGCCGCCTGGACGTGGACGCCCGGGGCGCGCGGCTGGACTACGTGATCCCCGGCTGATGGCCGCGCGGGCCTCTGGCGCCAGAGGCCCGGCCTCCTGGCGCATGCTTTAGGCGGCGGCTCGCCTCGCCGAAGGCGTCCGCGCCAAATCCGGTTGCCGAGCGACCCATTCCAGAATGGGCTCGCGGGATTGCTCGTAGCCCGTGGCTGCGATCTCTTCGTACGGCTCGAAATCGAGGAGACCTGCGTGGATGTCGAGCACCACGGTCACGTCCGTGCGCGTCGAGTTGAGGTCGCTCAGCGGGGCGCTGCCCACGAAAAGTGTACGCGTGAGCACCCGGCTCAGGGTCGGGAGGCGGAGCGAGCGCGCGAACGGGTTGATCTGCCGCCAGAGGCCACGCCAGCCGGAGTGCCCCGTCAGCATGTCGTACTCGCGGGGTGTGGTGCCGCCAGCGGCGATCCGCGCGCCGATGACGCGGTCGCTGCCGCTCTTGCGCACCATCACGTCCACGGGGAAGTTGTTGAGCACGCCGCCGTCCACGAACAGCTCCCCGTCCTCCACCACGGGCGAAAAGATGCCCGGCACGGCGATGGACTTCCGGACGGCCAGCCACACCGGCCCGCGCTCGATCACGACCGACTCGCCGCGCGTGAGGTTGACCGCCATCGCGAAGTACGGCACCCAGAGGTCCTCGATCTGCTGATCGCCGTAGAGCGCCTGGCAAGCCGCCGTCAGCCTGTGGGAGGCGTTCATAGCCACGACGGGAAGCGTCCGGTCGAAGAGCCGGCGGTTGTCCGCGAAGTCCGCGCACTCCAACAGGAGCTGGCTCGTGGGCATCTCTGTCGCGCGCTTGGCGCCGATCAAGGCGCCGAAGCTGGCCCCCCCGACGTAGTCCACCGGCACCCCGGCTTCCTCCAGGACGCGGAACAGCCCGACGTGCGCGTAGCCTCTGGCGCCGCCGCCGCCGAGCACGAGGCCGACGGCCGTCCCCGTGATGTGCCGCGCGAGGCGTGCGACGTGGGCGCCGTCGCCCTCGCGGACGTGATAGTGCGTGTAGCCGGGCCGCGGCTCTAGCCAGCGAAGCGTGTGAGATGGCGCCTCCGTGGACGGCGGATGCCACAGCACCAAGCGGCGGTCTGCGCGCGAGCCGGAGTCGGCCAATCGGCGCTCGGCGGCACTCGGCGCGGGGTCGGCGTCGGTCCTCGCGACGAAGAAGACGCTATCGGAGCGGCTAATGCAGCGGGCGCTCCACGGGCTCCAGTCGGCGTCGGCGAGGAAGACGAGCGTCTCGGCTTCCGCTTCCTGCTCGTTGAGCCACTGCACCATGACGGCATGCAACGGGTCGCCCTGCCGCGTTTCGGCAGTCCCCTCCCCGAGCGCCCGCTCTGCGGCCTCCTTGCAGATCAGCCGCGCCCGGCCTGTCCGGTTCAGCTCCGCGACCAGAGCCTCCGCCAGAGGCCGGACGTCCAGCCCGTCGTGTGTGGGCATCAGCGTCACCGTCAGCGTGGGCGGCGCGAGCGAGGCGGAGCCGTGCGTGTGGGCGCGCCTCTGGCGCTCGGCGAGCTGGCGCGTGAGCGAGAACAGGATGGCGGGGTGCGCGGCCACGAGCTCGGTAAACAGCTCGCGTCCGATCTCGACGTAGGAGGTCTGCCGCACGGCCACGACCGACGCCGAGCGCGGCGCGTCGGTCATCAGGGCGAACTCGCCGACGGCTTCGCCTGCGCCCGCCTCACCCACGACGAACGTGCTCCCATCGGGCCGCTCCACCTCGAATAGCACGCGCCCGCTCACAATGATGTACATCGAGTTCCCCTCGTCGCCCTGGCGGCAGACGGCCTCGCCGCTCTCCAGCGTCCGCCAGAGGACGCGCTGCTGCAAGTCGTGCAACGCGCTCACGTCGATCGACGAGCCGAAGAGGCGCTGGAACGCGGTGGTCAGGAGCACACGTTGCCACCGCGGGACGGCCTCTTGCGCGAGCGCGCGGTCCAACGCCGGCGACTCGTGGCGGAGCCGCTCGAAGGCCTCGCGCGGCAGGCGCCAGAGGCGCGTGGGGGCGGCGGCGCGGACGCCCGCTGTGCGCGGCTGGCCAGTTAGGAGTCCCATCTCTCCGACCACGCCACCGGCCTCCACCTGCGCTACCACTTTGGGGCCGGCAGCCCCTTGCACGAGCACGTCCAGTGTGCCCTCGCGGACAACGTAAAGCGCGTCAGGGGCGTCGTTTTGCGCGAATAGCGCGTCGCCAGAGGCGAGGTCGACGGCGTCGAAATCCTCCCGGTGATCCGAGAGGGCGGTCTGAAGCCAAAGCGGCAGAGCGGTGGGATCGGGCATGGCCCCAAGATTATCACCAAAGACGCAAGCGGGCTCGCGAGAGGCTCAACTCGGCTTGCGCCAGCAGGCCCCGGGCGGGACCTTCGCGCTTCTCCTTACACCCCGTTATGCTCCGCGTCGTCCAGTTCGGCCTCGGCCCCATCGGCCAGGCCTGCGCCCGCCTCGTCCTCCAACGCTCCGACCTCCAGCTCGTCGGCGCCCTCGACCTCCACCCCGACCGCGTCGGCCGCGACATCGGCGACGTGCTCGGCCAAGACGCCTCTGGCGTGACCGTGCGCGATGACGCGTCGGAGGCGCTTGCGGAGCTCAAGCCGGACGTGGTCCTCCACACCACGATCTCGTTCCTGCCCGCGATCGAGGAGCAGCTTATGACGTGCATCGAGGCCGGCGCGCACGTCGTCTCGTCGTCCGAGGAGCTGTTCTGGCCCTTCGCGCGCGACGAGGCGTTCTCGCGCCGGATCGACGAGGCCGCACGCGCCAGAGGCGTCGCCGTGGTCGGCACGGGCGTCAACCCCGGTTTCGTGATGGACCTGCTGCCCGTCGTGCTCAGCGGCGTGTGTGCCAGCGTGGACCGCGTGGACGTGTCGCGCTCGGTCGACGCCGGCCGCCGCCGCGGGCCGCTGCAGAAAAAGGTCGGCGCCGGGCTGACCGAGTCCGAGTTCCGCGCCAAGGAAGAGGCCGGCGGCTTTGGTCACATCGGCATGATCGAGAGCGCGCGCGCCCTCGCGGCCGGCATGGGCTGGAACGACGCCGAGTTCTCCGAGACCTTTGGCCCTCACATGGCGATGACGGCCCACACGACTGAGCACGCGACGGTCGAGCCCGGCCAGGTGGCGGGCATCCACCAGACCGCCGAGGTCCGCACCGGCGGCGTGCTCCGCGCCACCCTCACGCTCACGATGGCCGTCGGCGCCAAGGACGAGGACCGCGTGAGCATCGCCGGCGACCCGCCCATGGAAGTCGTCGTGGAAGGCGGCACGTTCGGCGACACCGCGACCGTCGCGGCCGTCGTGAACAGCGTCCCGCGCGTGGCGGCCTCGCGGCCGGGCCTCCGGACCATGCTGGACCTCCCCGCCGCCGCCGTTTCGCCTCTGGCGTAGACGCTCACGCGCCGCGTCCGGCCTCTGGCGCCAGAGGCCGGACACTCATCCCTTTTTAGGAGCGGGCAACGCGAGCGGCGGTGGCGAGATGGCCTCTAGCAGCATGGTCTCCAACTCCGGGATATGCGGGCGAATGATGTCTTGGCCGGCCTCCATCAGCCGGCGCTGCAGCTCAGGCATCAGACGGAGCGACTTCTGCCCGATTGGCGTGCGGTACCACGCGATGAGCTCCCGTATCTCGGCCTCGGTGTACACGTCCGAGTAGATCGCGATCTGCGCGGCCTCCACCTCCGCCCAGGGGTAATACCGGGCGTAGAACTCGTCCACGACGGCACGGTGCTCTCGAATGGCGGCGTTGTTTTCTGCAATGGCGTCGGTCAACATCACCAGAACGCGCTCATGCGTCTCTTCCGCTCCGGTAAGAGCGAGCAACTCGCGGACGGCTTCCTCAGTGGCTTCGGAGGTCTGAGCAAAGGGCGCCAGAGGCGCGAAGAGCGCGAGGAAGAGGACCAGGTGTTTCATCGCTTCCAGAAGCCGGGCGTGAAGAGGAGCAGGACCGTAAAGATCTCCAGACGGCCCGCCATCATGAGCAGCGAGAGCACCCATTTGCCCACTTCGGGCACGTGCGTGTAGTTCTCCGTCGGCCCCATCGTGCCAAAGGCCGGTCCCACGTTGCCCACGCACGAGAACGTGGACGTAAAGGCGCTCATCCAGTCCAGGCCGAGAAAGGCCATCGCGAGCGTGCCCAGCCCGATCAGGCCGATGTAGAGCACGATAAACGAGAGCACGTTGCGCATAATGCCGTCCGGGACCACGCGGTGGTCCAGCCGGATGGGCAGGATGGCCTGCGGGTGCACAAGCTGGCGCATCTCGCGGAACGAGTTCTTGAGGATCAGCAGCACGCGGACCACCTTGACGCCGCCGCCGGTGCTGCCGGCCATACCGCCCACGAAGAACAGCGCGAGCAGGACGCCCACCGCCAGAGGCGGCCACACCTCGTAATCGGCCGTGCCGAAGCCCGTTGTGGTGATGATGGCGGCGGCCTGGAAAGCGGAGTAGCGCAGCGCGTCGGCGAACGAATCGTAGGTGATGACCTCACGGCCGCGGATCTCAGTCGGCTCGGTGCCCGCGCCGCCGCCGATGTCATCCCCGCCCGCACGCGGCGCGTCGGTCGTGACCGACTCGGACACGTCCACGCCGCCGCCCTCTGGCGCCGTCTCGCCAGAGGCCAGGACCACCTGGCCGTTGAGCGTGACGGGGCTGGGGAGGAGGTTGTTCGTCGGGCTCCAAAGCGAGAACGTCAGCAGCGCCGTCGCGCCCAGCACGATGGCGAAGTAGACGCGGAGCTCCTCGTTCTTCCAGAGGACCGATACGTTGCGGTGGAGGAGCTGGTAGTGGAGGGCGAAGTTCATGCCCGCCAGCAGCATGAAAATGGTGATCACCCAGTCGATGTACGCCGACCCGTACTGGCCCACGCTGCCGTTCTCCGTCGAGAAGCCGCCTGTGGCCAGCGTTGCGAACGCGTGGTTGACGGCGTCGAACACGCTCATCACCGGCAGGAGGAGGAGCACCTGAATAAAGGTGAGGCCGACGTAAATGGCCCACAGCCTCTTCGCCGTCTCGGTCACGCGCGGCGTGAGCTTGTCGGCGCTCGGGCCGGGCACCTCAGCCTTGAACAGCTGCATGCCGCCCACGCCCAGCATGGGGAGCACGGCGATCGCGAGGACGACCACGCCCATGCCGCCCAGCCAGTGCGTGAGGCTCCGCCAGAACAGGAAGCTGTTGGGCACAGCCTCAATGGCGGGCGTGTCGGCCCCGCCCAGGATCGTGGCACCCGTCGTGGTAAAGCCGCTCATGACCTCGAAAAAGGCGTCGGACATCGAGTCCAGCACGCCGGTCATCACCCACGGCAGCGCGCCGACGAGGGAGAGCACCCACCACGCCGTCGCCACGATCGCGAAGCCCTCGCGCACGCGGAGCTCCCCCTTCGGGCGGTACGCGGCCCAGAGCCCGCCGCCGAGCGCGACCGAGCCGGCCGCGGTCACGGCGAAGCCCCACCACTCGGCCTCGCCGTAGGCCAGCGCCACGCCCATCGGCGCCAGCAGCGACACGCCGAGCGCCCCGAGAAGGGCGCCGAGCACGCCCGCGATGGACTTGTAATCGAGAGTCACGAAATGGAGTAGTCGGTGGCCTCTTGCGCCAGAGGCGGGTGGGTACCCGGGCGGGTACGGAGTGTGGGGTACGGGGTACGCTTCTGCGCGAGCGCCCAAGGCCTCTCGCGGAGTGAGGTCGGCGCGTCCGGCGCACCCGAGGGATCCATGCGACAGGTGCTCGCGCGCTGGACAGACCTCTGGCGCTCACGGCATGTAGGCCCCATTCCTCCGTTCGGTCTGGAGCCGGTTCCGCTACGCTCGCTCAGGGTGGGAATGAGGGGCGACCACAACGATGCCGACGCCTTCACACGAGGCGACGGGAATCGACGGAGGCCCCTGACGCCGCCACGTGCCTCACCTGTGGAGTACCCGGTACTCCGCGCCCTGCACCGCGCCAGAGGCCGCGCCCCGCTCACCGGCCCGCGAACAGCGCCTCGACGTCGCCCACGCGCTCGGGCGTGGCGAAAACGATCACGCGGGTGCCGGGCTGCACCACGGTCTGGCCCGTCGCGATCTCGACGCGGTCGCCGACCACGGCGCCCACGAGGACGCCAGAGGGCAGCTTGAGCGTCATCAGCGGCCCGCGCGTAATGCGAGAGCCGGGGTCGGCCACGAGTTCGAGGATCTCGGCGTCGAGGCCCTGCACGGTGGCGACGGAGCGGACGTGGGCGCCGCGCAAGAAGCGCAGCACCTCGCGGCTGACGGCCAGCTTCTGGCTTACGGCCGCGTCCAGGCCAATCGTCTGCGCGACGGGGATGTAGGAGCTCTTGGAGAGCAGCGCGACGGTTTTCTTGACGCCGAGGTGCTTGGCCATGAGGCACGAGACGAGGTTGGACTCCTCGTCCGCCGTCACGGCCACCACGGCGTCGGTTTCGGCGAGGCCTTCGCGCGCCAGGAAGTCGATGTCGGCGGGGTCTCCGTGGAGCACGAGCACGCCCTCCAGCTTTTCGGCCAACGCCTCAGCGCGGCTACGGCTGGACTCGACGAGCTTGACCTGCATCTCAAAAGCGTCGCGCCCTCGGCCCGTCCGCACGGCGAGCCCGGCGGCGACGCGCGCGCCGACGTTCGTGCCGCCGAGGATCATCGCGCTGCGGAGCTTGCCAGCTTCCTTGCCCAGCAGGTGTGCCACCTGGCCGACCTGCCCGCTCGGGACGAGGACGAACACCTGATCGTTGCGCTGGATGGTCGCCTTGCCGCTCGGCACGATGGTGCGGACGCCTCTGGCGATGCCCATGACGCGGAACGCGAGGTGGCTGCCCACCTGCGCCAGCTGGGCCAGCGTCATGCCGATCACCTGCGACTCCGGGTCCACGCGCAGGCCCACGAGTTGGACGCGATCGCCGCAGAAGTCCACCACGTCGGTCGCCGAGGCGCGGCGGAGCAGCGAGATGACCTCGTTGGCCGTGGACTGCTCCGGGTGGATGATGTGGTCGATCCCGAAGTCGGCGAGCTTCATCACGGCGTCGTCGCCGGTGAACTCGCCGGAGCGGACGCGCGCAATCGTGACGGTCGCGTCGGGGGACTTCCCCACGCGCTCGGCCATCATCGAGGCGATGATGTTCACCTCGTCCACGTCGGTCACGGCCACCAAGAGGTCCGCGTCCAGGATCCGCGCCTCGTGCAGCGTGGCCACGCTCGTGCCGGACCCCTCGATGGCGAGCACGTCGAGCGTTTCGCGGACGTTCGCGACCCGCTCCGCGTTGGTGTCGATAACCGTCACGTCGTGACGCTGGAGGGAGAGCATCCGGGCAACGTCGTAGCCGACGTCTCCGGCGCCGACGATGATGGCGCGCATGGGGGCTATGGGGAGCGGCCGGAAGCTACTCGCGCGGACGCGGGGCGCCAGAGGCCTCTGGCGGGATTCGCCGTGCGGTCCCACGCCGGGCCTCGGGCGCCAGCGGCCCGCCCGGAGGGCCACGGCGCGCGCCCGGAGCCTCTGGCGCACGAGCCGCGTAGGCGGCGCCCTCTCCCCCATCCCATGACAGACCTCCCCATCCTCCACACGTCCCGCATCCCCGTCCGCTGGGGCGACATGGACGCCCTCGGCCACGTCAACAACGCGCGCTACTTCACCTACGCCGAGCAGGCCCGCATCGAGTGGATGCACAGCGCGCTCGACGGCGACTGGTCGGAGTCCGGCCCCATCCTGGCCTCCATCTCCGCCGACTTCAAGCGGCCCATCGTGCACCCGGCGACGGTCGAGGTGCAGGTGCTCGGCGGCGAGCCCGGCCGGTCCTCGCTCAAGCAGCCGTACCGCTTGCTCGTGGACGGCGAGGTCATGTGCGAGATGACCGGCGTGATCGTGTGGGTCTCGCGCGAGACGGGCCGGCCGGTTTCGCTGCCGGAGCCGATCCGGGCCGCGGCCACGGGCGCGCCCTGACGCGCCCTGGCCTCTGGCGCCAGAGGCCAGGCGGGTTACGCGTAGAGGCCCGCGAGGAACGCGGCGTCGAGCCCGGGGTCCGTCAGCGGCCAGGACTCCGTGGAGCCTGGCGGCAACGTGGTATCGGTGTAGGCGACAAGCGAGAGATCGTGGAGCCCGACGCTGAACGTAACCGGCGCCTGCTCACTCATGGCCGCACGGATGCGCCTCTCGGCGAGCGCCATCCGGGCCTCTGGCGCGCCAGAGGCGACGAGACCAATGCGGAAAAAGAAGTCATCGTCGGTGCTCGCAGGCGTGGGGTGGTATCGGTGAAGGATGCCGAAGCGCTGCGCCTCGCGGCGGATAGAGTCGAGCGGCCGGACGCCAGAGACTTCCTGCGTAGCGCGCGCCGGCTTCTGGCGCGGAACGGGCCAACCGACGAGGACGGCGGTCTCGCCTCGGACGGCCACGGAGCCTTCATACGGCGAGGGACCGCGGCTGAGGTGGGGCAGCTCGCCCTCCCGGAAGCCTCCGAGTTGGATGCGCATCGGGAGGTGCGCGCTCGCCCGCAGGTGGCGGACGAACCCGGCAATGTCCATCGGCTCGTCGCGCCCGCGAAGCTGTGCAAAGGCGGCGTTGCCAATCGCGCCCACCGCGTGCCGCTCCAGGCCGACGATCGTCGCGTGCACCTGCTCCATCGCGTAGGGCGTGAACGCCTCACCCAGAACGCCCGCAGCGATCCGCTGGCACGTGCCGACGAGTTCCACGAACGCCGGGCTCCGCTTCTCGCCGTAGAGCGCCACGAGGGTGAGTTGACGGGGCATCGCGAGGGCGGCCTCTGGCGCCAGAGGCGGCTACAGGAGGAAGTCGGTGACGACAGCAAGGCCGACGAGAGCGAGGCCAGCGCCGAACAGGCCAAACGCGAGGTACATCAGACGCTGCTCGTTGGCAGACGTGCGGTTCATCTTGAGCTTCGCCAGCCAGCCGCCGTCAGGCTTGAGCGTCTGGGTGCCCTGCGCGAGCCGCTCCACGAGCACCTGCTGCGTTTGGAGCGCGAAAAGCGCCGCGAGGAACAGCGCAATCACGCCGCCGACAAGGACGGCCTGCTGCTCCGAGTCCGCGAACACGGTCTGCATAAGCGTCACCGTGCCGCCCGCCGCCGCGAGCGAGAGCGTCGAGAGCTGGCGGAGGAAGTCGAAGAACAGCTGCGCCACCATGTCGGCCGAGACCTCGGGCTCAGCAGTCGGCTCTTCTGCAGGGGGAGAAGTGTCCATCAGACGCGTTCGGGATCAGGAATCGGGTCGCCAGAGGCCGCACGATACGAAGCCGTCCCGGGCCTCTGGCGACGCGCCTACTTCTCCTCGTGGTAGTCCTCCTCGGCGTTGATCTGCCAGACCGCGGCGGGATCGCGCGCGCCCGCCACCCACTGGTCCACGACCGTCATGGCCGTCAGCATGGAGTGGTCCTGGTTGTTGTAGCGGTGCATGCCGTTGCGCCCGACCGGCGCGAGGTTCTCGATCCCGTCCAGCCAGGCCTGCAGCTCGCCGATGCGGTCGTACGTGCCGAAGTAGGCCGGGTAGGCCTTCGGCATCCGCACGACGACGCTGCCGTGCACGTCGCCTCTGGCGGCGAGGCCGATGTCCGCCAGCTCACCCGAGGCGAACGTTTCGAGGTCGGCGTCGGACATGCGCCAGAGGTCGTCGCCCTCGTTGACGAAGTACTCGGCGCCGACCCACGCCTTGGTCGGGTCCGCCACCATGTACGGGCTCCAGTTGTTGAACACCTGCAGGCGGCCGACGCGCACGCCGGGCTCCTGGATGTAAATCCAGTTGTCCTCCAGCCAGTCCGGGTCCTGCGGCGTGGCGCCCGCGAGGCGGTCCATGAGCAGACCCACGATGAGAAAGTCGCGGTAGACGAGCCCCTCGGCCACTTCGCGGGCCTCTGGCGCGACAGGACCATCTACGCAACTGACGAGCGTACGGAGCGGCATCGTGGAGACCACCAGCGCGGGCTCCTCGAAGGTGACGCGCTCGCCGCCAGAGGCCTCTTGCGCGGTCGCCGAAACGCGCGTGATGCGGCCATCCTCCAGGCCGAGTTCGTCCACGCGGGTGTTGAAGCGGATCTCGCCGCCCGCGTTCTCGACCTGCCGCGCGACCTCCTCCCACATCTCGCCCGGCCCGCGGCGCGGGTACAAGAAACGCTCGATCAGGCTCGTCTCCGTCCCCTTCTGCCCCGCCGTCTTGTCCCGCCCCACGATGTTGCGGAGGAAGTGCAGGATGGCGGTCGTGACCGAGAGCCCCTTGACGCGCTGCGCGCCCCACTCGGCCGGGATCTCATCGCACGGCACGCCCCAGACTTTCTCCGTGTAGTCGCGGAAAAACGTGGCGTAGAGCTCGTGCCCGAAGCGGTCGATAAAGAAGTCCTCCAGCGTGACGACCGGCCTCTTGCGGCGGAGCCTCTGGCGCACGTAAGAGCCGCCGATGCGGGCCGTGCGGCGCACGCCGAGCTTGCGGAGCGTGGCGGGCGAGAGCGAGATCGGGTAGTCGAAAAAGTGCCCACCGTGGACGATGCGCGAGAGGCGTGGGCGGAGCATCATCGCGGGCACCTCCGGCGCCAGAGGCCCAGCGCTCTCCAGCGCGATCTCGCGGGACTTGCCCTGGTACGCGATGTCCGCCACGCCCGAGGCCTCTGGCGGGAGCACGTCCAGCCACCAGTGCATCACGCGGTCGGACTTGCTGAAAAAGCGGTGCCCGCCGATGTCGATGCGGTTGCCCTCGTGGACGACCGTCTGCGAGATCCCGCCGATCGCGTCGGTGGCTTCCAGCACGACCACCTTCAGGTCCGTGCGGCGGGAGAGTTCGAGCGCGGCCGTCAGCCCCGCGGGTCCGGCGCCGATCACGACGGCGGTTTTCGGCTGGCTCATGCGGCGGGGTGTCGGAAGCGGGAGCGGAACTGGTCCCACGCCCAGGGAAGCGCGAGAAGGAGGATCGGGACGACGGCCAGCCGGTACCGCGCCGCGCCCACCGGCCCGGTCACGAACGCGACGTAGGCGACGAGCAGGAAGCACCACGCGCGCACCTCGGGGGAGACCGGCCCGCGCCAGCACCACACGAGAAAGGCGACGGCGACCGCCGCGTTCCAGAGCGTGAGGAGCCCGAGCACGAGCGCCAGAGGCCACGGCTGGTTGCCCAGGAATCTCGCCAGAGGCGCGGCCCCGCGCGAGGCCGCGTCCATTGCCCCGGTCGATCCCACGGGGAGTTCGAAGAACAGCGCGAGGTCGTAGCGGCCAGGATCGAGCGCGAACGCGGCGACGCCGGTCATGTGGACGGCGGCGTACGCCAGCGGCCGCTCGAAAACGGCGGCCTTCGCCGTGGCCGCGGTGCGCCTCTGGCGCTCGGCGTAGGTCGGGATCACGGCCAGGCGCGCGTCGGTGGCCTCGTACTCGGCCTCGTCGCCGGTGCGGAGCATCGCGCGGCGGGCGTTCTGCTGCCAGAGGTTCTGCGTTTGCAGGCTCGTCACCTCGGCGTGGCCCGTCTGCGTGCCGTGCGCGGCCGCGAACCCCAGCGCGAGGAGCGGGATCAACCAAGCCAGCGCGACCGGCCAGTAGCCTCTGGCGCCGGAAGCGTGTGCTGCGAGGCCGGAGGCGAGCGCGGCGTCGCCAGAGGCCGTGCGTTGGGCGCGCCACAGCATCCAGCCCGTCAGTGATGCGGCGACGGGCCAGAAGTAGAGCAGCACGGGCTTGAGCAGGAACGCGGCGGCCAGGACGACATGCACGAGCGCCAGATCGCGCGGCCTCTGGCGCTCCGAAAACGCGACAACGCGCTCGGTCGCGACGAACAGGAGCGCCGCGAATGGGAGATCCGCCAGCGGCACCTGCGCCGCGATCCACCATGCGGGCGCGAGCGCGATGCCGAGCGCCAGAGGCCGCCAGCGGTCTGGCCCGAGACGCGCGGCGACGCGCCAGAGGCCCCACGCGAGGCCCAGCGCGAGAAGGCTCTGGACCAGCGCCAGAAGCTCAGGCGCGCGGCTGACGGCGCGGATCGGCGCCAACAGCGCCCCGTAGCCCGGTAGGCGCCGGCTCGCGAGCCGTGGATCGTCGCGCGTGGCCTCTGGCGTGTCGGTGGACCAGCCGCGGCCGGCGAGGAGGTTGTCGGCCTGCGCCGTGTAGTCCTCGGTGTCGCCCCAGCCGCTCGGCTCGGCGAGGGCTCCCCAGGTCCACGCCGCCGCCAGCAACAGCCCCACGAGGAGGAGGTAGAGCGTGGGCGGGCGCGGGATCACAGGGGCGGAAGGTGGGAGGCGAAGCTAGCCAGGGCACCCGGGACGTGGCGCGGCTCCAGGCTCTCACGGCCTCTGGCGCCAGAGGCGGCGCGGAACCCTGGACCGGGGTCCAGAGCGTTCACCCCCTATGACCGATGTTCTTTCCCCTCCCGCCCCCTCGGCAGAGGCCTCTGCCGACGCCTCCGAAACCCACACGATCCGCGTCGAGGGCATGACGTGTGCCTCGTGCGTAGCGCGCGTCGAGCGCGTGCTGAGCCGCGCCGAGGGCGTCGAAGCCGCCAACGTCAACCTCGCGACCGAGCGCGCTACGGTCCGCGCCAGAGGCCTGACTGACGCCGAGTTGGTCGCGAAGATTGAGAAGGCCGGCTACAGCGCGTCGGTGCAGACGGACGGCAGCGCACAGGCCGCAGCGGCGGCGCGAGAGGCCGAGGACCGCAAGCTCGCGCGGCGCCTGTGGCTGGCCGTCGCGCTGACCATTCCCATCTGGCTGCTGGAGATGGTGCCGATGATGGTCCCGCCTCTGGCGGCATGGCTGGACGCCACGCTGGGCATGCAGACGATCCGACTGCTGCTCTTTGCGCTGGGCACGGCCGTGCAGTTCGGCCCCGGCCTCGGGTTTTACAAAAAGGGCTGGGCGGCGCTGCGCGGCCTCTCGCCGGACATGGACTCGCTCGTCATGATCGGCACGAGTGCGGCCTACGCGTACTCGGTCGTCGCCACGTTCGCGCCCGGGGTGCTCCCCGCAGGCGCCGACCACGTCTATTACGAGGCCGCGGCGACGATCATCACGCTTATCCTCGCGGGCCGCTTTATGGAGCATCGCGCCAAAGGCCGCGCCGGGAGCGCCATCCGCGCGCTCTTGGACCTGCAGCCGCCAGAGGCCGTCGTCGTGCGCGGCATGGAGGAGGACGTGATCCCCGCCGCGAGCGTGCTGCCCGGCGAGACCGTCCGCGTCCGCCCCGGTGGCAAGATCCCGGTCGATGGCGAAGTCATCGAGGGCCGCTCCTACGTGGACGAGTCGGCGATGACGGGCGAGCCGACGCCCGTCGCACGAGAAGCGGGCGACCGCGTGGCCGCGGGGACCATCAACGGGACGGGCACGCTGCTCGTCCGCGCGACCCACACCGGGCGGGAGACGGCGCTGGCACAGATCGTCCGCATGGTGGAGGACGCGCAGGGCTCGAAGCCGCCCATCCAGGCGCTCGCGGACCGCGTGGTGCGCGTGTTCGTGCCCGTCGTGCTCGGCATTGGGCTGCTCACCTTCGCGGTCTGGCTCCTCATCGGCCCCAGCCCTTCCTTGACGTACGCGCTCGTCGCCAGCGTCTCGGTCCTGATCATCGCGTGCCCGTGCGCGATGGGCATCGCGACGCCGATCTCGGTCCTCGTCGGGACCGGTCGCGCGGCACAGGCGGGCGTATTCGTGCGCGAGGGCGCCGGCCTCCAAGCCCTCGCCGAAGCCGACGTGGTCCTCTTCGACAAGACCGGCACCCTCACCGAAGGCCGCCCCGCCGTGACCGACGTGGTCCCGCTCGCGGGGACGCCACAAGCCAACCTCCTGCCTCTGGCGGCGGTCGTCGAGCAGGGCAGCGAGCACCCCATTGCGCGGGCGATCGTGGAGGCCGCTGGCAGCGGCGCGCGCGCAATGCCCGGCCCGGCCTCTGGCGCCAGAGGCGACGGCGAGCCCTCTCAACCCGCGGCCCCTCGCGGCACCCTGAGCGCCACCAACTTTGAAGCCATTCCCGGCTTTGGCGTGCAGGCGGACGTGGACGGCCGGCGCGTCGCCATCGGCGCGTTGCGGCTGTTGGAGCGGCTCGGTATCTCCGCGCCAGAGGCGGCACAGGCGCAGGCCGACGCCCTCGCGCGCGACGGCAAAACGCCTGTCTGGCTCGCCGTGGACGGCCGCGCCGAAGCGCTCATCGCCGTGGCGGACCCCATCAAGCCCGGCGCGCGCGAGGCACTGGACGCGCTCCGCGCCAGAGGTCTCCGCCTCGCGATGGTCACCGGCGACGCCAGAGGCACGGCCGAGGCCGTCGCGCGGCAACTCGGCATCACCGAGGTTTACGCCGAAACGCTGCCCGCCGACAAGGCCGACGTGGTGCGCCGCCTCCAGGCCTCTGGCGAGAACGCCGATGCCTCTGGCGCCGCCCGCCGCGTCGCGTTCGTGGGCGACGGTATCAACGACGCGCCCGCCCTCGCGGTGGCCGACGCAGGCGTCGCCATCGGGACCGGGACCGACGTGGCGATCGAGGCCGGCGACATCGTGCTGTTGCGCGGCGACATCGCGGGCGTGGACCGCGCCATCGGCCTCGCGCGCGCCACGCTGCGCACGATCAAGCAAAACCTGTTCTGGGCGTTCGCCTACAACGTGATCCTGATTCCGGTCGCGGCAGGCGTGCTGTTCCCGGCCTTCGGCGTGCTGCTCTCGCCCATGCTAGCCGCGGGCGCGATGGTGTTCTCGGACCTCTTCGTGATCGGCAACGCGCTGCGGCTGCGCACGGCCTGAGGACCTGACGCCAAAGGCTTCTGACGGGAGTGCTCTCTGGCGAGCGCATAGACCGATCATAACAGTGAATGAACCTGTCAACTATGTGATCGCCTCCTACACTGTTTGCCAGCGGATTCAGTCTTCCTCGACACTTTTGCAGGGCACGGCCGCGACTCACTCACAGAAATGAGTAATCAATCGTAAGGGCCCTGCGGTTCAACTCGACTGCTATCGAATCGGGCCCTCCGTCTTTCCATCTGCTTGGGAACACCAACCGCTCTTTGTCGAGCGCGTAGGTCTCGCGCATCTCAGGGTCCGACACGATCAGTCTCCTGAAGACTGGGTATAGCAAATAGTTGTCCTGGACGTATCCAGGTCTGACCGTGACTTCCATCGTCGAGTCGTTTGGGAAGCGCAGTTCAGTCTCGTTGATCCATTGACCGTGCTGGGGCTCGAGGATCGTGCGGGTCCACGTGTACCGGAGGAGATCCTCCTGGCCGAGCGCGCTGTCCGGTGGAAGAGAGACCGCAGGATGGAAGTCGTAGTAGTCCTTCTGCCTATCGGAGTAGTAGTCGTCCCAGAAGGCCCGGCAGTACCAGAGGTAAAACGCGACCACGACTCCGAGGGCCAGCGCTATGGTAGTTATTCGCCAGAGCATGGTCGAGCAGAGGTGGGCGGAACGGATGAGCGCTGAGCCGCAGCGCACGCTGGGCTGGTAGGGCGCGTTCAGATTACTCCTCTGGCGCCAGAGGCCTCCGGCGCTACAGCGGGCGTTCCTCGTCGTAGTAGAGCGCGACCTCCTCCACGCGGTCCGTGCGGCCGAGTGCGTCCGTTAGCGCGGGCGCGTCCTCCGTGCGCCGCAGCGTGACGAGAAAGCCGAGGTCCAGGCGCCCGCCCTCGCCGGAGCGGGCGTGGAGCAGGCGGTGCCGCCGCGCGTAGCGCGCGAGCACGGCGTCCCACGGCGCGGCCTCTGGCGCCGCGGTGCCGCTGTCCTCGCCAGAGGCCGACTCGCTAGAGGCCACGATCTCGACCAAGTACTCCAGCTTGCGAGAGGCGCCGAAGCCGGAGCGCCCGAGCAGCCACAGCGTCGCGCCGACAAAGACCGTGGCGAGGATGGCGAGGCGGTGGAAGCCGACGCCAGCGGCCAGCCCGATGGCGAGCACGAGGAAGATGAACACCAGGTCCTGCGTGTCCTTGACCGCCGTCCGGAAGCGGATAATGGACATCGCGCCGACGAGGCCGAATGCCCGCGCGAGGTTGTTGCCGATCGCCATGATGACGATGGACGTGATCATCGCGAGGGTCACCAGCGAGGCCACGAACGTTGTCGAGTAGCTCGTGCCGCGGTAGGACCACCGGTAGATCAGCGAGATGGCCAGGCCGCACAAGAGCGCCACCAAGAGGTTCGCCACGATCTGACTCGTCGCCAGAGGCAACGTCGAGAACGGGTCGTTGAGATCGAAGGGCATGGCCTCTGGCGGGAACGGTGGGAGGTTAGCGCGAGAGGGCGCGGACGGCCGGCGCGCCGAAGCGCCACGGTGCGGCTTCAACTTCGGCTTCCAGGCCGAGCCCGTACTTGGAGAGCGCCTGCTGGCGGAGCCCCAGCGAGGCCGTCACGGCGCGCATCCAGGACGGAAACGCGCGGTCGTACTTGACCTCCAGGATGAAGTGGCCCGCCAGGAGCGGCCTCTGGCGCTCGGCGTAGAGCCCGGCGAGGTCGGGGCCGAGGCGGGGGAAGGCGGACACGCGCAAGCGGCGGTCGAACGTGATGCGCAGCGACGGGTCCACGCGGCCGACGTGCGGCTCGCGGTCGTACGCGACGAGGAGGACGGGGTGGCGGTGCTCGGCGCGGAGGCGGAACAGGAACCGCTCGGCCGCCTCGCGCGAGGCCTCTGGCGCCGCACTCAGCGGGGCGCCCGCGAGCAGCGCCGCGGCCTCTGGTGCCGACATCCGCGCGCGGTCTTTCCAGACCGCCGAGTTCTCCTTCCGCTTCACCTCCAGAAAGACCGGGCCCGAGCCCGGCGCGTCGTAGGCGCGCACGCGGACCTTGCGGCGGATCTCGTCGCCGGACTCCTTCTCGGCCCAGTCGCGCAGGCCGGGCGTGTCGAAGTACACGCTCCGCACGGTGTAGCCTCTGGCGCCAGAGGCGCGGTCCGAGGCGTGCGCGTCGGCCTGCACGTAGGGCGCGATGCGGGCCGCGAGGCGGTGGCGGTCGGCCTCGCGGACGAGGTATTTCAGTTCGCGGCGCACGCGGGGCTTACCAGCGGAAGAGGTCGCGGAGCGCGCGTTGCACGTGCTGCAACGGCGTCATCGGCGCGGACTCCACAGCACACGCCACGAGCAGGCCTGGAACCAAGTGCTCGGCGCCCGAGACGACCTCGGCGGTCGCGACGAGGTACGCCTGACCGGCGCGCGGCGCGGCGGCCTCGCGCACGTCCACGATCCGCGCCAGGGGCGGCGCCTCGCCAGAGGCCGTCTTGAGCACCACCGTGCGGCCGGCGCGCACGCGGTCGCGGTCGGTCCAGCGGACCGGCAGGAGCACGTGGTACGCCGAGGTGTCGGCCACGAGCAAGAGCGTGTCGGGAGAGAACACGCGGCCGACGCGGCCCGAGATGGGCGAGACGAGCGTGCCCATCTGCTCTCGCTCCAGCAGCGAACGCGCCTCGCGCTCCAGCGCCCCGATCCGGGCGCGCACCACGCCGGCTTCCTCTGGCCTCTCGCCCGAAGTCGCCACCTGCACGCGCGCCTCGGCCGTCGCCCTCTGCGCCTGGGCACTCGCGCGCCGGGCCTCGGCGAGCCGCACCGCCGCCTCGGCGTCATCCAGCGCCTGCGCCGAGGTCAGGCCGTCTGCAAAGAGGTTCCTCTGGCGCTCGGCTGTCGCCTTGGCGCGCGCCACCTCGGCCTCCGCCTGTCCCCTCTCGGCCTCCGCCTCGCGCACGCCGCGCCGTGCTGCCTCCACCACTTCTGGCTTGGCGCCCGCCCCGGTCCGCCGCAACTCGGCCTCCGCCTGCTCGATTTCCCCGCGGACGGCCGCCAGCCGCAGCGCCGCCTCGCCAGAGGCCAGCATCCCCACGTTCTCCCCCGCCTCGACGGCCTCTTGCGACGCCGCAGGGCCCAGCTCGAACCGGACGGCGTCGCCGCGCGCGGGCTCGGCGGCAAACGTCGTGGAGACGGCGCCCGTGCGGTGGTCGCGAAGCGTGGCGGTCACGGCGCCAGAGGCTGTCCGCACGAGCACCCACTCCTGCGCCGGGAGCACGCGCCCGACGCCCTCGACCCGGTCGGGCAACTCCACCGGCGCGAACACGAGCGCGATCGCCGCCACCGCAAGACCGCTGGCGACGAGCACGCCGGCGCGGCCGCGCTGGCGGAAGCCGGGGACGGAGCGGGATCTCATGCGGTCGGGACGGAAAGCGGGCCTCTGGCGGGGAAAACGCGGGGCAATCCGCCGGAGCCCCAAGTTAGGGAACCGTTACGAAGGGCGTTCCCCGGCGTTCTGACACGGCGCGCTGGCGCTACCGGCGCACGACGACGAGTGGACGCGAGAACGTGCCGAGCGCTCCGCTGGCGACGAGGAAGTATGTCCCCGTCGCGAGGCCCGCCGTCTGCACGGTGACCGTCCGGGTGCCGCCATCCACTGGCCCCTCGAACACGGTCCGCACGAGGCGGCCCTGCGCGTCCACAAGGTCCAGGCGGATGCGGTCGGCAGAGCCCGTCGTGAGCGTGACCTGCGCGTCGCCAGAGGCCGGCGAGGGCCACGGGCGCGAGAGCACGACCGCCGGGCCCGGCCCGGGCGCGCCGAGGCCTCTGGCGAGGGCGCCGTCCATCCACGCCGCACGGCGGCGCGTGAACGCCTTGAGGTAGCGCACGTCCTCGGCGTAGGTCTCCCCCACGTACGCGTTGCCCCACACCGGCTTCCCCACCGTCGGCCACCGCTCGAAGTTGCGGGCGCTCGCCTCCGCGATCTCGCCCACGGTCTCGTCCACGAGGGCGTCCAGCGAGTCTGGCGCCAGAGGCCCGGCGCGGAGCTCGGTCCAGCGCGTCTTCATCGCGGCCTGGAACGGCTCGCTCCGGGCCATGCGCGCCCACCAGAACGGGATCGGGATGCCGTCGGCGCGGTCGTCCCAGTCGAACTGGAAACCGCGGTGATCCGCACCGCCACCGAAGCTCGCGTTGCCCAGCGCGAGGTTGAAGTCCCAGACGGGGCCGGCCTTGAGCCGCCCGTCCACGCTGTCTTTGTCTTTGTGGAGGTACGTGCTCGCGCGGTAGCCGTCGATGTTCTTGGTCACCTCGTTGAGGATCACGACGTCCACGAACGAGCCCAGGTCCACCAGCGGCAGGAAGCCTCTGGCGGGGTCGTCGTAGTTCTCCGTGGCGACGGCCTGCTCAAAAGCGGTGATGGTGCGCTCGATGTAGGCCGCCTGCTCCGGCGCGATCTCCTCTGGCGAGGGCTCGTGGTACTCCCAGCGCACCCGCCGGCCGAACGGGTACGGCGGCGGCAGCGGCGAGTCCCACCCGCCGACCTCGCCGCCCGCGGCCTTGTCCACCTTGACGATGTAGCCGCCCGTGAGGTCGTCGCCAGAGGTCTCGTCGGGGTTGAGCGTCGCGATGTCCACGCGGTCCCCGTCGCGCTTGATCTTCTCCAGGAGGAGGTACACACCCTGGTACTCCCCGTTGACGATGACCTCGCAGAACCGCGTCCGGCTCGCGTACCGGCCCATCCGCCGCACCAGCCGGTACGCGACGGCGTTGCGGACCAGCGTTTTGTCGGTGTATGGCGCGTGCAAGATCCAGTCGTTCTCAGACGGCATCCCGAGAAGCGGCACGTTGCGGTTCTCGCCGTCGGCGTCGCGCGTTTCGAGCGCGTACTGCTTCTTGGGGAACAGCTGCGAGGTCGCCCCGCGCACTTCGATGCCGATGTGGCCGTCGTAGCCCGTCGGCGGGTCCGTGACGGCGTTCCGCCGCCCGCCGCCGTTGTCGATCACGCGCATCCGCCCCGGCACCTTCGGCTCGTCCGGGATCGGTTCGTCCGTCTCGATCAGCACGATCGGCAGGTTGGAGGACGTAAGCGTTTGCCCCGCCAGAGGCCCGGCGATCAGTGCAGAAACCGCGAGCACGCCCAACCCGCGCCAGAGGCGTTCACGAACGGAAACACGGTGCGCCATACGGGGCTCTTTGCAGACGGGTATGGACGTACAGGCGTCGCGACGCGGAGGTTCAGCGCTCGGCACCATTCACGGGAGCTACGCCCCCAGCGGCGCCCTCCACGCGCTCCTTGCGCCCCGTGCCCGGGCCTCTGGCGCGAGGGCTCGCCAGCGCCGCGCGCGGAGGTCGGCCTCTGGCGGGATACTCGGACCGGGACAGGCGTTGGAGCGCTGAACACACTCTCCCCACCCGTATGGAACCGCTCCGTGAGACCCAGACCGAGACGCTCACCATCGAAGGGATGACCTGCACGCACTGCGTGGCCGCCGTCCGTGCCGCGCTCGAAAGCGTGCCCGGCGCCCTTGTCCGCACGGTCGACATCGGCTCCGCAACCGTCGATCTCTCGCCAGAGGCCGACCGCGACGTGATCCGCGCGGCCGTCGAGGACGCCGGATTCGACCTCGCGCCCGAGGCCTAAACGCACCACCGCCCGGCGCGCGCGATCTTGCCGCGTGACCGACGCCCCGACGATGCCCGACTCCCCCGACGCACAGCCCGACTCCACCCCGACGCCAGAGGCCTCTGGCGCGGCGAAAAAGCACGTGGGCCTGCACACCATCAACCTCTCCTCCGGCGAGGTGCCGCCGCCAAAGCCTCCCGAGCCGAAGCCCAAGCCGGTGCCACCCGCGGCCTCTAGCGAGAGCCGGGGGCACGAGGGCGTGTTCACCGTCAACCTCGCCTCGGACGTGACGCCGGGCTCGCGCCCGCGGCGCGCCCGGAAAGTCGCCGCAGCGCCCACGCTGGTCACCAAAACGATCAACCTCTCGACGCCCAAGACGGAGGAGCAGAAGGCCGCCGAAAAGGCCGAGCGCGAGCAGGCTGAGCAGGCCAAGGCGCAGGCAAAGGCCTCTGGCGCCAGAGGCGGATCGCGAGGCAAGGGCGGAAAAGGCAAGCGGGGCAGCGGACCATCCGGCGGCGCCCCCCGGGGCGGCAACCGCCGCGACGACGCCCGCGGAAACGCGCGCCCGTCCTCGGGCAGCAGCCTCGCTGACCTTCTCGATCCGGAGGTGCTGAAAAAGCTGCGCGGCGGCTGACGTGGAGCGCGGCCGCCAGAGGCTGAACAGGCGCCTCTGCGCCGCTCTTCAATCCCCGCTTCTCGCCAGAGGCATGAAAGCGCTTGCACGAGGTCGCTAGTTTGGGGCCATGACCTCTCCCGTCCCGCCCGAAGAGGGCGCCCGCCAACGCGGCGGCCTCCCCGATTACGACGTCGTCCTCACCGTCCGCAACGCGCAGCGTCCCGGCATGATCGGCGCGCTGCTCGGCGTCATCGGCGAGCACGGCGCGCTCGTCGGCGACATCGAGACGCGCTACGTCGGCCGCGATCACTTCCTCCGCGACGTCACCGTCTCGGCGTACGACCAGCCGCACCTGGACGAGGTGCTCAAGGCCATCCGCGAGGAGACCGAGACCGAGATCCAGAACGTCCGCGATCTCGTCTTTGAGCGCCACGCCGGCGGCAAGATCCGCGTCGGCCGCACGACTGCCGCCGACACGCCAGAGGACCTCCGGTACATCTACACGCCGGGCGTCGCGCGCGTGTGCCGCGCCATTGAGCAGGACCCCGCCCTCGCGCGGCAGTTCACGTCGATGGGCCACACGGTCGCGATCGTGAGCAACGGCACGCGCGTGCTCGGGCTGGGCGATATCGGCGCACTCGCGAGCCTGCCGGTCATGGAAGGCAAGGCCGTTCTCTACGATCGGTTCGTGGGCCTCAGCGCCGTCCCGCTCGTGATCGACGAGGACGACCCGGAAGCGTTCGTGGACACGGTCTGCCGCGTGGCGGTCGGCTTCGGTGGCATCCACCTCGAAGACATCCGCACGCCGGATTGCTTCTGGATCGAGGACGAATTGATCCGCCGCCTGCCGCAGCCGGTCATGCACGACGACCAGCACGGGACCGCGACGGTGCTTCTGGCGGCCGTTCTCAGCGCGCTCCGCCACACCGACCGCGAGGGCCGCCGAGACCTCACGTGCGCTCAGGTCGGCCTGGGCGCCGCCGGGCTCGCCATCGCGCGGCTGCTCATGGACGCCGGCTTCGACGTGGTGGGCGTGGACCCCGGCGCGGAGGCCCGCGAACGCCTCGAAGCCTCTGGCGGGCGCACCGCCGAGCTCCACGCCGCCGCCGAGGAAGCGGATGTCTTGATTGCCACAACGGGCGTGATCGGGCTGATCACGCCGGAGATGATCCGACCCGGCCAGGTCGTCCTCGCACTGTCCAACCCGATCCCCGAGATCTCGCCAGAGGCCGCCGTGGAAGCGGGCGCGGCCTTTGCCGCCGACGGCCGCAGCGTCAACAACGCGCTCGCCTTCCCGGGCCTGTTCAAGGCCGCGCTGGACGTGGGCGCCCCGGCTATCACGAGCGCGATGAAGATCGCCGCCGCCGAGGCCATCTCGGCCCTCGCGCCGGACCAAGAGCTCGTGCCGAGCCCGTTCGACCCGCGCGTCCACGAACGCGTGATCAAGGCCGTCTCTGCCGCCGCCTAGCCTCTGGCGCCGCGCCGTTGCGCATCGCTCTTAGGGAGCGGCCGCCTCTGGCGCCAGAGGCGTGGTGAGAAGGGGCGAACCTCTGCAATCGCATGCCGGTAGGAGCGGCATGGCCGTCGCTGTTTCCTACCCCGCTCCGCTGCCAGCGCCGCGCCAGAGGCGCGGCCGTGGTCTCGTGCTCCTCGCGTTGTGGGCCGTCCCCGCCGCAGTCGCGCTCGGCCAGATCTACATCGCGCAGACGCTCGGCGGCGAGCCCGTGGACTGGCCTCTGGCGCTGTGGACGACGCTTCCGAACTGGGCGCTGTGGGCGCTGATGACGCCGGCCGTCGCGTGGCTCGCGCTGCGGTTCGCGCTGGGGCGCGTGCCGGTGTGGCAACTCGTAGTCGCGCACGGGCTCGGCGCGGCGCTCGCGCTGGGCTTCCATGCCGTGGGCAACGTGGCGGCGTTCCAGATCGCCGGCCTGCCCGCGCAGTGGACGCTTGGGGACATCCAGACGCACTACGCGCTTCGGGCGCACGTCAATGCCGTGGCCTACGCGCTCGTCGTAGCGGGGACGTGGGCGTGGGCGGCCTCGCGCCAGAGGCAGGCGCGCGAAGCGCGAGAGGCCGCGCTTCGGGCCACACTTGCCGAGACCGAGCTGGGGGCGCTGCGGATGCAGCTCCGACCGCACTTCCTGTTCAACGCTCTCCACGCCGTCGGCGCGACGGTGCGCCAGGGCGAGAGCGAGAAGGCGGTCTCGATGATCTCGTCGCTGGGCGATCTCCTGCGCCTCTCGCTCGAAGCCGACGGCACCGATGAGATCCCGCTGCGGCGCGAGCTCGACGTGCTGGACCGATACCTCACGCTGGAGCAGGTCCGGTTCTCGGACCGCCTCACCGTTTCTGTAGAGGCCGACGACGACGCCAGAGGCGCCCTCATCCCCGCGTGGAGCCTGCAGCCGCTCGTCGAGAACGCGCTCAAGCACGGCATCGCGCCCAAGCCCGGACCGGCGCGGCTCTCCGTGCGCGCGCGCCGCGAGGGCGATGCGCTCGTCGTCGAGGTGGAAGACGACGGGATCGGGCCCGCGGCCTCTGGCGCCCGCGCTAGGACCGCCGGGACCGGCGTCGGGCTGGCGAACACCCGCGCCCGGCTGGACGCGCTCTACGGCACTGACGCCTCGCTCACGCTGGCCCCTGGCGAAAGCACCGGCGCGCTCGCGACCCTCACTCTTCCCTACCGTCTGGCATGAGCCCGCTCCGCGTCCTGGTCGCCGACGACGAGCCTCTCGCCAGAGGCACGATCCGCCAGCTTCTGGCGACGCAGCGCGACGTGGACGTGCGCTGGGAGGCGACCGACGGTCAGCAAGCCGTGGACGCCGTTCGCGAGCACCGCCCGGACCTCGTGTTTCTGGACGTGCAGATGCCTGCGCTGGACGGCTTCGAGGTGGTCCAGGCGGTCGGCCCCGAGGCCATGCCGACGACCGTCTTCGTGACGGCCTACGACCAGTACGCCGTGCGCGCGTTCGACGTGGCCGCCGTGGATTACCTCCTCAAGCCGTACGACGACGCGCGCTTTTTCCAGGCCCTGGACCGCGCCCGCGATGCCGCTCGTCGCCACGCCGACGCCCCCACGGACCTCGCCGGCCAACTCCGCGACCTCCTCGCGGCGCAGGCCCTCCCGCCAGAGGCCTCTGGCGCCGCACCGCTCGACCGCCTTCTCGTGCGCGAGGGCAAGCGCCTGGCCGTGCTGCGGACCGAAGCCATCGACTGGGCCGAGGCCGATGGGGACTACGTGGCGCTCCACGTCGGCCCACGCACGCACCTGGTCCGCGAGACGCTCACGCGGCTGGCCGAGCAGCTCGGCCCTCGCTTCGTGCGCGTCCACCGGTCCGCGATCGTCAACCTAGACCGCGTGCGCGACCTCCGCCCGACGGCCTCTGGCGACTGCACCGTGCGCATGCACGACGGCGCCGAGGTGCGTGCCAGCCGCCGCTACTGGCGCGACCTGGCCGACCGGTTCGGGGGCGCGCGGTAGCTGGGGACTGGGGACTGGGGACTGGGGACTGGGGACTGGGGACTGAAGCTGCGTGGCTGGAGCCTCTGGCGCCAGAGGCTCGTCCCCGTTCGGCGTCCTGCTCCGCCGCTCGGCGGCGCAAAGCCGCCGCTTGTCGCATCCAGGGATCGCGAACCGCCAGAGGCTCCGTTGAGAGAGCGCCCGGCACCTCCGCCGGCTCTCTCACCAAGCCTTTCTTGCCATGCGCCTCCGCATCTCTCTTTTCGCGCTCCTCGCGCTTCCGCTCCTCGCCGCCAGCCCCGTCCAGCGCCACGACGACATCGTCGACATTGCCGCCGGCAACGACAACTTCGCGACGCTCGTCGCCGCCGTGAAAGCCGCCGGCCTGGTCGAAACGCTCAAGGGTGACGGCCCCTTCACCGTCTTCGCGCCCACCAACGACGCGTTCGCCTTGCTCGGCGACGATGCCATCGAGCGCCTCTTGCGTCCGGAAAACCGCGCGCAGCTCACCGCGATCCTGACGTACCACGTCGTCCCCGGCGAGTACAAGGCGCGCGACATCGGCCGCCTGGACGAGCTGAAGACCGTCAACGGCGAGGCGCTCTCGCTCGGCTCCCGCGTGGACAACGCGCAACTGCTCTCGACCGACATCGAGGCCTCCAACGGCGTCATTCACGTGATCGACCGCGTGCTCATGCCGCGCGAGATGCCCGCGCCGCGCCGCGCGCAGCGCTCGCACTAACGCCTGGCCCTCACCCAGTGCCACGTTCTCGGGCCGCTCTCCACCTCGGAGGGCGGCCCGGATCACGTTTCGCGCCAGAGGCCTGGGGTCTCGCCAGAGGCCTCTGGCGCCACGCTACTGAGCGGACGGGTCCGGCGCGAACGCCTGCCGCGTCTCCACGTCGTAGCGCGCGCCCTCGGCGAGGAGGTGGAGCTGCAGGCCGATAAGGCTGACCGGCTCCTTCGGCGCGGCCGAGTCCATCGAGGAGTAGGTGAGCCCTGTCGGGTCCACGACCGTGACGGCGCCGCTGCCGACGACCTCGAACGAGCCGTCCGGTCCCAGGAAGATGGCCGTGTCCTCGTCCAAGCCCACACCCACGGCGAAGGGGTTGAACGAGACCGCCGTGAGCAGCCGACCGAGGCGATCGCGCTGGCGGAAGTGCTGGTCGATCAGGAGCCGGTTGGTAAGGCCGAGGCCCGGCGCCATCACCACGCCGTCCACACGTGGCGTGTGCCCGCTGCGCCCGCCCGCGATCATATGCTCTGGGAGGATCGCCGCGCCCGCGCTCGTGCCGCCGACGTGCATGCCGTCCGCGTTGCGGCGCCGGATGGCCTTGGCCACGGGAGAGCCGCCCAGGATGGTGGAGAGCCGGAGCTGGTTGCCGCCCGTCAGGAACACCGCCGTCGCGTCCTCGATCGCCGCCACGCACTCGTCCTCCATCGCGTGCTCGCGCGTGGTGATGGGCAGCGAGCGCGCGGCCTCGACGTAGAGCCCCTCGAAGAGGTCTACGTAGCGGTCACCGGTGTCCTCCAGCTCGGAGGCCGTCGGGATCACCACGATCCTCGCGTCGCCGCCGCCGGCGATCTTGACGAACCGCTTGAGGATCGGCATCTCGGCCGTTTTCTTTTCCGCGCCCCCAACGGGGACGATGTAGCCGCGGCTCACGCCGGGAGTGCCTGTAGAGGGCATGGGAGAGTTCCGATGGGTAGAAGTCGGGGCCGGAAGTTCGCCTCTGGCGCGCGTAGGCGCTTGTGAGGCGCCGGGGAAGCCTCTGGCGCCAGAGGCCGGTCCCCTAGAGGCCTACGCCTCGAACGTGCCGCGCACGACGGGCTCGCCGCCGCGCACGTGCCAGCGTCCTCGCGCCATCACGTCGCGCGGGCGGTGGTCATCGCCTAGAACAACGAGATCCGCATCGGCGCCCGGCGCGATGCGGCCTTTGGCGTGGAGGCGCAAGAGGTCCGCGGGGTTGGAGGTGAGCGGCGCGAGGGCGTCCTCTGGCGCCATGCCGCCGTCTAAGAGATCTGCGAGCAGGTCCGCGAGCGCGCCGCTCGTGGCGAAGTCCATGCGCGTCATCTCGCCCTGCGCGTCGAAGTGCGGCAGGCAGCCGCCGCCGTCGGAGGAGACAGTCAGTTGCGCTAGAGGCAGGCCACCCGCGACGTAGGCGCGCACGGCCTCGGCGGCGCCGACCTCGTCGGTCTCGGCGAACTCCGGCGGAAAGGCCGTCACGTCGATGGTGCTCCCGCGTTCGGCGAACACCAGCGACTCCTCCCAAAGCGCGCGCTTGCGGTTGACGTGCGTGGGGTGGAGCGTGCGCGGCGGGATCTCGGTCGTGTCCAGGATATCGCGCAAGAGGCCGAGGCCTCTGGCGCCGTCGCCCATGTGGCAGTGGAGCACGCCTGCCTTGCCGGTCATCAGCCCGCCCACATGGCAGTCCGCCGCCACGCGCGCCACCTCGTGGACCGTCGGTTGAGAGGAGCGGTGGTCGCTCAGCGCCAGCTCGCCAAAGCCGATGACTTCGGAGAGGTGCGCGATGTCGCCGCGGACCGAGCCGGTGAGCGTCGTCGGGGGCAGGTGATAGCCGCCGGTCCAGGCCCACGCGCCGAGGCCTTCGCGCCGGAGCGCGCGCACTTGGCGCAAGAGGCCTGCGGTCGTCCGCGTCGTGTCGTCCGTGCCCAGCAGGCCGACCACGCTGGTGACGCCCGCGCGGGTGTAGTGGCTGAGGCTCGGGGCAGGCGCCGCCGTTTCCGGCCCGGCCTCTCCCCCGCCGCCGGTCACGTGCACGTGCAGGTCGATAAGTCCTGGCACCAGCCGCGCGCCGTCCAGATCCACGGTCTCCACCTCCACGCCTGCAAGCGTCGGAGGCCGCTCCGAGATCGCGAGGATCTGCCCGCCTCCGACGAGGACGCAACGCCGCCCGAGCGGTTGGGGAGCGAACACCTCGGCGTTGAGGAGAAGCGTCAGAGCAGGCATCGCGGGTCAAAGGTGAGGGCCGGCAAGATCGCGCCCGGCGCATGTGGGCGCGTGCGGGTGGAATGCAGAGCTCTGGGCGCCAGAGGCGCACCGGGAAGCCTGGCCTCTGGCGGGATGCCGCGGGCACCGCCTCTCACGCCTTCAGCCCCCTCGCTCCGTGCCGAAGTCCAGCGTGATGCGCGTGTACGTCCGCACCGTGCGCCCCTCGTGCTTGGCCGGGCTGTGGACATAGCGCCGCGCCGTCGCCAGCGCGATGGCGTCCATGCCGTGCGGGAGTTGCGCAACCGGGCTCTCGCGCCCGCGCCGGTCGATGAGCACGCGCTCCACGATCTCCGCCTCCAGGATGCGCCCGCCCTCGCTGATGAGCACCTCCACGACCGCGCGCGCGCGCACGCCCGCCCGCCGCGCCTCGTCCGGGTACTCCGGGAACGGCGCGAAGCGCGTCTGCGGGACCACGTCTGGCTGACGCACGAGCGTGGGCCCCGTAGAGCCTGTGGCCGCCGCGCGGCCGGGGCGGCTGGGTGCCGGAGCGGGCGGACCCGGTGGGGCGGGCGGCGCGGGAGGCCCCGGCGCTGAAGGCCGCTCCGCCGGCGTGGTCACGCGGAACGGCGCGATGTCCAGGTCCTCGATCTCGACGAAGTCCTCCACCTCGATGGGTGGGATGTCGGCCTCCGCCAGAGGCGGCGGGGGCGGCGGCAGGAGGTTCGCGGGAGGCGGCGGCTGCGACGTGGGCAGGATCTCGAGGACCTCCATCGGGTCCACCAGCTCCGCGTCAGTGTCAAACGCGACGGCCTCTGGCGGCGTCCGCGGGGGCCACAACAGGATCGCGAGCAGCGCGACGCCGATGCTCGCCGCCAGGCACGCAAGCGTGCGCGTCGCGACGTGGGGGTCGCGCTCGTCGGGGAAGCGGGGGCGGCGGAGCGGCATGGGGGATCGAACGCGCCAGGGGCACCTTTCGCGCGAGAGGATACGCGAAGCCGGCCGGAGCCCGTCGGGCCATTCGGCGGCACCCTCCGCCCGGCCTCTGGCGCGATGGTCCCCCCGGGGAGCCGAAAACGTATAGGTTGTCCGCCCCTCTCCACGCGCCGCCTAAACCCTGTGGACGACAGCCGATACAGCGAAGCCAAACGCCTCTTCAACGAGGCACAGTCGCTCTCGCCCGAGGACCGCGCTGCCTTTCTCGACGCGCTCGCGCCAGAGGCCCGCGCCGACGTGCAGGCGCTCCTGGACGCCGATGCCGAGATCGACGACGCGTTTATGCAGCCCGTGGCGAATCTGAACGAGATCATGGGCCACGACCCGCAGATCGGGACGCAGGTGGGCGCGTTCCGCCTGGACCAGCTGATTGGCGAGGGCGGCATGGGGCGGGTGTACGCGGCCTCCCGCGCCGACGGCGCGTTCCAGCAGCAGGTGGCGCTGAAACTGGTCAAGAGGGGCATGGACACCGCGGCCGTGTTGCGCCGCTTCGAGGCTGAGCGGCGGATCCTGGCGCGGCTGCGGCACCCCGGGATCGCGCGGCTCGTCGGCGGCGGCGAGACCGAGGACGGGCGGCCGTACGTCGCGATGGAGCTCGTGGACGGCGAGCAGCTCAACGAGTACGTGGAGCGCTACTCGCTGGGCCTGCAGGACCGCGTGCGCCTCATGCTCCAGGTCTGCGAGGCCGTCGCGCACGCGCACCGGCACCTCGTGGTCCACCGCGATCTCAAGCCGTCCAACATCCTCGTCGAGACTGACGCCAGCGGCCGGCCGACGGTGAAGCTGCTCGACTTCGGCATCGCGCGGCTGCTCGAAGGCGACCCCGACGACGCGCTGACGCTGACCGGGCAGCGGCCGATGTCGCGCCCCTACGGCGCGCCCGAGCAGGTTCGTGGCGGCGAGATCACGACCGCGACCGACGTGTGGGCGCTCGGCGTGCTGCTCTACCAGCTCCTGGCGGGGACTAAGCCGTTCAGCGCCGACAACCAGAAGGGGTTGGAGACGGCCATCCTCGAAACCGACCCGACGCTGCCCAGCGCAGCCGCCGCCAGAGGCGAGCCCAGCACGGCCTCTGGCGCCGCCCGTCGCGTGCGCGGCGACCTCGACGCGGTCTGCCTGACGGCGCTCGCGAAGGAGCCCGAGCGCCGCTACCCCAACGCCGACGCCTTCGCCGCCGACCTCCGGCGCTACCTGGACGACCTTCCTGTGGAGGCCCGGCCGCCAGCGGCCAGCTACCGCATCCGCAAGTTCATGTCGCGCCACCGCGGGACGGTCGGCGTGGCCTCGCTGGCGCTTCTCGTGCTCGTGGCCAGCGCGGCGTTCTACACCACGCGGCTGCGCGCCGAGCGCGACCGCGCCGAGGCCGCGCTCGCCGAGGCCGATGCGACGGCCACGTTCCTCGAAGACATCTTCGGCGCCGCCGATCCCACCGGCGCCGACCCTGCCGACCGCTCCTCGCGCGAACTCCTCGCGCTGGGCCTGGAACAGGCGCGGGAAAACCTCGCCGGCCAGCCCCGGCAGCTTGCGCCCGTGCTCGCTACGCTCGGCCGCGTCCACATCGCGCTTGGGCTCTACGACGAGGCCTCTGGCGCGCTCACCGACGCCGTCCGGCTCTACGAAGACAACGACCTAGACCCGCTCGGGCACCGGGACGCCCTGCTCCAACTCGCGAACCTCAGCTACCGCACCGACGACTACCCCGCTGCGGTGCAGCACGCGCAGGCCGCGCTCCGCCTCCACGAGCGCCACGCGTCGCCGGACTCCATCGGCAACCGGCTGGAGATCCTCAACACGCTCGCGATCTCCTACTCCGACCTCGACAGCCTCGGCCTCGCCGCCCGCCTCCTGCAAGAGGTCGTAGAAGGCCGCCGCGCTATGACGAGCGAGGACGCGCGCGTCGACCTCTCGGTCAACCTCAACAACCTCGGGCTCATCCTGTACGAGTTGGAGCGCTACACCGACGCGCTCCCCATCATGGACGAGTCCATCGCGCTCGCTACCGACGTACGCGGCGCCGAACATCCGTACGTCGCCTTCGCGCTGCACGGGCGCGCGGGCGTCCACGCCAAACTGGGGCACGGCCAGAAGGCGCTGGACGACGAGCGCCGGGCGCTCGCCATCGGCGAGGCCGCCTTCGGACCGGACCACCCGTTTGTAGACGCGGCGCGGAGCAGCCTGGAGGAGTTCGAGGCCCTGGGCGGCGTCGCGCCCCAGGACTGAGCCGCTGGCGGCGCGCGCCCACGCCGGGCGCGGTGGCCTCTGGCGCCAGAGGCTGAACCGCGCGTGAAGACCCGCCGAGCCTCGCCGTCCGGTTGCCGGCGCGCGGCGCGCGCCCGTAGCTTGGGAAAACCACGGAGCCCGATGCTGCTAACACCGCTGCACTTGCCGATTTCCGACTGGGGCCAGCCAGCCCCTCGGCTCCGCCGTTCCCGCGTCCAGCCTTCCCCCGGGGAGGCTGTTTTTGTATCCGCCCCGCACGCCGTCCCGTGCGCTCCCGCCAGAGGCCACCGATGACCGAGACCGCCCCCGCCAAGATCGCCCTCGAAGATGGGCTCGTCCTTACCGGCACCGCCGTCGGCGCCAGAGGCGAGACCGGTGGCGAGCTGTGCTTCAACACGTCCATGAGCGGCTACCAGGAGATCCTCACGGACCCCTCCTACGTGGGCCAGCTCATGATGATGACCTACCCCCACATCGGCAACTACGGCGCGTTCGAGGACGCGACCGAGAGCGACACGCCGAAGGTGGCGGGCCTGGTCGTCCGCGAGTTCTGCCACTCCCCCTCCAACCACCGCTCCGAGGAGACCCTGGCGGCGTGGATGGAGCGCCACGGCCTCGTGGGGATCAGCGGCATCGACACGCGCCAGCTCGTGCGTCACATCCGCGAGAAGGGCGTGATGAACGCCGTCGTCTCGTCCGAGGACCTGGACGACGACAGCCTGATCGCCAAAGCGAAGAACGTCCCGAGCATGGCCGGTCTGGAGCTGGCCTCTCGCGTCAGCGTCGCCGAAGCGGAGGACTTCTCCGAGGGAGACGGCCCGCGCATCGCCGTCTACGACTATGGCGTCAAGCGCAACATCCTCCGCTCGTTCGCCACCAGAGGCGCCAGCGTCCGCCTCTTCCCGCACGACACGCCTCTGGCGACGGTCCAGGCGTGGAACCCGGACGGCATCTTTTTCTCGAACGGCCCCGGCGACCCGCGCGCGATGCCGGACGCCGTCGCGACCGTCAAGGAGGCCATCGCCAGCGGCCTGCCGCTGTTCGGCATCTGCCTCGGGCACCAGCTCATGGCCCTCGCCGAGGGCATCGAGGTGTTCAAGATGAAAGTGGGCCACCGCGGTGCCAACCAGCCGGTCCTCAACGCCGAGACGGGCAAGGTCGAGATCACGACGCAGAACCACGGCTTCGCCGTCGATCCCGAGTCCGTCACGCCAGAGGCCGCGGCGGTCCACCACCGCAACCTGAACGACGGCTCGGTGGAGGGCCTGCGCTTTGCGCGCTTCCCCGGCTTCTCCGTCCAGTACCACCCCGAGGCCTGCCCCGGCCCTCACGACAGCCACTACCTCTTCGACGAGTTCCTGAGCCTGATCGCCTCTGGCGAGAACGCCCCGGCCTAGCTCCGTCCCCCGTGTGCCGGCTGGCCCGCCCCGGACTCCAGTCCGCGGCCGCCAGAGGCCAGCCCCCGATTATGACCGATCCGACCACCAAGAAAAAAGCCCTCGTCGTCACCTGTCAGGCCGACGGCCAGAACGGCAACGTCGCCGACCTCACGCGCCACCTCAATGAGGGCTGGCGCCTGGTCTCCACGACCGCCATGGGCGGCGTCGGCGGCTACGACGGACCGGTCCAGTTCGCCGCGCTCGTGATCCTGGAGCGCGAGGAGCAGAAAACCGTCGGCGGGTTTACGGGCCAGTAGGAACGAGCCAGCGGCCAGTGGCAGAAACGCCCCGACCTCTGGCGGCACCCGCGCCCGGACGGTCCTCGACGCCGCTTCCTGATTCAGATCCCTCGCCAGAGGCCCCACTCGCCACTGGCCACTCCCCACTGCCTCACCGATGCCCAAGCGCACCGACATCCAGTCCATCCTCCTCATCGGCAGCGGCCCCATCGTGATCGGGCAGGCCTGCGAGTTCGACTACTCCGGCACCCAGGCCGCCCGCGCACTTCGCGACGAGGGCTACCGCGTGATCCTGGTCAACTCCAACCCGGCCACGATCATGACCGACCCGATGACGGCGGACGTGGTCTACCTCCAGGAGCTGACGCCCAAGAGCATCAAAGAGATCGTCGCGAAGGAGAAGCCCGACGCGGTCCTGCCCACGATGGGCGGCCAGACCGCGCTCAACCTCGCCGACACGCTGCACCAAGAGGGCTACTGGGAGGAGCAGGGCATCCACGTGATCGGCGTGGACATCGACGCGATCCACATTACGGAGGACCGCCAAGCCTTCCGCGACCTGATGGACACGGTCGGCATCGACCAGGCGCGGTCCAAAGTCGCGAAGTCCCTTTTGGAGGCGAAGGAGATCGCGCAGGACCTCGCCAGAAGCGAGGACGGCGGGCTCGGGCTCGGCTTTGAGCCGGTCGTCATCCGGCCCTCGTTCACGATGGGCGGCATGGGCGGCGGCATCGTGTGGAAGGCGGAGGACTTCGACTACAAGGTGACGCGCGGCTTGGAGCTGTCACCCGTTCACGAAGTGCTGATCGAGGAGTGCTTGGTCGGCTGGAAGGAGTACGAGTTGGAGCTCTTGCGCGACGCCAACGACAACGTCGTCATCATCTGCTCCATCGAGAACGTGGACCCGATGGGCGTCCACACCGGCGACAGCGTGACCGTCGCGCCGCAGCAGACCCTCACGGACCCGCAGTACCAGCGCCTGCGCGACGCCGCGATTCGGGCGATGCGCTCCATCGGGACCTTTGCGGGCGGCTGCAACATCCAGTTCGCGGTCAACCCGGCCGACGGGCGGATGATCGTGATCGAGATCAACCCCCGCGTCTCGCGGTCCTCGGCGCTCGCATCCAAGGCCACAGGCTACCCGATTGCGAAGGTCGCCGCGCGCCTCGCGGTCGGCTACACGCTGGACGAGCTGCCCAACGAGATCACCGGGACGACGAGCGCCTGCTTCGAGCCTGCGCTGGACTACGTCGTCGTCAAGGTGCCGCGCTTCAACTTCGACAAGTTCGAGGGCGCCGACGAGGAGCTGACGACCCAGATGAAGGCCGTCGGCGAGACGATGGCGATCGGCCGCACGTTCAGCGAGAGCCTTCAGAAAGCGTGGCAGGGGCTCGAAATCGGCTTCTCAGGCCTTGGCGCCGACCGCCCGCTCCCCGACCGGAACGTTATCCGCCAGAGGCTCTCGAAGAGCTACTGGGACCGCCTCTACCAGATCCGCAACGCCTTCCGCCTCGGCACGAGCGTGGAGGAGATCCACGACATCACGCGCGTGGACCCGTGGTTCCTAGATGCCATCCACGGGCTCGTGGAACTGGAGCGCAAGACCGAGAAGCAGCCTCTGGCGGAGATCAGCCACGAGGCCATGCTAGAGCTCAAGCAGCACGGCTTTAGCGACGTGCAGATCGCCTACCTCGTCAAGGACGACGCGACCGAGGAGCACGTGCGCGAGCATCGCCAGAGGCTCGGCCTCAAGCCGACCTACCGCGTCGTGGACACGTGCGCGGGCGAGTTCCCCGCCGAGACGCCGTACTTCTATAGCACGTACGACCAGGGCGAGACGGAGAGCACGCGCAGCGACCGCAAAAAGGTGGTCATCCTGGGCTCGGGCCCCAACCGGATCGGGCAGGGCATCGAGTTCGACTACTCGTGCGTCCACGGCGTACTCGCAGCCAAAGAGATGGGCTACGAGGCCATCATGATCAACTGCAACCCGGAGACGGTCTCGACCGACTTCGACGTGGCCGACAAGCTCTACTTCGAGCCGGTCTTCTGGGAGCGCGTGGCCGACATCCTGGACCACGAGGACCCGGACGGCGTGATCCTCCAGTTGGGTGGCCAGACGGCGCTCAAGCTCGCGCGGCAGTTCGTTGCCAGAGGCCTGCCCATCATGGGGACGCCGTACGAGCGGATGGACCTCGCGGAGGACCGCGGCAAGTTTTCCGAGGTGCTCAAAAAGCTGGAGATCCCGTTCCCACCCTACGGCATGGCGCGGAGCGTGGAAGAGGCGGTCGAGACGGCGGAAAAGATCGGCTACCCGATTCTCGTGCGGCCCTCGTACGTCCTCGGAGGCCAGGGCATGCACATCGCGATCAACAAGGACGAGGTGGCGAGCTACGTGGCCGACGTGCTGGAGCGCTTCCCCAAGAACGAGATCCTGCTGGACCTCTTCCTGGAGAACGCCATCGAGGTCGACGTGGATTGCTTGGCCGACGGCGACGAGGTGCACATCGCGGGCGTGATGCAGCACATCGAGCCCGCGGGCGTCCACAGCGGCGACTCCACGGCCGTGATCCCGCCGTTCTCACTTTCCGACGAGACCGTCGAGGTGCTCAAAGAGACCGTGACCAAGATCGCGACCGAGTTGGGCGTCGTCGGCATGATGAACGCGCAGCTCGCGGTGCAGAAGCGGCCCGACGCCTCTGGCGCGCCTGTGGACCACGTGTTCGTGATCGAGGCCAACCCTCGCGCGTCCCGGACGGTCCCGTTCGTTGCCAAGGCGACGGGCGTGCCTATCGCGACCATCGGCTCGAAGATCATGCTCGGCGCCAAGATTGCCGACTTCCGCGCCAGCGGCGAGTTGGAGTCCTCGCTCGAAGGCTATGCCGTCAAGGAGCCCGTCTTCTCGTGGGACAAGTTCCCCGAGGTGAGCAAGGAGCTCGGCCCAGAGATGAAGTCCACCGGTGAGGCGATTGCGTTCGTGGACGACATCACGGACGAGCACATCGCGCGGCCGTTCGAGATGCGGAATCTGTACCTGTCCCGGTAGCCTCTGGCGCCGGAGTCTACGGGCACAGATAAGTCCCGATACCGGTCTTTATCCTACTCAATGCGCGCTCTCACTCTTCTTCTGCTCTGTCTAGTCTCTGGCGCGAGTGCTCAAACCGGCACAGTGGAGCTTCGCGAGGCAGTGGTTCCCTCGTGGTACCCCCTCAGGGCTGACCTAGCTGAAACGACCGGGATGACAGGGTTGCCTGGCCCGGACGGTGAGACGATATACGTCGGAGAGCTACTGCTAGAACTGTCCTTTGGCGACGTGGAGTCTGTTGGCGTCACGTCTGACCCTTTAACATCGGTCCCGCTAGTCTCGCTCGCGTTCGCGCCAGAGGCGTCGAAGACGCTAGCGGAGATTACAGGGGATCGGATTGGTCAACCATTGGCGGTCGTGTTTGAGGATCGGGTGCTCTCCGCGCCCCGAATCAACGGTCGTATCACAGGAGGCCGTATGAGCATCGAAGGCACGACGCTTGAGGAAGCAGAGGACATCGCGGCATCGATCCGTGAAGCTGTTGGGGGTCTTACTCCATGGGAATACGCACGTCGGACAATTGACACATCGACGCCTGAGGCTACAGTTGTGTCGCTGGAACGCGTGCTCCGTCTCGGTGACTGGCAAAGTGCCACCCGCCCGTTACATCCAGACGCGGTCACAGACCTTCGCGGAGCGATAGGCTCGGCTGCGATTCGTCTCGTTGGGGATGAGGCCGAAGGGATTGCAGGCACGATCGACGGCCTCCGGTTGCCTTTGGCGGAGGTACTTGGGAGCGTTCCGCCCGGCAGAAGCTTCGGAGACCTCTCCGACACGGATGCCCTAGCCCTGGCGTTCGCGCTCACGACAGCCGCCGGCACTCCGATGTGGTCATCTCCAATAAGAGGCGAAACCCTGGGTATCACAACGCTCGGCGATCGCGCCTACGTCGTCCAAGGTGACACCTTTCTGGAGGCAGACGGCTTGACCTCCGCAACCGTCATCGCTCTAGAGCGCCTCGATAGTCCAGAGGGGCACCGGTGGGTTGTTTTGTTCTCGCTCCCATAATTTGGCAAGCCTCTGGCGCCAGAGGCTTGCGATGTCGGTCTATTCGGCTTCCACTTTGAGCCGTTGGCGGCACGCTAGAGGCAAGGCGTGAGAAACGGCGCGAGGTTTGGCGTCCCGTTTCCTACTTCGTTGTGTCTGGGATACCCCGAACCGAATGTCCCATCGCGCGGCTCACCATTGAGCCGCACGAGAATGCCGACGCTCTTGAACTCGCCGCCGTAGGCGGCTACCGCGCGGTCGTTGTGAAAGGCCGCTATCAAACAGGCGACCTCGTGGTGTACATCCCTGAGGGCTCTCTCGTATCGCGGGCCGTACTCTGACGCCACGCTGGGCGAGTACACGTCGGGCCGCGAGGCCGTGAGAGGGCGCGAGACGCACATCCGCGGGGGCGTCTTGGTGCGCTCTGCGACTGAGTGCACAGACCCCGGACTCGGGCGCGTGCAGCTCAAATCGGTCAGCGACAACTACCTCACGCGCAAGGGCGGGACCGAGTACACGTGAGAACGCCGAGCCTCTGGCGTCAGAAGCTGGGTGCGGCCCCTGGCGCCAGAGCGATCCCGCCAGAGGCTAGACCTTGCCGAACAGCGCCTCCTCGACGCTCTTAAGCTGTTTCGCGTCGGCCTCCATTTTGCCCTCGGGCGTCTCGGCGTACTCGGCGGCTTTGCGCTCGGCCTCGGCGATGGCCTCCAAGCGGGCCTCCTCTTTTTGCTCGGCCCGGATCTGGTCCGCGAACGGCTCTTGCGAGCGGGCGAACATCACGTGCGGCTCCTCGACGGGGTATCCCGCCTCCTGGCGCTCGCGGTAGAGGCGCAGGCACCCGTTCCAGAGCGCGCGGCGCAGGCCCCACTTCTCGACGGAGTAGGAGGCCGCTTTGCGCTTGCCGGTCGAGTCGATCCAGTTGAGCTGGACGTAAAGGCGCGGCTTGGCGCCCTCGTCCTTTTCGCGGACCGAGAGGCCCACGACGCCGGTGTTGCTCCAGGCCTTGCGGGGCTTCTGGGGAGTGTCTGGCATATCAGAAAGAAGCTGATCTCGGTATGCCTTGGCAGCGTCCAGGGCGCCGTCGCGGCCGTCGTTCTTGGCATCGGCGAAGAACTTGGAGAGCCGTTTCCCCTCGCGCCGGGCGCGGACCTGCCATCCATGGGTGGGATGCCGGTTGGGGTAAGCCTCCGAAGGCTCGATGTCGATGCGGGTGATGTGGTGGAGCTCTCGCTGCGGCGACTCGGACGAGTCGTCGGCGGTGGTCGGCTCCCCGCTCGCGCGGGAAGGGCTGTCGGCCATCGGGTGGGTCAGGGGGCGACCGCGCGGACTGCGCGGATCGGAAAACGAACGCGGCGCCAGAGGCGCCGCTAGAGGGAAGGACCGGTGGGCTAGGCGTGCTCGGGCACGACCACTTCGACGCGGGACACCTCGGGCACGGCGCGCTTGATGGTCTGCTCGATGCCTCCGCGCAGCGTCATCATGCTCAGGGGGCACGTGCCGCAGGCGCCCAGCAATTCCAGCTCCACGACCATATCGGGCGTGATGCGGTGGACACGCGTCGAGCCGCCGTCCGCCATCAGGTAAGGGCGGATGGCGTCGAGCGCGGTCTCGATGCGTTCCAGGAGGTCGGAATAGGTCGAGTCGTCGGCCATCGGTCTGGGGGGCTGTCGGATGATACGCAGGGGCGGCGGCCTCTGGCGCGGGTGCCGTTCCGTGAACGCGCCAGAGGCGCGAGGGGGTTCTGACGCACCAACGCGGACGGACCGGCCTCTAGCGCCAGAGGCCGGAACGCCGCGCCTAGCGGTGCAGGATCTCGATGGGTTGCGTGGCGGGGGCCTCGGCGTTGCGGATGGACACCTCGCGCGCGACGCGGCCCGCGAGTTCGCGGAAGACGCCAGCGGCGACGGAGTCCGGCTCGCGGACCGTGACGGGAGCGCCGAGGTCGCCGGCCTCTCGCGTGGCCTGCTCCAGCGGGATCTCCGCCAGGAGCGGGACCTCCATCTCGGCGGCGAGCTTCTGAGCGCCCGCCTGGCCGAAGAGGTAGTACTTCCGGTCGGGCAGATCCGGCGGGGTGAAGTACGCCATGTTCTCCACGATGCCGAGAACGGGCACGCCCGTCTTCTCGAACATCTTGATGCCCTTGCGCGCGTCCGCGAGCGCGACCTCTTGCGGCGTGCTCACGATCACCGTCCCGGTCACCGGGACCGTTTGCACGAGCGTGAGCTGGATGTCGCCCGTGCCCGGCGGGAGGTCCAGAATGAGGTAATCCAGCTCGCCCCAGACGGCGTCGTTGACGAACTGCTTGACGGCGCTGGACGCCATCGGGCCGCGCCACACGACGGCGTTGTTGGGATCCACCAGGAAGCCCATCGAGAGCAGCTTGACGCCATAGCGGACGAGGGGGATGATCTTGCGCTCCTCGTTGACGCGCGGCTTCTCGTCGATCGGGATGCCGAACATGACCGGCACGCTCGGGCCGTACACGTCGATGTCGAGCAGGCCGACGCGCGCGCCGGTCTCGGCCAGCGCGACCGCAAGGTTGGCCGCGACGGTGCTCTTGCCCACGCCGCCCTTGCCGCTGGCGACCGCGATAAAGTTCTTGACGCCAGAGGCGCCGCCCTGCGCGATCTGGGCCTCTGGCGTGGTCGTCTCCGCCTCCATCTGGACCTCGACGGTCACCTCGTCGCCGCAGTCGCGGTGGATGGCCGTCTCGCAGCGCTGGCGGATAAGCTCCTTGAGCGGGCACGCGGGCGTGGTCAGGATGACCGTGAATGCGACCGCGTTGCCCTCAACGACGAGGTCTCGGATCATCCCGAGCGAGACCAGGTCGTCCTTGAGGTCGGGTTCTTCGACGGTGGAGAGGGCCGCGAGGACGGCGTCTTTCGTGAGCGGCATAGCAGAGCGCGGTGTTTCGCCAGAGGCTACGCGCACACGCCGCGTGCGGACGTGCACCGCGCGTGGATTCCGCCTCTGGCGCCCAGTGTCTCGCACTGCGCGTCTCCTGCGCGATCCCGCCAGAGGCTACTCCGGAAGGCCCCAGGCCTCGCGCAGCCGCGCCGCCTCTGGCGCGGGGAGTTGTACCAGGACCGGGCGCTCGCGCGCGTCCAGCCACCCCATCACACGCTGGAGCGCCGCGCTCGGCATGGCGGTGCAGCCGGCGGTCGAGGAGCCCGGCCCACGCCACACGTGGAGAAAGATGCACGAGCCTGCGCCCGGAGCGGGCGACGCGCCAGAGGCCGCTGGCGCCAGGTCCGGCGCGATGCCCGGCCCGTTGTGCGCCACGACCACGCCCAGGCTGTAGAGGTTGTCCGGGCGCCGCATCTGCTCGCGCGAGTCCCAGTCCTTCGATACTTCCGCCCCGTCCACGACGAGGTTGTAGAAGGCCGAGGCCGCATCGTCCACACACGCCAGCGTCGGCGTGGCCTGGACGTATGGGAGGCCGGTCGGCTCGGCGTCGGCGTAACCGAAGGCGGCGCTCAGCGCGAACGCGCCGGCGGGCGCGCGCCCATCGCCCTCGGCCTTCTGCACTCCGGCCTCTGGCGCGTGGAGCCCTCTCCCCCACCCCAGTCCGCTACGTCCCACCACGGTTGGCGTCGCCGCGCCGACTTCTCGCCAGGGACCAGGCTCGCCAGAGTTGCTGACATCGCGCTCGAACGTGCGCAGCGTGCCGTCGGTCGCGCTCCAATTCGGCGTCGTCACAAAGACGAGCTGGCGGCTCTCAGTTGGGATCGGAGAGACGCCAGAGGCCAGGGAGACTGACTGAGCGGCGCAGCCCGCCAGAGGCAGAAGGGCGAGGGCGAGGAGGACGAGCAGACGCATGAGTCGGGCGGAGGGCAGACGAAAGCTAGCCGCGCGAGAACGCGGGCCGGGTCTCGCGCGTGCGTGGGCCATGTCCTCTGGTTTCTACCGCCTCCTGATCGCCTCTGGCGTCGTCTTCGCGCTCAGCCTCGCGCTCGCCATCGCAGACGCGCTGGACTGGCTCGTGCTGCCGCAGGCGGCGCGGCCGTTTATCCCGGTCGTGCTCGTGGCGTCCACGCTCGTCGGGATCGTGCTGCTCTCGGGCAGCATCGGCATTCCCAAAAACCCGCGGCTGCCGACAGAAGAGGAGCTCCGCGAGGCGGCTTCCAGCACTACGCCTCCAGCGCCGCCGACCACTCCCGCGCCGCCAGAGGCCTAGGGCTCCGCGAGGAGCTCGCCGTCCATCCACGCGAGCCTCTGGCGGAGCCAGGATCGGAGGAAGTCCACCTCCTCGGCGTACGTCTCGCCGACAAACTCGTTGGGCCAGATCCGGCGGCCCAGGACTGGCCAGCGCTGGAAGTTGCGCGCCTGCGCCTCGTCCAGCTGGTCCGCGATGCCATCCACGCGCGCCACGAGCGAATCCGTCGCCAGAGGCCCGGCACGGAGTTCTGCCCACCGGGCGCGAGCCGCGCTCTGGAAACTCTCGGTCTGGACCAGGCGAGGCCACCACGCCGGAATCTGGAACGGGTCCTCGGCCTGCGTCATCAGCACCTGCCAGCCCTCGGGATCGGCACCGCTGTAGTAGTCCGCGTTGCCGAAGCCGATGTTGACGTCCCAGACCGGACCGGCGCGCAAGAGGCCGCCATTGGAGTCTTTGTCCTTGTGGAAGTAGGCGCTCAAGCGGTAGCCGTCTACGTTTTTGCTGAGCTCCACGAGCAGGAAGTAGTCCACGAACGAGGCGAGGTCAATAAAGGCCGGGTAGCCTCTGGCGGGGTCCTCGATGGTCTCGGCCATGAGCGCGCGCTCAAAGTCCGAGATCCAGTTCTCGATGTAGGCCGCTTGCTCGGGCGCGATCTCGGACGGCTTCGGGTCGTGGAACTGGTAGAGCGGGCGACCAGAGCCACCCCAGCCCGGGGCGCGGACCGGCGAGAGCCACCCGCCGCGCTCGCCGCCGGAGCGCTTGTCGATCTTGACGATGTAGCCGCCCGTGAGGTCGTCGCCAGAGGTCTCGTCGGGGTTGAGCGTCGCGATGTCCACGCGCCCGTCGTCGCGCTTGATCTTTTCCATGAGCACGTAGACGCCCTGGTACTCTCCGTCGAGGATCAGCTCCACGTAGCGCGTGCGGCTGGCGTACTGGCCCATCTCGCGCGCGAGGCGGTAGGCGAGCACGTTGCGCATGAGCGTCTTGTCCGAGTACGGCGCGTGCAGGATCCAGTCGTTCTCCTCCGGGAAGCCGAGCAGCGGCACGTTGAGGTTGGCGCCCGCTTCGTCGCGGGTCTCCACGGCGTACTGCTTTTTGGCGTACTTCGTGCGCGAGGTCGCGCCCCGAAGCTCAATCCCAATCGGGCCGTCGTAGCCCGTCGCGGCATCGTCCGGCCGGTTGCGCTCACCCGGGCCGTTGTCCACGATCCGCATCCGGCCCTCCACCTTCGGCTCGTTTGGGATCTCTCGCCCTACGTCCACGATCACGAGCGGGAGGTCAGACGACTCGAACGGCTGCGCCGATGCGCCAGAGGCCGCGAGGGCGAGGAGGAGAACACAGACGAAACGGGAGCGCAAAAACATGAGACTCGCGGGAGAACAACGGGCCTCTGGCGGTAGCGCCAGAGGCGAAGCGGCTAGCGGGAGGCGGCGCCCTCGGTGCGCACGCCGCCGGGGATGATCTCGACCGTGCCGGCATCGGAGATCTGGTCGGCGTACTCACCGTCCACGCCAGAGTCGCCTTTGACGGGGTGGCCGCCGAACTGGCCGCGCATAGCCGAAAGGACGCGGCTGGCGAACTGCGTCTCGTCGCGGCTGCTGAAGCGCGCGAACAGGCTCGCCGCGATAACGGTTGCGGGCACGCCGAGGTCGATGGCGGCCTCAACGGTCCAGCGCCCCTCGCCGGAATCCGGTACGTGGGGCGCAACGGCTTTGAGTCCGGGCCGCTCCACGAGCGCTTCGGCGATCAAGTCCAGCAGCCAACTCTGCACGACGGACCCCTCGCGCCAGAGGCTCGCGATCTGGCCGAGGTCGAGGTCGGCCGTGATCTCGTCGCCCGCTTCGTTGGTGCCCCAGTCTTTCTTGGCATCGAGGATCGCGAAGCCCTCGGCGAAGGCCTGCATCATGCCGTACTCGATGCCGTTGTGGACCATCTTGGTAAAGTGCCCCGCGCCCGTCGGGCCGACGTGGCCCCACCCGGCCTCTGGCGACGGCGCGAGGGTCTGGATAACGGGCGTGATCCGTTCGGCGGCGTGGTCGCTCGCGCCGAACATGATGGAGTATCCGTTTTCGAGGCCCCAGACGCCGCCCGAAACGCCGGCATCGACGTAGTGGACGCCCCGGCCTCTGGCGCGTTCGGCGCGCGCGAGGGTGTCGGTCCAGCGCGTGTTGCCGCCCTCGACGAGGATGTCGCCGTCTTCCAAGTATTCCAGCGCCTCGTCTACGTGGTCATCGGTGACCTGCCCGGCGGGGAGCATGAGCCACACCACGCGCGGGCTCTCCAGCTTGCCGATCAGGTCCCCCACGCTTTCGGTCCCCTCGGCGCCCGCTTCGACGGCGGTGTCGATCGGCCCCTGGGAGCGGTTGCTCACGAGGACGCGGTGGCCGCCGCGCGAGAGGCGGATGGCCATGTTGAGTCCCATCCGGCCGAGGCCGACGATGCCGATATCCATTGTGAGAAGCGGTTGCGAGGGTGGAGTCACACCTCGCGCCGCTCTCGGTTCCGCCTCTGGCGCCAGAGGCAAACGGCGCCTCGCTTAGGCGAGGCCGAAAACCTCCTCCTTGAGCGTGCCGAAGTCGATGGGCTTGGTGAGGTAGCCGCGAGCGCCCTTTGCGAGGGCGGTCGTCTTGAGCTCGCCGTCGTCGTAGGCGGTCACCATGTACACCTCCAGTTCGGGGAACTCCTCCTTGATGCGCCCGAGGAGTTCGAGCCCGTTCATGCCGGGCATGTTCACGTCCGAAAGCACTACCACGACGTCGGCCGCGGCGCCGCCCTTAAGGATCTCGAGGGCTTCCTGACCACTCAGAGCGAACTGAAGCTCGATGTCGCCCTTCCGGATCTCGCGGCGGAACCGCTGCTGAAAAAGGATCTGGACGTCGGACTCGTCGTCTACGACGAGCGCGCGGAGAGGCTTGGGCATGGACTCGAACATGAGAGAAGGTACCAGGGAAGGAGTGAACGCCCGCCCCATCATTCCGTTGCACAGGCGAACTTCACGCTATGACTGCTCCCCCTGTGATCGGCCGGCTCCACGTCCTGACGGATTTCCACTTCCAGCAGCGCTACAGCCACGGTGCGCTCGCCCGGCTCGCGCTCGCGGGTGGCGCTGAGACCATCCAATTCCGCCAGAAGGTGGGCTCTCCACGCGATGCCTGGGTCAACGTGCGCCCCGTAATCGCGGCCTGCCGCGACGCGGGGGCCACGAGCCTCGTAGACGACCGCCTTGGCCTCGCGCTCGGCGCGGGCGCCGACGGGGTGCATCTAGGGCAAACGGATCTGCCCCTTGAGGCGGCTCGGACCGCCTTCGGCGCGCGGGGCGGCATCATTGGCGCGACCGCGACAACGGCGGCGCAGGCGCAAGAGGCCGAAGCCTCTGGCGCGGACTACATCGGCTTCGGCCCCGTGTTTCCGACGGGCTCGAAGGCCAACCCGGCGCGCGTCAAGGGCCTCGACGGCCTGGCCGAGGCGTGCGCGGCGGTGTCCATCCCGGTCATCGCCATCGCGGGGATCACGCCCGAGCGCGTGGCGCCCTGCCTGGACGCGGGCGCGATGGGCGTGGCGGTGATGACGGCGGTCTCGTGCGCGCCGGACCCGCAAGCGGCGGCGGCGGCCTTCCGCGAGGCCATTGAGCGCTGGGGCTAACGCCAGAGGCCTCTGGCGGCTACAGCTGGTCCAGACGGGCGAGGAGGAGCCGCGCGCATGCGCGGAGAGACGGCTCGGGCGCGTCCAACCAAGCGTCGAGTTCGGCGATGAGGCCTGCACGCTGAGCCGGGTGCTGTTCGGCGACGGATGCGAGCGCGGTGAGCGCGTTCGCGCGCGTGCCGTTGGCCGGCGTATCGCGGAGCCGGCGCCGGGCGAGCGCGAGGACCGTCTCTGCCTGCTGAGAGGTTAGAGCGATCCTCGCGAGGAGCAGCGGCAGCGTTCGGCGGAGCGCGGAGCCTCTGGCGTCAGCGCGGGCAGCGCTTAGGAGGGCGTCCGCGTGCAGAGCGAGCAGACCGGGGTGCCGCCGCGTGGCGAGGTCGAGCGCGGAGGCGGCGTGGTTGCGCAGAGCCGGGTCTGTACTAGCGAGGCCATCGACCAGAACGGCCGTGAGTTCGGGATCGCCAGCGGCCTCTTCCGCGATGCGCATGGCGCCGCGGTGGGAGCCCTCAGCGAGGCGGAGGTGGAGCGGGTGCACGGCCTCTGGCGCCAGAGGCGCTTTAGTCGTCTCCGTTGCCTGCAGGTTTGCCGCGAGGAACGCCGTCGTGCGCGCCCAGGCGGTCTCGGCGGCTTCAGGGTCGTAGGCCTGCCCAGAGGGGTTGGCAAAGGCGTGCGCAGCGTCGGTGTAGACAAACACCTCGTAGTCCACGCCCGCGGCCTCCAGCGCGCTGTCGAACTGCTCCACGGCGCTCATCGGGATGGAGTCGTCGGCCTCGCCGAAGTGGGCGAGGATGGGCATCGCCAGAGGCGCTAGCTCGTCGGACTCGGTTACGGGCTGGCCGTAGTAGATCACCGCGGCGTCCAGTTCCGTCGGCATTGCGAGGGCGGCCCGCAGGGACCACGCGCCGCCAAAGCACCAGCCTAGAGAGGCGACGCTGGGCGCCTGTTGCACCGTCTTGAGGTACGCGTAGGCCTGCTCCAGGTTATCGGTGAGCGCGGCGGAGCGGTCCATCGCGCCGCGCATGAGGCCCGTCGCGGCGTCGGGTGTGTCGGCAGACTCGCCCTGGTAGAGGTCGACGGCGAGCGCGGCGTAGCCTTCGGCGGCGAGCTTGGCGGCCATGTCGCGCACGTTGTCGTTGAGCCCCCACCACTCGTGGATGACGATGACGGCGGGCAGCGGGCCCGTCACGCCGGCAGGCCGGACGAGCGTCCCGGTTACGCTCTCGCCATCGACCGTGGCGTAGACCACCTCCTCGCGCGTCACGTCGAGCGCCGCGGCGTCCGCACCCGCGCCAGAGGCCTCTGGCGTCTCGCCGTCGTGCTGCTCGCGCATGTCGCCGGCGTAGTCGGTGTCGGAGCCGCAGGCGGTGAGAAAGACGGTGAGGAGCAGGGCGAGGAGCGTGCGCATGGCGCCAGAGGCGAGTGAGGGGCGGCTACCTTCCGCCGTCCCCCCGCGTTCCATGAGCGACCACGTCCCCGTCATCTCGTACGCCGCCGAGGTCCGCCGCAAGGCCCTCCACCTCGGCGCGCTCGTCATCCCGGTCGGGATCCTGCTGTTCGGGCGCGAGGTCTCGCTGTGGGTGCTGGTGCCTCTGGCGGTGATCGCGCTCGCGGCGGACTGGAGCCGCCAGAGGATCCGCTGGGCGCGGGACTTCCTGCTCAAGGCGTTCGCGTCGCTGATGCGGCCGGAGGAGATCCCGCCGTTCGGCGAGCGCATCGTGTTCAACGGCGCGACGATGATGTGCGTGGCGGCGGCGTTGTGCGTGGCGCTGTTCTCGCCCGTGGTGGCGGCCTCGGCGATGGCGATGCAGATGATCGGCGACGCGGCGGCGGCGCTCGTGGGCCGGCGCATCGGCAGAACCCGGCTGTTCGGCTCGCCGAAATCGCTGGAGGGCACGCTGGCGTTTATCGTCACCGCCGCGCTCATGGGCTGGGCGTTCGCGCAGTGGCCGGGCGTAGAGCTATCGCTCGCGCAGATCCTCGTCGGCGCCGTCGTGGCCGCGGCCGTGGAGGCGCTGCCGATCCCGGTCAACGACAACCTCCGCGTGCCTCTGGCGGCGGGCGCGGCGATGTGGGCGGTGGGTCTGGTGGTCTGAGCCTCTGGCGCCAGAGGCCCGCTCAGGCGTCGGCCGAAGGCAGCGAGATGGTAAACGTGCTGCCCATCGCGGAGGGCTCCAAATCCAGCGAGCCCTCGTGGCCGTCCACGACGATCTGGCGCGCAAGCGTGAGCCCGAGGCCTGTGCCCTCGCCCGTGGGGCGGGTGCTGAAAAACGGCTCGAACACGCGGTCGCGCAGGTCGTCCGGAATGCCGGGGCCGTTGTCCATCACGCGGAGGATCACGCGGTCGTCCACGCGGTCCAGCGCGACGCAAACCACGGCGCGGAAGCCGTCGTCCTCGTGGGCGCGGTCTAGGACGGCGCGGCGCGCGTTGTCCACCAGGTTGACGAGCGCGCGGTCGAAGGCCTGCGCGTCCACCTCGGCGTGAACCGGCTCCGCTCCGGGGACCCAGACCGGCCGGATACCCGAGCCCGCAAACGTGACGTCGACGACGCGGCCGACGAGGTCGCGGAGGTCCACGGTCTCGCGCTGGCCCGAGGACGTGTTGCCGTGCCCGATGAGGCTCTTGACGATGCCGCTGGCGCGCTGGGCGTGCTCCCGCACACGCCCGGTGTTCGCGCTCACGTCGCCGAGGAGGTCGGTGAGTTCGTCCGCGAGGTCGGGCGGCAGTTCGGCGCGGCGGCGCTCCACCGTCTCGCGCATCTCGTCGGCGTAGTCCGCGTTGATCTCGGCGAAGTTGGCGATGAAGTTGATCGGGTTCTGGATCTCGTGCGCCACGCCAGAGGCCAGGCGCCCGAGCGAGGCCAGCTTCTCTTGCTGGAGCAGCCGCCGCTGCGTTTGCTGGAGGTCCGTGAGAGCCTCTTCGAGGCCCGCGTTGGCGTCGGCGAGCTCGACCGAGCGGAGGTGCGCGATCTCGGCCTCGCGCTGCGCCTGCTCGGCGTCGGCGCGGATCTGGATGGACTGGATGCGGCTGCGCGATTGCGCGTCCAGCATCCGCTCGCGGCGGGCGTGGAACAGCCGGAAGTGCTCCAGCGCGCGCGCGGCGTCGCCAGAGGCCTCGTAGGCGTCGGCCAGCGCCTCGTCGGCTTGCGCGATGCGCGGCTCGGCGCCGACCTCCATCGCGAGGTCGCGGGCGTTCACCAGGGTCTCGATGGCCTCTGGCGCGCGGCCGAGCGCCGTGAGCGCGAGCCCGATGTGGAGCAGGCTCGTGCTCTGCGCCTGCCGGTTGCCCACCTCGCGACGGATGCCGAGCGCCTCGCGGTGGAGTTGGAGTGCCTGAGCGTACTCCTTGGCGAGGTACGCGCACTCGCCGAGGTCGTGGAGCGCGCGGGCTTCGTTGAGGCGGACCCCGTCTTCGCGAGCGAGGCGGAGCGCGGCTTCGTGGTGCGCGCGGGCCTCGGCGCTGCGGCCCATCCGCATCAGCGCGCCGCCCATAACGCCGTGCGCGCGGGCCTGCCCCGCCGGCTGGCCCAACTCGCCGAACAGGCGCAGCCCGGTCTCGCCCGCCTCCATCGCGCGTTCCAGGTCCCCGAGGTCCAGGTAGCTATTGCCCAGGCCGACAAGCGTCCACGCCTCCCGCTCCCGGTCTCCCAGCACCCGTGCCACGCGGAGCGCGTCGAGCGCGGTTTCCATCGCCTCGTCGAAATGCCCCAGGCTGACGTGCACGCCAGCGAGCCCGCCGAGGAGCAGCCCCCGCCCGTACAGGTCCCCGAACGGCTCGATCAAGGCCAACCCCTCCGTTAGCGCCTCCAAGGCCTCCTCGTGGTCGGAGCGCATGTACAACCCCGTGCCAAGGACGCCCAGCGCGTAGGCCCGCCCTCGGGCGTTGTCCGTGCTGTCCGCGCGGTCTAGTGCTCGCTGCGCGTGCTCGACTAGGTGGTCCGGCCGGTCGGGCATTCCCTCCCACGCTCGGAGCAGGATCGCGTCCAACGCATCATCGCCGGTCTGAACCGACGGAGGCGTCATCGTGGAGACGGAAGCGGGAGAGACCTCGGCCATGGCCGAGTCTACGCGCTAGAAGCTGCAGGGGTGCCCGCCTCTGGCGCCGAGGGTCGCAGTGCTTGTGCGGAAGCGGTGGGAGCGCCACGGGGCGCCCATCCCGGGTACAGCGTTATTTCCTGAACTTCCGGATCAGCGCCTCCACCTGCGGGTCCGGGATCGCGAGCGTGGACGACGCCGGAGCGCCGTCGCCAGAGGCCTCTGGCGATGCCGTGGGCCGCGACACGGGCGCGTTGCCCGCGCGGTCGAGCAGGCGACGCTCGATCTCGTCCATCCAGCCGCCCGACGTGGAGGTGCCGGAGCCTCTGGCGCCAGAGGCCGGGGCAGGACGCGATTCGGAGCGAGAGGCCGACCGAGACGCCGGCACGGGCGTCTTGCCGCGCTGGGCGTTCGCCGCCAGAGGCTGCCCCGCGTCGTCGTTGAGCGGGGCTGTCTCGAACGCGACGCGCTTGACGTTGATGAGGTGCAACGGCGAGACGTTGTCGCTCGTGATGCTCCCGCCGACGGTCCCCGGCCCGAGCGTCATCGCCGGGAAGAGCTTGGTCGTCATGCCGACCGAGCCCAGCGCGGCGACCGTGTTGACGACGATGCGCATGGACGGCTTCTTGAGCGCGAACTGCTCGATGGCCCGCTCGCTCTGCGCGTGGATCGCGAGCGTGTGGCCGATGCCGCCGAATTCCAGGATCTCGATGCAGCGCTCGCAGCCGCGCTCCCACCCGTCGGCGACGTAGAAGCTGAGGATGGGCGAAAGTGTCTCCATCGACAGCGGCTCGTCCTTGCCCACCGCGTCCACTTCCGCGATGAGGGCGCGCGTGTCGTTGGGGACCGTGAAGCCCGCCATCTCAGCGATGCGCATGGGGCTCTGGCCCACGATCTCCGTGTTGAACCGCCCGCCGGGCTTGATGATGGCGCGGAGCTTGGCCCGCTCCGCGTCCGAGCAGACGTACCCGCCTCTGGCGCGGAACGCCTCCAGCAATTCGGTCCGGATCGGCGCGTCCGCCACGACCGAGCGCTCGGTCGAGCACAGCGTGCCCCAGTCGAAGCTCGTGCCGGTGAGCACGTCTGCGGCTGCCTTGGCGACGTTCGCGGAGCGGTCCACGTAGACCGGCACGTTGCCGCTGCCCACGCCGTAGGCGGGCTTGCCCTTGGAGTACGCCGCACGGACCATCGCGCCGCCGCCGGTCGCGAGGATCACGTCGGTGATGTCGTTCTCCATGATCTCGTTTGTCCCCTCCATGGTCACACGCGTGAGGCACGCGAACAGGCCCTCGGGCGCGCCAGCGGCGTAGGCGGCCTCGGCCACGACGCGTAGCGCCTCCGCCGTGCAGTTCGCCGCGCGCGGGTGCGGGCTCATCACGATGCCGCAGCGCGCCTTCGCCGAGATAATGGCCTTGTACATCGCCGTCGCCGTCGGGTTGGTACTCGGGATGAGCGCGGCCACCACGCCCATCGGGGTCGCGACTTCCCACACCTTTCCGCCCTCCAGCTTGCGCACGATGCCGGCGGTCTTCATGCCCTGCATCCGCTCCTGGAGCGTGCGCGTCGCGAAGAGGTTTTTCTGCCGCTTGCTCTCGGCTCGTCCGAAGCCTGTTTCCTCGTGCGCCATCACGCCGAGCCGTTCGGCCTCTCGCGCGCCAGCCTCCACCATCGCGTCCACGATGCGGTCCACGTCCTCTTGCGGCGTGGCTTTAAAGCGGCGCTGGGCGTTGCGGACACGCGTGAGCGCGTCGCGGGCTTCCTGAATCGAGGTGAGATCGGCGTCCATCGGGGGCGGTCGGCTGGGGACCCGGAAGGTACGGGCGCCTCTGGCGAGGGAGGTCTGGGTTCTGGACACGAACTCCGCTGCCGCCTCTCGCGCCAGAGGCCGCGCCCCGACACAAAAACGCCTCTGGCGTCACGGCGGACGCCAGAGGCGGAATGGGACGGAAATGAAGTGCTACTGCGTGCCGGCAGCGGAGGCCATCGACATCGCGCCCTCCCCAAGGTTATCCCGCACGAAGTTCGTCATCAGCGTGTAGAGGTGGAGCCGGGTGCCCCGGCCCTCGTAGATGCCGTGCGTGCGGCCGGGGTAGATCATCATCTCGAACTGCTTGCCCTCGGCCTGGAGCGCGTCCGCCATGGCGAACGTGTTCTGGGGGTGCACGTTGTCATCGGCGTCGCCGTGGACCATGAGCAGCGCCTGGTCGTCGCGGAGGTTCGCCGCGTAAGTAACCGGGCTGCCCAGGTCGTAGCCCTCGGCGTTCTTCTGCGGCGTGGAGAGGTAGCGCTCGGTGTAGATGGTGTCGTACTGGCGCCAAGACGTGACGGGCGCGACGGCCATGCCGGCCGCGAAGGTCTCCGGACCGTCGCCGTAGGTCATCGCCAGAAGCGTGAGGTAGCCGCCGTAGCTCCAGCCCCAGATGCCGACGCGGTCGGCGTCGACGAAGTCCATCGCGGCGAAGTGCTGCCCGGCGGCGATCTGGTCCTCGGCTTCGAGGATGCCGAGGCGGTTCTGCGTGGCGGTCTTAAAGGCGTAACCGCGGCCACCCGTGCCCCGATTGTCCACGCCGGCCACGATCACGCCGTAGGTATCGGCGAGGTAGTGGTGCCAGAGGCGCTCGTTTCCGGCCCACGCGTCGCGCACCTCTTGCGAGCCCGGCCCGCCGTAGGTGTGGATCAGGAGGCCGTACTCCTTGCTCGGGTCGAAATCGCGCGGCTTGACGACGTACGCGTTGAGCGGCGTGCCGTCCGCGCCCGGAACGGTCATGAACTCCGGCGCGGGGAGATCATAGGCCGCCAAGCGCTGGATGAGCGCGTCATTGTCCACGAGGACGCTGACCTGATCGCCCGACGTGCGGTAGAGTGCCGTCGTCGCGGGCGTGGTCGCGTTGGAGTACGTGTCGATGAAGTAGTCGAAGTCCCGCGAGAGGTCGACCGAGTGCGTGCCGGCTTGCTCGGTGATCTGGACCGGCGCGCCGCCCGCCAGAGGCACGCGGTAGAGGTGCCGCTCCAGCGGGCCTCTGGCGGTCGTGGTGACGTAGATCTGGCCCTCGGCCTCGTCGATGCCGTGGAAGTCGGTCACGTCCCACTCGCCGCGGGTGAGCTGGCGGACAAAGGTGCCGTCGTTCTTGTACAGGTAGAGGTGGCCGTAGCCGTCGCGCGGGGAGCGCCAGGCGAAGTGCTCACCGTCCTGCAAAAAGGTGATCGTGCCGGTTTCGGTATCGGAGAAGCCGTTCTCCACCTCGACGTACGCGCTCACGTCCTCCTGGAGGACCGTACGGACCGCGCCAGAGGCCGGGTCGGCGTAGAGCAGGTCGACGTGGTTCTGGTCACGGTTGAGGCGGAGCATCCATACGTCGCGCCCGCCGTCCGCTAGCGGCGGCGTCCAGCCCATGGCTGCGATGTACTCGGTCTCGTCGCCGCCCTCGAACCACGTGTCGGTGTCGAATAAGGTGGTCTCGCCGGAGGAGGCATCCACCACGCCGACGCGGATCTCGGAGTTGGCTTCGCCGACCTTGGGGTAGCGGAAGCTGGTCAGCTCGGGGTAGAGCGTGCGCGAGTCGTACATCGTGAAGTCCCGCGTGCCGGATTCGTCGAGTTGGTAGAAGGCGATCAGGTCGCCCTCAGGGTGCCAACGGAAGCCGTCGCGGAGGCCGAACTCCTCCTCGTACACCCAGTCGAAGGTGCCGTTGATGACGGCGCCCGGGCCGCCATTGGTGGTCAGCGCGGCCTCCTCGCCCGAGGCGAGGTCAACGACGTACAGGTTGCGGTCGCGCACGAAGGCGACGTGGCTGGCGTCGGCGTTGAACTTGGCGAACATCTGCAGGCCTCTGGCGCGGTCGGCGACGGGCTTCACCTCGCCAGAGGCGAAGTCGTAGACGTAGTAGTAGCCCTTGGTGTTGAGGCGCCAGACGCGCTCGGAGTCGGTGTAGAGCAGCGCTTTGGAGCCGTCGGCGGAGTACTCGTAGTCCTCGATGGCGATGAGGCCCTCGCCGTCGGTCTTGGTCAGGCGCGCGCCGTCGATGAGCACCTCGCGGCCGTCGTCGGTGAGGTCCAGCCGGACGAGGCTACTGGCGCCAGAGGCCCGGTCGGTCTCGACGTAGAGCAGTTCGGGGCCCTCGGCGGCCCAGCGCCCGCCCTGGAAGCCGTCGCCGTAGAACTCGCCGCTGTTGAACAGCTTCTGGAGCGTGAGCTCGGCGGCGGGGGCGGCCTCTGGCGCCCGCATCGGGATGGCGGGCGGCATCGCCGCAGACTCGGTCGTGGGGGCCGGGGTCTGGGCCGTCGCGCAGCCCGCCAGAGGCAGGCCAAAGGCGAGGAGGAAGACGTACGGGTGAAGCAGTCGGCGCATGGTGTGGGCGTTCGTGGTAGGCATCCCTCAAAGTACGGTGGAGCCTCTGGCGTTCGTGTGCGCCGCCGCCGCGTCAGGGATCTCGGGGACCCTCCCCCCTCTTGCCCGTACACGCCCGATGTCTCCTCACCTCCGCAGCGCCCGCGCTGCCGCCCGCACCGCTCTCACCAGCCTGCGCCAGAGGCACGATCTGGCCCTTCTCGCCGCGCTCGTGGTCCTTGCGGCGGGCACATGGGCGTTCGTGGGGCTCGCAGACGTGGTGACGGACGGCGAGGCCCGCGCCATCGATGAGCAGGTACTGCTCCTGTTTCGTACCCCTGGAGACACCGCCGACCCCATCGGGCCCTCCGCAGTGGAGGAGGCGGTCCGCGACATGACGGCGCTCGGGGGCGTGCTGCTCACGTCGCTCGCCACGCTGTTCGGCGTCGGGTTTTTCCTCTTGGATGGGCGCCCGCGGATGGCGGCGTTTCTCGCGGGCGCCGTCCTCAGCGGGGTGGCGCTGACGTTCGCGCTTAAAGCCGGGTTTGCGCGTCCACGGCCGGACCTCGTCGCGCACGGGATGGAGGCGCTGTCGGCCAGCTTTCCCAGCGGGCACTCGGCGACTTCCGCCGTGGTCTACCTCACGCTCGGGGCGCTTCTGGCGCGGGCCTTGCCATCCAGGCGGCTCCAGATCTACGTCGTGGCCTCGGCGGTCACGCTCACGCTCGCGGTGGGAATGAGCCGGGTGTACCTCGGCGTCCACTGGCCTACCGACGTGCTCGCAGGGTGGACGGTCGGGGCGTTCTGGGCCGCGGCGGCGTGGCTTCTGGCGCAGGACCTCTGGCGGCGAGGCGTCCTCGAAGCGGGGCACGTGCTGGATGCGGAGGGGCAGGCCGACGGCTAGGCGGACCAAGCTCTGAACAGCAGGGCCGCTACCGCGCGGAGGGGAGTCATCCCGGCGCCAGAGGCGCACCTGACCAAACTGTAATGCGAGTGCAAGCGGGTGGTAAGCACGGCGCGATGTTGGCGTGGGAGGCCTCTGGCGAATACAAACGCGGGCCGCTTCCCCCTACAGGAAGCGGCCCGCTCAGGACGATTCGCATCGGTACGCGAGGATCAGTCCGGTAGGTTGAAGACGGCCTTCACCTGCTCATAGTTACGGAGGTCGATTCCCGTTTTGCCGAGTTCGGCAGATTTCCGCGCGTAAACGTCCGCTTCGAGCGTGACAAGGCGCATCTCGATCTCGTTGGGCAGTAGGTCCGCGAAGAGCACGCCGGGGTCCTGGTCCGCGCCGGGGAAGCTGTCCGAGCGAGCGGAGGAGAGAACGTCCACGTAAAGGTCCTCGTTGTCGAAGGCGTACGTGTACGTGATGGTGTACTCCACGACCGGAAGGCCGCTGTCCAGCTCAACCTCGTAGCCGACGGTTACGGGAAGCGGCGTGTAGGTCTGGCCCGTCGTGGACACGTCGAGGATGAGTTCGTTGTCCGCGTAAAGGAGGACGAGGGCTCCATCTCCGGCAAAGCGCAGCGCGTCCTCGACCTCGTCGCGGTCGCTGGTGCCCTGAATGTCATCGGTGTCGAACGAGGCCGTGCGGGTGTCGCTGCTCAGTTCGAAGCCATCGGTATCGAGTTCGAAGTCGACCACGCGGACGAGCGCGTCGCGGTCATCTCGGTCGTCTTCGTAGTAGGTGTCGCAGGCGGAGGCAAGCGGAAGCAGAGCCGCCAGGAGGAAGAGGGTGGCAGTACGCATGAGGGGAAGGAGTTGTGCGGGGGGCCGCGAGTGGGGACTACAGGCGAGCCGCACCGCTGGCGGGCGGGGTAACGGCAGGCCCTGCCCGTTCGTCTGCAACCGCTACGCCAGAGGCCTCTAGCGGCGAAACCTTCGCATACGCGGCGGTTCTGCGTCCGGCATCGTGGACAGCGCGCGTGCCGGGCGATCACGGCGCCGGGCACCTGCAGCCCACGCCAGTCCTGCGCCTCTGGCGCCAGGGGCGAACGCAGCGCGGAGGGCCCGCCTGTGCGAGCCCTCCGCGTCTCCGTCTCACGTGCTTGCCTAGCGCACGACCGTCAGCCGGCGCGTCTCCGCGAAGCCGCTGGCGCCCGTCATGCGGACCACGTAGACGCCCGCCGCGAGCGACTCCGTGTCGAGCGTAGCCTCGTGCGCGCCAGAGGCCCGCTCGCCGCTGGCGAGGACGGCGACCTCGCGGCCGAGCGCGTCGTATAGCGCCACGCGCACCTCGCCGGCTTCGCCGACCGAGTACGGCACGCGCACGATGCCTCGGACGGGGTTGGGCTGCGGCACGCCGAGCGCGGACGCGGTCACGCCCGCTTCCGTATCCGTTGCGCCTCTGGCGAAGGCGACGGTAAAGCGCGTCGCGACTTCGCCCTGGATGCGGAGCGGGTACGCGCTCGGAAGTGCGCCCTGTGCCGTCTTGGCCGCTGGCGCCTCGGCCGGGAGCACGAGCGCATCGCCCGAGAGAAGGTTGAGGCGGAACGAGCCCTCGGTCGTGAGGTCGTAGGTGCGCCCCGTCGTGCGGTCGTGGAGCGTCGCGAGCCAGCCGTCGGGCATGGCGACGGGCTCCCAGGCGATCTCGGCGTCGGCGCTCGTCGCCTCGCCAGAGGCCAGCGCCTCGGCGTGGACGGCGATCTCCGCCTCGCCGGGGACCGACGCGACGGCCAGCGCCTCGTCGGCGCCCAGCACGCGCGCCACCAAGCGCACGGCGTCGCCAGAGGCTTCGAGGGCGTACCCGTCACGGGCGTCCAGGCCGAGCGCGGACTGCTCGTCCAAAACCAGCCGGAGGGTGTGCTCCCGCGCGTGGCCGGACACCTCGCCAGAGAGCGTCAGCGCGACGTGCGGAAGCACGGTCTCCGTTTTGCCGCTGGCGCCAGAGGCGCTCTCGCCCGAGCCCGTGAGGCCGTACACGTCGGGACGTGTGCCGGTGCGGGCGGAAGCGGACGCGGTAAGGACGGGGTTCGCGTCCATCGCGTAGGCAAAAAAGCCCTGCGCGACGGGGATCACGCCGCCGGTGAGCGAGCCGCCGACGCCGTTGGTCCACTGACGGTAGTCGCCGTAGCCGGTCACGGGGTCCACGTTGAAGGCCGGGTCGTAGACGTAGATGGTCGAGGAGACGTTGGTGCGCGTCCAGCCGCTGGCGCTCCAGTCCAGCCCCTCGTCGTACGGGTTGCCGAGCAAGTTGGCACCGGTGAACTCAGCCGCTGGCGTAAACGTGATCGGGAAGGAGAAGTCCGTGGTGCGCGCCGTTCCGGCCGCCAGAAGCTCTTTCGGGAAGACACCCTGCACGCCGTTGGTGTAGGCGTCCTCGTCCTGGAAGGCGTAAAACCAGAAGCCGCGGCCCTCGGGCACGGACGAGGAGGTGGCGGGAACGGGGTAGGTGTTGTTCGCCTCGTTGTAGAGGAAGACGTTGGCGTAACCGCCCGGGTTGGTCGGGTCGCCGGAGTTGTCGGGGTCGAAGTCGGCGCCCTGGTAACCGGCGGTGTAGATGCTCGTGAACAGGCCCGGCGTGATGGGCTCTCCGGGCGGATCGCCTCCCAGGCCGAGGTCGGCGTACGGGAGCGACATCGCGCGCCAGCCCTCGCTGCCGTTGAGCGTGATGACGAAGCCGACGGCGTCCACGGTCACAACCACATCGGTCGCGTTGTAGGCAACCGAAACGACGTAGCCCGGCGGCGCGTCGACGGCGTCGAACGTGCCGGTTACGCTCGTGGCCGTCAGCACGGTGTAGCTGTCGCCGACCTCTGGCGCGGCGCCGTCGGCGATGGAAAGCGAGAGGGTGCCGGCGAGTGCGGCTGCGTCGTTGACGGCGAGTTGGTCGTAATCGTCACCCGCGGTGGTGCCGCCGATGCTGGCGAACAGCGTGGCGCCAGAGGCCGGGGCCCAGGGCTGGCCACGCCATTCGAGTACGCCCGTGCTGTCGGGCGAGCCTGGCGAGGTGTCCCCGGACTGGGTAAACGCGGAGCCGGCGATGTCGAACCGCGCAAAGCCCGCGATGCGGCCACCGGCCTGGTGGTCCATCGGCACGTCGACGTCGAGCGTGTTGCCGCGTGTCTCGACGGTGCCCGCGTTTGCGAACGAGCCGCTGGCGTCGGGGCTGTACAAACGTGTAGCCGAGACGCCGCCGGGCGTGCGTACGAAGAGGCCCGCGTTCGTCATGGCGCCACCGGCGACGAGCGCGATCTCGTCGTCGTTCCACTCGATGGTGCCCGCGTTCGCGAGGACCGTTTCGGTCCCGCTGATGGTGCGGCGCGCCCCGTTGAAAAACCCGGTGATGCGGAGGAGGCCTCCGTTCGTGAGCGTTTCCCCGCCGATGAGGTCTGCGGTGAACCACTCGATGCCGGACCCGCCGATGTTCCAAGCCGCGTCCCCGAGCGAGGCGATCTGCGCGTCGCCGGTCATGCGGATCACGCCTGCAGGGTCGTCGCCCAGTGCGGGCGCGGCCGTCCCCGTCGTGGTCCCGGCGAACGCGTGCGTGACATCGGTCCCACCTTCGAAGTTCAGCTGCGCGCCAGAGGCCACCATAAACGTCGCGCTGGTGGTCCGTGAGTCGACGCCGATGTCGATGCGGCCTACCTGGACGTCGATGGTGCCGGTGTTGGCGAAGAGGCGAGAGCCGGTGTTCGCGCCTTCAAACACGAGCTCTGCCGTCGACACGCCGGGAAGGGTTTTGGTGATCGTCCCGGTGTTCGTCAACGCGCCGTCGTCGACGAGGAACAGCTGATCGTCTTGCCAGTCGACGGTGCCCGCGTTGACGAACTCGGTGCCGAGGCCGTTGATGGAGCGCTGGTTGAGGCTGAAGAAGCCGGTGATGACGACGAGGCCGGTGTTGGTCAGCGCCTCTCCGCCCACGAGGTCCGCTTCCACCCACTCAATCCCGGTGCCGCCGAAGTCCCAGACGGCGCCCGCCTCGGCCTCGAACTGCGCGTCTCCGCTCATCCGGAGCACGCCGGCGGGCGTGCCCGAGGTGGTCCCGGCGAAGGTGTGCGTGACGGCGTCGCCGCCGCCGAAGGCGAGCGTGGCGCCAGCGGCCACGCCGAGCGCGGCGCCGGCGGTCCGCGATGGTGCGTCGATGTTGATCCGGCCGATCTGGACGTCGATGGTCCCTGTGTTGGTAAACGAGCCCGGTACCGCGCCAGAGGTCTTGATCTCCGCGGTCGCAACGCCGGCGACCGTTTTGATGATCGTCCCGTTGTTGCTCAGCGCGCCGCCGTCGATGAGATAGAGTTGGTCATCCTGGAAGTCCAGGACGCCGAGGTTGTCGAAAGCCGTCGAGGCACCCGCGATGGAGCGTTGGATGTTGCTGAAGAACCCTGTAATGACCACGAGCCCCTGGTTCGTCAGCGTCTGCCCACCGATGAGGTCGGCCTGGTCCCACTGAATGCCTGCGCCCGCGATGTCCCAGATGGCCCCGGCGTCGGCGGCAAACTGCGCGTCTCCGCTCATGAGCAACACGCCCGCAGGGTCGTCCCCGCTAGCGAGTGAAGCGGTGCCCGAGGTGGTCCCGGCAAAGGCGTGCGTGACGGCGTCGCCGCCACCGAAGGCGAGCGTGGCGCCAGCGGCCACGCCGAGCGCGGCGCCGACAGTCCGCGAGGGCGCGTCGACGTTGATCCGGCCCGTCTGGACGTCGATGGCGCCCGTGTTGGTGAAGAGCCCCGGCGTCGCGCCAGAGGTCTCGAGCTCTGCCGTCGCGACGCCTCTGGCGGTCTTGACGAGAGTGCCGTTGTTGGTCAGCGCGCCTCCATCGACGAGGAAGAGCTGATCGTCCAGCCAGTCGATAGTGCCCTCGTTGACGAGTTCGGTCCCCAGGCCCGTGATCGCGCGCAGGGCGCCCGTAAAGAAGCCGTCGAACTGAACGAAGCCGTTGTTGGTGAGCGTGGCCCCGCCGGAGAGCACTCCGACCCTCCACTCCCACCGGCCGTTCGCGCCAATCGTGCTCGGCGCCGCGATTGCGATCCCTTCGTCGGTGTCTAGCGTCTGCGTGCCGCTGGCGCCGCCGAGCGTGAGCGAGTTCACGTTGATCTGCGGCGGCGCGTTGTTGGTGACGGTGTACGTCCCGGCTAGCGTGACGCAGGCGTCATCGGCCGGACCAGGAACGCCGTTGTCCCAGTTGCCCGGGACGTTCCAGTCTCCGCTCCCGGCGTTAGTCCACGACGTGGTGCAGGTCTGAGCGAGGGCCTCTGGCGCGACAAGCGCGGCGAGGGCGAAAAAAGCGAGGGTGCGGAGCATAGCCAGGATGCGGTGAGAAAGCCTTTCCCTCTCTCATGCGTCACCCCGATCCAAACGGGACCACGAGAGCCGCCCTTTCTTTCCCGCTAGCTTGCAGCCCCCTCCGAACGACCCGACATGACCGACCACGTCCGATCCACCCGCGACGGCCGCGTGCTGCACCTCACGCTGGCCCGCCCCGAGAAGAAGAACGCCCTCACGCGGGCCATGTACGCCGCGCTCGCCGACACGCTGACCGAGGCCTCTGGCGACGCGCAGGTGCGTGCCGTCGTGCTCAGCGGCGAGGGCGGCAGCTTCACGGCCGGCAACGACCTGTTCGACTTCATGATGGAGCCGCCCACGGATGAGACGAGCCCGGTCTTCCAGTTTCTCCATGCCGCGGTGGCGTTCCCCAAGCCGCTGATCGCGGCCGTCGACGGCGTCGCCATCGGCATCGGGACGACGATCCTGCTGCACTGCGATCTCGCCTACGCCACGCCAGAGGCCCGCTTTAAAATGCCCTTTACCGATCTCGGACTGGTGCCCGAGGCGGCGTCTTCCCTCCTCATCCCGCGCATGGCCGGCGGCGCGAAGGCGGCGGAGTTGCTGCTGCTCGGCGAGACGTTCGGCGCGGAGACCGCGCGCGAGGTCGGCCTTATCAACGGTGTGGAGGCGGAGCCTCTGGCGGTGGCGATGGAGAAGGCGCACGCGCTGGCCGCGAAGCCGCCCGAAGCCGTCCGGCAGTCCAAGGCGCTGCTGCGGGCGCCGCTGCGCGAGCGCGTGGACGCGGTCATGCGCGAGGAGGCCGAGTTGTTTATCGCGCGGCTCCAGAGCGAGGAGGCGCAAGAGGCCTTCACCGCGTTTATGGAGAAGCGCGCGCCGGACTTCTCGCGGTTCGAGTAGCGAGGCACGGCCTCTGGCGCCAGAGGCCGCCGCACTGGGTAGGCCGTAAGACCCGTCGCCAGAGGCTACTGGGAGCGACGCGCCATCGACCGCGCGCTCTGCGGCCAGTAGGCGCCCTGCGTGCGGCCGTGCCCGTTCTGGTCGTCGAACTGCCGCTGGCGCTGCTCGCTGACCTCGCGGAGGCGCTGCGCAGCGCGGCGCGCGGCGACGTCCATGTCCGCGCAGGTGGTGGTGCGGAGGTTGGCGAGAACGTGGTAGATCTCGCGGGCGCCCCACTCCGCGATCTCGCGGTGGCCGTCCTCGTGGCGACGCAACGCGGACTCGAAGCGCGTCCAGTCGCGGCGCAGCTCGTAGGGCGCGTCGCGCGGCTCGATCCACTCGGGCAACGTGATGGTGACGTTGAGGTCGATGCGGATCTGGTCCAGCGTGCATCCCCGCTCGGTCTCGTTCTTCCAATAGCGATACGCGAACTGCGTCTCCGTGAGGCCGAAAAAGTCGGCGCCGCCGGACTTCGGGCCTCTGGCACGCATCGAGGTCAGGATCTCCTGCTCCGTCCGCCCGCGCACGGAGTAGGTGTTCACGTCGATGATGGTGAACACCGGCGAGCCGGCGCTGGAGTCCCCCCCGGCGGAGGCTTCGGGCGTGACCGTCCCGACGACCTCGTCGCTCGTGTCCGCTCGCGCGAGCCATAGACTCGCTCCCAGCAGGAGAGCGCCAGCGAGTGCAGCGGAGACGAGGAGGCGCATAGGACCGGGGGGAGGCTCTGAGTATCGCCCGCCCCCGCCCCCGGTTTAAGGCTACGCGACAGGCGGCGATTCGGGAACGGCCGCACCGCCAGAGGCGCCATCGCCCGAGAGGGCCTCTGGCAAGCGCTCGGCGGGCGCCGGCTCGTACGCGAGCACCGGCATCAGCCACCGCTCCGCCTCTGGCGTCGTCATGCCCTTGCGGGCGGCGTAGTCCTCCACCTGGTCCTTCGCCAGAGGCCCCACGTTGAAGTAGGCGGCGTCGGGGTGGGCGAAGTAGAGGCCGCAGACGCTCGCGGGCGGGTTCATCGCGAGGTGCTCCGTTAGTTCGACGCCCGTGCGGGCCGTCGCGTCGAGAAGCGCGAACAGGGTCGGCTTCTCGGTGTGATCGGGCTGGGCGGGGTAGCCGGGCGCGGGGCGGATGCCGCGGTAGCGCTCGCGCGTGAGGTCGTCCACGCTCAGGTTCTCCTCTGGCGCATAGCCCCAGTGCGTCGTGCGGACCTCACGGTGCAGCCACTCGGCCGCGGCCTCGGCGAGGCGGTCGGCGAGCGACTGGATCAGGATGGCGCGGTAGTCGTCGCCAGCCTCGCGGGCCTCTTGCGCGAGGTCAACCGAGCCGTGGACGGTTACCACGAACGCGCCGAGCCAATCCTGCACGCCCGAGTCCTCTGGCGCGATAAAGTCGGCGAGGGCGCGGTTGGGCTTGCCCGGCGTCTTCTGGGTCTGCTGCCGCAGCGTGTGGAACGTGGTGGGGCCAGTGGGAAGTGGGGAGTGGCCAGTAGCAGACCCGTCGCCAGAGGCCGCGCCATTCTCTGCCACTGGCGACTGGCTACTGGCCCCTCCCCCGCTGCCCACCACGACGTCGTCGCCGGAGGCGTTCGCGGGGAAGATGCCGGCCACGGCGCGGATGTCCAGCGCGCCAGAGGCCTCAAACTCGTCGAGCAGGGCCTCGGCGTCTGCGCGGAGCGCGCGGGCGGTATCGCCTCTGGCGTCGTCGTCCACGTCGCTCGCTTTCATCTCCCACGCGATAAAGAACGGGCCCCAGTCGATGATCGGACGCAGGTCCGCAATGCTCGGCGGCGCGATGTCGAGCACGCCAGTGGCCGCGGGCGCCGTGACGCTTTCCCAGGTCAACTCCTGCTTGTTGGCTCTCGCCTTCGCCAGAGGCAGGATGTTCTGGCGCCTCTGGCGCCCGGCGTGCGCCTCGCGGACGCGCTCGTAGTCGGCCTCGGCGGCGGCGAGGAACGCGGCGCGTCCCTCCCCCACCAGGGCGCTCACGGCCGGGACGCTTTTGCTCGCGTCGAGGACGTGGACGGTCGGGCCGGTCCGCTGCGGCGAGACCTTGAGCGCGGTGTGGAGCTTGGAAGTCGTCGCGCCGCCGATGAGGAGCGGAAGCTGGATGCCCTGCCGCTCCATCTCGCGCGCGACGTGCACCATCTCGTCCAGGCTGGGTGTAATGAGGCCGCTGAGGCCGACCACATCTACGTGGTGCTCTTTCGCGGCGTCCAGAATCGTCTGCGCCGGGACCATCACGCCGAGGTCGATCACCTCGTAGCCGTTGCAGCCGAGCACGACGCCGACGATGTTTTTGCCGATGTCGTGCACGTCGCCCTTGACCGTCGCCATGAGGACCTTTTTGCGCGCGACGGTCTCGCCGGCCTGCTCGGCCTCGATAAACGGCGTGAGGTAGGCCACGGCGCGCTTCATCACGCGGGCGCTCTTGACGACCTGCGGGAGGAACATCTGGCCGCTCCCGAAGAGGTCGCCCACGCGGTTCATGCCCGCCATGAGCGGCCCCTCGATCACGTCGAGAGGCTTCGGCAGCATGGCGCGCGCCTCCTCGGTGTCGGCCTCAATGTGCGTCGTGATGCCCTTAACGAGTGCGTGGGCCAGCCGCTCCTCGACGGGCCTCTGGCGCCAGGCGTCGTCCTTCGCCTGCGTCACGCCAGAGGCCGTGTCGCGAAGCGTGTCGGCGTACGTCACCAGGCGCTCGGTCGCGCTGTCCCGGCGGTCGAACAGGACGTCCTCGACCAACTCCAGAAGCTCAGGATCAACCTCGGAGTAGACCGCGAGCTGCCCCGCGTTCACGATGCCCATGTCCATCCCCGCCTGCACGGCGTGGTACAGGAACGAGGCGTGCATGGCCTCGCGGACGACCTCGTTGCCGCGGAACGAGAAGCTGAGGTTGCTCACGCCGCCGCTCACCCGCGCCAGAGGCAAATTGGCCTTGATCCACCGGACGGACTCGATAAAGTCGATGGCGTAGCGGCGGTGCTCCTCCAGGCCCGTCGCCACGGCGAAGATGTTGGGGTCGAAGATGATGTCCTCTGGTGGGACGCCGACCTCCTGGGTGAGGATGTCGTAGGCGCGGCGGCAGATGGTCTTGCGGCGCTCCAGTGTGTCGGCCTGACCGTCCTCGTCGAACGCCATCACGATAACGGCCGCGCCGAAGTCACGGGCGCGGACGGCCTGGGCGCGAAACGCGTCCTCGCCCTCCTTCATCGAGATGGAGTTGACGACGGGCTTGCCCGGGATGCACTTCAGGCCGGCCTCGATCACCTCGAACTTGGATGAGTCGACCACGACAGGCACGCGCGCGATGTCGGGCTCACTCATCGCCAGAAGCAGGAAGCGCTCCATCTCCTTCGCGGAGTCCAGCAGCCCCTCGTCCATGTTCACGTCGATCATCTGCGCGCCCGCCTCCACCTGCTGCTTGGCGACCGTCAGCGCCTCCTCGCTCTCGCCGCCTTTGATCAGCCGCGCGAAGCGCTTGGAGCCGGTCACGTTTGTGCGCTCGCCGATGTTGACGAAGTTGGTCTCGGGCCGGAACGCCAGAGGCTCCAACCCGGCCAGCCGCAGCGTGGGATTCGCCTCTGGCGGCGTGCGGGGCGCGATGTCGCGGACGGCGTCCGCAATGGCGCGGATGTGCTCGGGCGTGCTGCCGCAGCAGCCGCCGACGACGTTGACGAAGCCCTCGCGCGCGTAGCCCGCGATCTGCTCGGCCATGTAGGCCGCGCTCTCGTCATAGCCGCCGAGTTCGTTGGGGAGCCCCGCATTCGGGTACAGGCTGGTGGGCACGGTCGCGACGCGCGACAGCTCTTCCACGAACGGGCGCATCTGGGCACTACCGAGCGCGCAGTTGAGCCCGAACGCGAGCAGGTTGGGCGTGTGCGCGAGCGAGATCCAGAACGCCTCGACGGTCTGCCCCACGAGCGTGCGCCCGCTCTGGTCCACGACCGTACCCGAGACGAGAACCGGAAGGCTGGTCCCCGTCTCGCGCTCGAACTCACGCAGCGCCACGACCGCCGCCTTGGCGTTGAGCGTGTCGAAGACAGTCTCCAACAGGAAGAAGTCCACACCGCCCTCGGCCAGCGCCTCGATCTGCTCGCGGTACGCGTCCTTGACCTGATCGAACGTGACCCCGCGGAAGCCCGGGTCCTCCACGTCGGGCGAGAGCGAGAGCGTCCGGTTCATCGGCCCGATGCTCCCCGCTACGAAGCGGGGGGACTGGGGGCTGGAGACTGGGGACTGAGCAGGGTCTCGATGCGCATCCACGCCTCTGGCGCCAGAGGCGTCTCCCACGCCAGAGGCCTCTGGCGCGCGTCCCACTGGCGACTGGCCACTGGCCCCCTCCCTCCACTGCTCGATGGCCTCTCGTGCGAGGTGGGCTGCGGCGACGTTGATCTCGCGGACGAGGCCCGTCATGCCGTAGTCCTCCATCGAGATGGCCTGGGCGTTGAACGTGTTGGTGCTTACCACGTCCGAGCCCGCCTCGAGGTACTGCACGTAGATGTCCCGGATGGCGTCCGGCTGCGTGAGCACGAGGAGGTCATTGTTGCCCGCCAGAGGCGAGCCCCAGTCGGCGAAACGCTCGCCGCGGTAGTCCGCCTCGGTGAAGCGGTGGCGCTGGATCATCGTGCCCATCGCGCCGTCGAGGACGAGGATGCGGCGGGCGAGGATCTGGCGGAGGGCGTCGGCGCTAGACATGCGGATCGGTCGGTTTTGAGCAAGCTAGGCCGTCCTACGCGCCAGAGGCGGCGCGTGCCTCTGGCGGAAGCGCTTCGCCGCCCCGCCCTCGGTGTCTTCGCCGGATCGCCACACGCCAGAGGCGAACGCGCCGCGCCCGCCAGAGGCGTCATCCGCAGGCCCAGCCGAACGCGAGCACATCGGCGTGCTCGGGGCAAACACTTAGGTGCCCGGCGCCCATGTCGCCGAAGTAGATCGGCAGGTGGTCGTGGGAGTCGAGTTGAAGCAGCACCTCCATCTCGCGCCCGCAACGCCGGCAGGCGGGGCGCTCCGGGCTCTGCACCCAGTGCGGCCAGCCGCCCAGCTTGTCGCCGGCGCGGGGCCAGCCGTCGTCCGCCAGCGCGTCCCACGTCGCGTCGTCCAGCTCCACCGATCGCACGGCGGCCTCCTCGTAGAGCGGCGGCTCCTCAAACGCGGTCCAGCCTGTGATGCGCCGCGGCGGGAAGCGGTCCGGGATGGCCTCTGGCGGCGACGAGAGCGCGGGCACGCCGCTTGGGACGACGCGGCGCACGACGTGGGCGTCGGAGAACGGCGCCCACCCTTCCAGGTCCACGTCGCACTTTGGGTCCGCGTTGGTGCAATAGAAGGCCTGGATCAGGCCGGTGCCCGCCTGCGCGCGGGTCGGCTCCGGGAGATCGGCGGTGTTGAGCTGCGCCAGAAGCTGAAGCGGGCGCCCGCAGTTGGGGCACTCGGGCCACGTCTCGCCCTCGGGGATCCACGCGAGGCCGGAGAACGAGGACGCGTCAGCCGGTCCCATCTCGGCGGATGTTAGGGGCGCCCAGGCGGTGCGGAGAAACGGACGGAGAACGTCGGGGATCATCACGATTCTGGCGGGTGTGCCGGAACGTACGCGAGCGCGGTGACACCTCTGGCCCAGCCTCTGGCGCGGCACGCCAGAGGCCAAGCGGCGCCCACTCTGGCCGCGGTCAGAGGCTACACGTCCAGGTTGCCCAGCATCTGCTCCGTGCGCGCGTCGCTGACCTTGTTGAGCCATTTTTTGGCCTCGTGGTCGTCGCGGAGCGTTTTGGCGAGCGTGAACGAGGAGCCGACGAGGAAGAGCGCGCCCATGGCGATGTAGCCGCGGATCCACGGATCGACGGGGATGTGGTAGATGCCGAGGCCCATTGCGAGGGCGGCAAGGGCGAACGAGGCGACGACAAAGCCGCGCCAGGAAGCGGAGTCGCGGCGGAGGTCGGGTTCTTTGAACATGGCAGTGAGAGTCTAGAGGAGAAAGTGTTGACAGTGTCAACATGAAATCCAATGTTGACAGCGTCTACTCGGTTCCCGACCTTCCGCGATGCCCTCCGCGTACCACCACGGCGACCTCCGCCGCGCCCTCCTCGACGCCGCCTCTGGCGTGCTCACCGCCGACGGCGTCGCCGCGCTGACGCTCCGCGGGCTGGCCTCTCGCGTCGGCGTGAGCCGTACGGCGCCGTACCGGCACTTCGCGGACAAGAGCGCCCTTCTGGAAGCCGTCGCCGCAGAGGGGTTCGAGCGGTTGCAGACCGTCGTCCGCGAAGCGCGGGAGGCGGGCGCCGATACGCCAGAGGCCTTCGTGAAGCTCGCGCAGGCGTACGTCGGCTTCGCGTTGAGCCACCCGGCGCACTACCGCCTGATGTACGGCCGCGAGGCGATCTCGCGCCGCCAGAGGCCCGCGCTCCAGGTGGCGGCGGACGCGCTCTACGACGAGTTGGTGGGCGCGCTTACCGCCGCGCAAGAGGCCGGCGTGATGCGCCAGGGCGACGCCGAGCCTCTGGCGTCTATCGCCTGGGCTCAGGTCCACGGGCTGGCGATGCTGATGGTGGAAGGCCAGATGGAGCCGCCCGACGACGCGATGGCGCTTACCGCGCTGGCCGCGCGAGCACTGCTGGAAGGCCTCGCGCCGTAGCGCCTCTGGCGGCGGCAGGCCTCGCCGCGGTGGGAGACCGGGGCACTTCTGCGTGCGGCCCGGCGTTTTATCCTCTGGTGGCGGTTTTCTTTCCACCGTCGCCTCGCTCTTTTCGTCAGACGCTGCTCGCCGGAGGTTTCTCGCCAGAGGCGCCGCGCCGCGCGATCTTGTCCCATGCTCGTCATCCCAGCCATCGACCTCCACGGCGGACAATGCGTCCGCATCCGGCAGTCGCGCTACGCCGTGGAGACGGACTACTTCGCCGACCCCGTCGCGATGGCGAAGCTGTGGCGCGTGATGAACGCGAAGGTGCTCCACCTTATCGACCTGGACGCGGCGGGCTGGGTGGAACCGCAGCAGCCGGACAACGACACGCCGCACGACAACCACGGCCCGGTCGCCTCTATCGCGCAGGCGCTGGACATCCCGGTACAGGTCGGCGGCGGCATCCAGACGCCAGAGGCCATCGAAGCGACGCTCGCGCTCGGCGTGTACCGCGTCGTGTTCGGGCCCGTAACGGAGGCCACGGCCGAGGCCGCTGGCGACGCCGTGGCCCGGTTCGGCGCCCGGCGCGTGATCGTCGCCATCGACGCGCAGCACACCGGGGTGACGGACCCGCCCGCCCTCGCGGCGGACCTGGAGGCGCGTGGCGTGCGCCGCATCGTGTACACCGACGTGGACCGCTCGGGAGAGCGGACGCGCCCGAACATCGAGGCCATCCGCGCGCTCGCCGACCGGCTAACCTTGGCCAAGGTGACCGCCGCGGGCGGCGTGACGGGCTACCCGGACCTTCTCGCGCTCCAGACCATCGAACGCTCCGGCGTCGACTCCGTCGTCGTGGGCCGCGCCCTCTACGAGAACACCTTCCCGTGCCAGCGCTTCTGGTGCTGGCAGAAGCCCCAGGACGTTGACCTCTCCCGCTTTTCCACCGCCCGCCTCGCCCTCCGCTCCGATGGATAACTCGCCCCTCGCCTCTGGCGCCACGCCAGAGGCCTCACACGACTCCCGCAACCAGGGGCTCGGGATGCTCCGGTGGGCGCTCGGCGGCCTCGCCGTTTTCCTCGTCACCGCCAGCGGCTGGACGCTCGTGCGCGCCATTCAGAACCCGGACGTGCGGCTCAAGCCGCAGTGGGTGGCCGAGGGCCGCACCTTTGACCACTCGTTCTGGAGCCCGCTCTTGTTCACGGTCGTGATCGGCTCGCTGCTCGTCGGCTGGGTCCTCTGGCGCGCGTACCAGCGTCTCCGGTCTGGCGAGGACCTGTACGCCGAGCGCTTTGGCAAGGGCCTCCGGCGCAACCGCGAGTCCCACCTCACCGACGGCGACCGGGCGTAGCCTCCGACGGCACACCCCGACGTACGAGCGCCCCGCGAGCCGAAGCCCGCGGGGCGCGTTCTTTTTCGCCAGAGGCCCCGCTCGCGCGCGCCTCTGGCGAGAGCAGCCTTAGCGGCTGAACCGGTCGAACAGCGCCGCCTGGGCCTCGAAGACCCACTGGTGCATGATGGTCTCCTCAGAGACGCCGACCTCGCCGCTGATGCGGCGGGCGTCGGAGCGGCCCCAACGCGCGATCTCGTCGAGCGAGACCACGCCGGCCATGTAGAGCGCGCGCTGCGTGTCCTCGTCCACACTGGAGATGACCGTGAGGTCTTCGGCGCCTTCTGGCACCTCGAATGCGGGAACGTCTGCCTGCGCCGCCTCGGCGGGAGGCGCTCCGGCTGGGGGCGCAGCGGGCGGAGCCTCTGGCGCGGGCGCCGGCTCGGGCGTGCTGGGCGGTGCGGATACGAACGAGTCGGCCGACATCCTCATCGCCTCGGGCGACGCGGGGTCGTCACTCGGCGCCGGCTCTTCCAGGCGCGGCATCCCGTGCTCTTCCGCGAGCGCCATCTCGGCTTCGATGTCGATGCCGAAGTCGAACGACGGCTCGGCGGCGAGTTCGCTCGCGACGACGGGCGCCGGGAAGTCATCGTCGGAATCTGGGGCGGGCGCCTCCGCCAGAGGCGAGGCAGACGCTGGCGGCACGTCGCCGACCTGGTCGATTCCGATTCCGCCGATGGTCTGGAGCGGCTCGTCGTGATCGGGACGGTCGGGGCGCGAGATCCACGTCGTGGGCGCCGCCTCGGGCTCCTCCACCTCGACCGAAGGCTCGTACGAGGGCGTTGCGGGCGACGCGCCAGAGGCGCGGGCGGTCGTGGCGTGGGCCTCGCGGTCGGCCTGGCGGCGCGGTGCGGCGGCTTCCTGCGTGCTCCCGAAGGTGAACGCGGGAGTCTCGGCCTCTGGCGCGGGGGCCTCCGTTTCCGGGGTCAGAAACGAGACGATCTCGAACGCGCCAGCGGGCGCGGCCTCCGGCACGGCGTCCTCCTCAGCAGCGGCTGCGCCCTGCGAAGCGAGAGATGCTTCCTCGAACGTAGGCGCCTCCTCGAACACGGGCGCCTCTTCGAAGGCCGTGGCCTCTTCGAAAGCCGTGGCCTCCTCGAATACTGGAGCCTCGTCGAAGATCGGCGTATCGTCGAAGACTGGAGCCTCCTCAAAGGCAGCAGGCGCCGGGGGGGCGTCCTCAATGTGGGCCTCTGGCGCGAAGACCTCGGGCGCAGTTGGCTCGGGCGCAGCAGGCTCGGGCGTGTGGGCCTCTGGCGTCGTGGGCGCTTCGGGTGCGGCAGCGTCATCGGCGGTCGCCGAGAAGTCATCGATCGGCATCGCCTGAAAGACGAACGGGGCATCGTCTGCGGGCGCCTCCTCGGGTGCCGTCGCCAGAGGCGAGGGCTCGTCGGGCTCAGAAGCGTCGAAGGACAGCGGCGAGACCTCCTCAAAGCCGAGCGGATCAGGGTCGTTGAGCGTGGGCAAACCCGTCGCGTCGGGCACGACAGGCGAGGCCGGGTCGGCGTCCTCGTTGAACGAGAAGCTCATCGGCTCGAACGAAGATGCCTCCTCCCCGGTCTCAGCGTCTCCCGCCGAGGCCTCTTGCGCGAACGGCGTGGTGGCTTCGGAGAACGAGAGCGGATCGGGCGTGGCCTCAAACGAGAGCGGATCTACAGAGGTGAACCCATCGCCGGCGGGGTCCGCGTCATCGAAGGACGGCGCCGGGTCGATCGTGAACAGAAACGGGCCCGGCGTAGCCGAGTCGTCGTCGTCCTCAAAGGAGGCCTCCTCGAAACCCGTCGCGGCGAACAGCGAGTCGCCAGAGGCGTCCGGCGTGAAGCTGTTCTCGGCGTCGTCGAAGGTCACGTCTTCGAACGGCGTGAACGCGAGGTCGTCGCCAGAGGCCTCGTCGGACTCGAACGTGAGGGGCAAGAAGGGGCCCTCGGCCTCTGGCGCACCGAGGTCGGCGGCGGGGAGCGCGTTCTGCTGCGCGGGCGGCAGCCCGACGCCTTCGCGGACGGCCTCGATCTGCGTGCGGATGTCGTGGAGCTCGGCGTCGCGCTTTTGCACCTCGTGGCGGAGCTCCTGGCGGAGGCCCGTCACGGCGTGGTGCTGGCTCTCCACGCTCTCCTTGACCGCGTCGATCTTGCGCGAGAGGTGCTGCCTCTGCGTCTCGCCGTTGTCCTGCTGCTGGAGCACGATGTCCTCGATGCGCGAGGTCAGCTCGCGCATTTCCCCGAGCCCGTTGCTGCCGCCGGCGGGCGCGCCAGCGGAGAGAGCGGAATCGACGGCCTCGCGGTTTTTCGCTCGATAGAAAAAGAACGCAGCGATGCCGGCCACAACCGCGGCGGCGACGCAAATCAGCGCCACGATGATGTTTTGCATGGCACCGGCCAGCACAAATGTGAGAATCGTCATGACGAGGAAGAGTCGGAAACGAGAGTGAGGGCGTGCGGACCGGAGCCCGCGCCGAGGATGACGCGGGGCTCCAGCACGCCCGCTCGGTCGAAGAGGCGGCGCAGCGTCGCGGCGCGAGCACGGGCGAGAGTTGCGTCGGGCGCGGTCGCCGCGATGCGGAACGAGTCCGTGCGGACGGAGAGGCGGCCGGCGATGCGGAAGAGGTAGGGGCGCAGCGTGGGCTCGATCTGCGCGCTGCGCTCCGAGAACCCGATCTGGACCGCCTCCAGGAGCAGCCCGAGTTCGACTTCCAGCGGCTCCTCGCTGGCGTCTTCGAGGCGCGTGATCATCGCCGTCGGGATGGGCTTCGCCTCCGAGGGAAACATGGAGAGCAGCGAGTCCAGCCCGACCGTCTCCGCGCCCATCGTCGCGGCCTCTGGCGCGCGCCGCGCCGTGTCCGGGAGGGCGGGTGCGAGGGCCGCCGTAGACGGCTCGCCCATGCTCGGCTCGGACGATGCCGCCGGGTACGCCACGGAGGGCTCCCCGGAGGTCATCACCAACGCGGCCAAAAGCGCGAGGCAGAGCAGGATCAAACCCGCGATCGCGAGGACCCCCTTGCTCGGCAGAGAGGGCCCCGTCGTAACGGGGTCGAGTAGTTTGGTAACGTCCATGGATGTGCGGACCGCACGCGAGGGACTTTGGAACACGGTTATGACATGGGCAAGGCACGTGCCGACGCCTCGCGGAGCCGCCAGAGGCCGGGCTATCTTCCCCGAGCGGTCCCTTTTGACCGCTGCCCCGGTCCCCCGACGTGCGCGCCGCCCGCCCCCTCGCCCTCGTTCTCCCCCTCGCGATTGCCGCGGCCTACGCGCTCGCCGCGTGCGGCGGCGGCGATGCGGGCGCGGCCCTTGCCTCTGGCGGCGACGGCTGGACCTACGTCGGCGACGAGGCCTGCGCGTCCTGCCACGCCGACGTGTACACGGACTACCACCGGACCGGCATGGGCCGCTCGGTCTCCGTCTTCGATCCGCAAGAGGCCCCTGAGCAGTTCGGCCCCGATGGCGAGTCGCCCCAGGTCTGCGCCGACGACGGGTACTGCTACGTCGCCTTCGTGCGCGGCGACTCGCTGTTCCAGCGCGAGACGCGGCCGGACACGCCAGGCTGGGAGCGGACCCACGCGGTCAGCCACGTCGTGGGCTCGGGCAACGCTACGCGGTCCTACTTCATGACCGTCGGCGAGGCCGATTCCACGGCGGCGTACGTGACCGAGATGCCGCTGACGTGGTACGTGGAGCGCGAGCTCTGGGACCTCTCGCCCGGCTACAGCCAGACCAACCGGCGCTTTGAGCGGCCCATCAACCTGGAGTGCATGGCGTGCCACAACACGGCCCCCACGCACGCCACCAGCCAGAACGCCTACGGTGAGATCCCGCTCGGCATCTCGTGCGAGCGCTGCCACGGGCCGGGCTCGGCCCACGTGGAGGCCTTCGACGCCGGCGGCGCGCCAGAGGACACCCGCATCGTCAACCCGTCCAAGCTCAGCGCCGAACTGGAGCTCGACGTGTGCCAGCAGTGCCACCTCACCGGCCTGAGCGTGTTCGCGCCCGGCGAGGACGCTTCCACCTATCGCCCCGGACGGCCTCTGGCGGCGCACCGCGCCGTGTTCGTGCGGCAGGAGGAGTTGGACGACCCGGAGTCGTTCGGCATCGCGAGCCACGCCGAGCGGATGCGCAAAAGCGCGTGCTTCCAGGAGACCGCCGGCCTGGAGAACGCGATGACGTGCACGACGTGCCACGACCCGCACAAGCCCGCCGAGGAGGGCAGCTACAACGTGACGTGCCAGAGCTGCCACGGCGGCGCGGCGCACGAAACCGTCTGCTCCCGCCCGGACACCTCCGGCTTGGAGGACGCGATGACGGGCGACTGCGTGAGTTGCCACATGCGCAGCGCAGGCACGAGCGACATCCCCCACGTCTCGTTTACCGACCACTGGATTCAGCGCGACCCCGCGCCCAGCCAGACCGGCACGCGTCTGGCGGAAGAGGCCTTTGAGCGCCAGACGCCGTTTACACTCGTGGACCTCGCCGGCGCGCGCGCCTCTGGCGCCGAGGCGGACGTGCAGGCCGGCATCGCGTACCTCACGCTGTACGATACAGAGCACCGCCTTCCGCACTACCTCACGGAGGCCACGACGCGCATCCGCCGAGGCCTCGACGCGGGCGCGGACCGTGCGGACGCCTACATCGCGCTAGGTCGCGCGCTGCTCGCTCAGAACGACTTCGGTGGTGCCGAGACGGCCCTCTCCGAAGCTGTCCGGCGCGATCCGCAGAACGCCTACGCCGCCTACTGGCTCGGCGTAACCCGCACCACGCGCGGCGACGCCAGAGGCGCCGTCGCTCCGCTCCGCGACGCCGTCCGCCTCGCGCCGCGCTTTACCGAGGCGCGGACCGAGCTTGCCGAGGCGCTCGGAGCCTCTGGCGACGTTGCGGGTGCCGTGCGCGAGCTGGAGCGGGTCGTGCGGCAGGACCCCGTCCACCACGTTGGCGCCTGGAACGACCTCGGGCTGTACCGCCTCCAACTCGGGCAGGTAGAGCCCGCGCGCCAGGCACTCCGCCGCGCCGTGGCCCTCGACCCGATGCTCGCGCCGGCCTGGGTCACACTCGGCGCCGCCGCGCTCCAAACCGGCGACGCGCCAGAGGCCGAGCGCGCCTTTCTCCGCGCCCTCCGCGCCGACCCGGCCAGCACGGGCGCGCTCGGAAACCTGGCCGTGATCCGCGCCCAGCAGGGCCGCATCGGCGACGCCCGCACGTTGCTCCGGCAGCTTCTGGCGGCCGACCCGTCCGACCAGCGCGCCCGCGCCCTTCTCGCCGAACTCGGCTCCTGATGTTTTCGATGGACCCACGGACGCCCCGCGCCTCTGGCGCCAACAACGGATATGCCGGCGGTGTGTCCCGACCCAAGACCGTGTGCGCCTCTCGCGCCAGAGGCTGGCTGCTTGGGCTCCTCTGCCTAGGGGTCCTCGCCGGATGTGGCGGGGGCGGCGCCGTTGATGTGCAAACCGCCGAAAGCGTCCCGCTACGTCTGGATAAGAAAGACCCGGAACGCCTGGTCCGCTCCGTTCTCGGCGGCTACACGGCCGAAGCGGGCGCCGACCCGTTCGAGGCCGGGCTGGTAAGCGGCGAGGGCGACGGCCTCACGCTCCACCCACAGAAGCTCGCCCCCGCCATCCGCCAGCAGCTCTCCGACGCCGACGGCGACGGCGCCATCGGACCCGACGAGTGGACCGACTGGGTAGAGGCTACCTACTACAGCGCCAGAGGCCTGCCCGCGACCGTCGCGGCCCTGCGCGAAGCGGTCCCGTACGCCTCTGGCGACGCGGCGTGGTTCGAGGTGGAGGTGGACGGCGTGATGACGGCGGCGCGGCGGCGCCTCTTCCTCCCCGTCACGGCCGTGCGCGCGGCGCTAGAAGCCCACGCCAGAGGCGACGGGCTGATGTACCCCGCCGGAACGTGGATCATCGGCGAGCACCTCATTGACGGCGAGGTGGTGGAGACGACGGTGAAGCACCGGCGCGAGGACGGCTATTGGGACTTCGCGGTGTACGACGGCTCTGGTGCCCTCGCGCCCGCGACCTCCACCGAGCCGCGCGCGCTCCGCACGCCGACGCAGTGCACGGGCTGCCACCTCGGACAAAAGCTTTTCGAGCCCGAAAAGTCCTGGCCCGGCGCCGCCTCGGATGGCCCCTTCGGCCCCCGCGCCTACCACGTCCCCGATGCGTGGCGCTCGCCAGAGGCGGCGGCGCTGTTCAACGAGCACGCCCGCCGCGACGACGGCGTGCTCGGGCTGTACGGCACGCTCTACGCCTCCCAACTCCTCACCGACCGAGCCTCTGGCGCGATCTCGCCAGAGGACGCGGCATTTCTGGACCGCCTCGGGCTGTAGCGGGACCGGATTGCTGTCGGCCGAAGCCTCTGGCGATGTGCCGGAAGGCGGCATTTTTCCGCGCGAGAGGAAAAGGACACGGACGTGATTGGTCCTGAACCTCAGAGGCCGACGTATGGATGGAGTACACCCCTCCATCCTGGATATGTACCGTCTCCTACTCGCGCTCCTTCTCACCCTCCCGCTCACCGCATCGGCGCAGTTCACGCGGAGCCGCGCTGCGACGCCGATTTCGAGAGCATCACTGGTGGCCGTCCCGGACATGGGCCACGGACCGAAAACCACGGTCCGCGTCTCCGGCACCGACGCCGGCGAGATTTCTGCCGAAGCCGTGGTTCCAGATGGAGGCTGGGTGTACGGCATCGAGATCGGAGAGAAGTCCGACGTGCCATGCCACCTCCGCCTCCGCTGGGCCACCATTGACGACGATAACATCACCGTAGCGTCCACCATCGCGTCCTCGTGCCACGGCAATCCGACAAGCCGCAGCATGACGGCCGTCGGCTTCAACTACCGGAACACCTACGAAGAGTGGTCCGGCACGTGGACAGAAACCCTGACCCTCGGCGGCGGCCCTCTCGGCCTCAACCTGATCGGCAACGCCATTGCGAGCGCGTTCGACAACAGCACCCCGCGCTACCCGCTCCCGTACCTCAGCGAGCCCAACAACCCGCCCGTCGCGCTGAAAGGCCTCAAGGTGTGCCAGCGGAACCGGAACGACCGGATGAAAGGGATCGCGGTACGTGGCGTGACGCTGCAGAAAAACAGGGCCAACGGTCGGTTCGATACGCGCCCGATTCAGGAGAACGGCCGGTGGGTGGAGCCTTCCTTTGAACGCCCCAACTGCAACGACTGGGACGACATGGAGGTCTGCCCGAACGGAGAGGTCATGGTCGGCGTCCTGATCCGGGGCGAGCGCAACGGCAACTACGTGTCTGCCCGGCCCCGCATGAGCATCGAGGGCCTCGCCCCCATCTGTTCGCGGCTGCTGATCGAGGACTGAGCACCCGGACCGGACCCATCGCGGCCTGCTCGGCACATGACCGGGCAGGCCGCCGTGCGTTCGCGCGCCTCGCACCTCGCCTCTGGCGCCAGAGGCCCGGCGAAATCCCCGCGTGCGGCTTGCCGCCGGCGCCCGCGCCTCGGACCTTGGGCGCACCCCGCCTCTCGCGCCCGTGCTCGCCACCGTCCGCCTCGTCAACGCCGTCTTTTACGCTCACCACGGCGTGCTGGAAGAGGAGCACAAGATCGGCGGCCGGTTCGAAGTGGACGTCGCGATGGACCTCGACATCACCGAAGCGGCCGAGACGGACGACCTGACCAAGACCGTCGACTACGAGCGCGTGTACCGCATCGCGCAAGAGGTGGTGATGGGCAACTCCTCGTACCTCATCGAGCGGCTCGCACACCGCATTGGGGCGGCGGTTTTGGAGGCCTCGCCACGCGTGGAGCACGTAGAGGTCACGGTCCGCAAGCCCAACCCGCCCGTGGGCGGACCGGCCGAGCGCGCCGAGGTCTGCGTCCGCCTCGCGCGATGACTGACGAGTCCTGTATGGGAAACGAGGGGAAGGGCAGCCCCCCCGCCTCTGGCGCGAACGGAGAGGGGCAGGCGGAGCGCGCAGCTTTTGCCCCCCCCTCGTCCCTCGCTCCCTCTCGCGTCTACATCGGTCTCGGCTCCAACGTCGGCGACCGGCTCGCGGCGCTCCAAACTGCGCTGAGCGCGCTGGAAGCCTCTGGCGTGCGCGTAGAGGCCATCTCGCCCGCCTACGAAACCGAGGCGCATGTCCGTCCGGGCGCCCCGCCGCAGCCCGACCACCTCAACGCCGTCGCGCGCGTGAGCACGCCATTAGCGCCAGAGCCGCTTCTGGACGTGCTGCACCGCATCGAGCGCGAGGCCGGGCGCGACCACCAGGCCGAGCCCTGGAGCCCGCGGCCGCTCGATCTCGACGTGCTCCTGTGGGGTGACCGCACCCTCGCGACCGACCGCCTCACGGTCCCACACCCTCGTCTTCGCCAGCGGCGCTTCGTACTCGCGCCGCTGGCCGACCTCGCGTGCGATCTTGCCGTCCCCGGAACGGGCCGGACCGTTCAGCAGCTCCTCGCCGAGACGCCCGACGACGCCCGCGCCGAGCGCTCGCCAGAGGCGCTTTCTGCCCCCGCCTCTGGCGCGCCTGACACGCCGGCGTCACCGGCGCTGCGCCATTCTCCCCTCCCGCCCCCTGCTGGTTCTATGTCCCTGGCCCTCCCCGACCACCTCCGCTACATCGCGGTCGAAGGCGTGATTGGCGCCGGGAAGAGCACGCTGGCGCGGATGCTGGCCGAGAAAACGGACGCCCGGATGGTGCTCGAATCGTTCGAGGACAACCCGTTCCTGGAGCGGTTCTACAGCGACCCGGAGCGGTGGGCGTTTCAGACGCAGCTCACGTTCCTCGCGAGCCGCTTCCGGCAGCAGAAGGCGCTCGCCACGCGCGACCTGTTCCAGACGAGCGTCGTCTCGGACTACACGTTCGACAAGGACCGCATTTTTGCGCGCGTCACGCTAGACGGCGACGAGCACCAGCTCTACGAGAGCCTGTTCTCGCTCATGGAGCCTACGATCCCCGCGCCGGACCTCGTGGTATACCTCCGCTCGTCCGTGGACCGCCTGATGCACAACGTGGCGCTCCGCGGCCGCTCCTACGAGGCGCAGATGGACCCCGCCTACCTCGCGGAGCTGACCGACGCGTACGACCGCTACTTCTTCCACTACACCCGGAGCCCGCTGCTGATCGTTAACGCGACGCAGATCGACTTCGTGAAGGAGCCCAGCCACTTCGAGGAACTGATCCGCGCGATCCGCCAAATGCGCGGCGGCACGACGTATTTCAACCCGCCGGGCGAGATGCAGCTCTCGTTCTAGGGACTGGGGACTGGGAGCTGCGCGTTCGCGGCCTCTTGCGCCCGGCGCACCATCCTCGCGAGCAGCACTCGCATGGGCCTCTGGCGCCAGAGGCGTGCTACGCCAGGGGCCAGTCGCAGGCGGGGACGCCGGGGCGCTCGCCGTCCAAGAGCGCATCCAGCAGTCCGAAGAGTTCGCGGCGGCGGCGCTCGCGCGGGAACGTGTCCGCGATGTGGGCGCGGGCGCGCCGCCGCAGAGCCTCTGGCGCGGCGAGGGCCTCGCGGACCGCCGCAGCGATGGCGAGCGGATCCGGGTCATCCACGATCCAGCCCGCATCGCCGATGGCGTCCGGGATGCCGAAAACGTTGCTGCCGACAGGCGCACACCCGCAGAGCATGGCCTCGCAGAGCACGTTCGGCATCCCTTCGGCGCGGGAGAGTTGGAGGTAGACCGAGGCCTGCCCGTACACCGCGGCCAGCATCTCGCGAGGGAGCGCGCGGATAAACTCAACGTTGGCCGGCGGGTGGTACCGCTCGCGCACCGCCGCCTCGTCCATCCGCATCCCGACGACCTGAAACGGCACGTCGGGCATCGCGCGGGCAACCTCGATCAACACGTCCAGACCCTTGCGCAGAAACGTCGTGTGCGAGTCCACGGTCGCGACGGAGAGCACGGACGGCTTCCGGTCTATTGCGCCGAGCGGCCACGCGTCCGGGTCGTAGCCCGTCGGGACAACAGTGCATTTCGTCTGCAAGCGCGGCACGTGGACCGCGACACCCTGCGCCTCGGCGCCAGAGGCGCGGAGAAAGGTGTTCTGGGACCGGACCAGAGAGCCCGAGACCGGGAAGAGCGCGTCTGCAGCACCCAGCACGCGCTTCGCCAGAGGTCCGCGCCAGGACGAGGCGAAAACGCCGTAGCCAAGGTCCGGAAGGTCCATCGCGTCGTAGCCGCCCATGGCGAGCGCGAGCGGGATCGGGCGCCTCTGGCGCACCAGAGGCCAGATGTGGTAGTCCGCGAACCAGCCGTAGAGGAGGTCGGCGGTCGCGGCCTCGGCGGCGGTCCAGGCGCTGAGGCGCGCCATGCCGCGGACGAGCGCGGCGGCCTTGCCGAGTGAGCCTCTGGCGACATCGACGCCGAACTCGTGGCTGCGCACATCGTAGCGCTCGGCGAGGAGCGAGAGGTCGTCGCGGACGAACGAGGTCGGCTGGAGGTACGAAAAAAGGATCCGGGGGCGTCGCATGATGGGAAGCTAGCGAGCGCCGTCGCGGACCAAGGCCGCCACCTCCCCCGCCTGCGCCCGCCGCGAGAGAGTCCCCAGCGCCTCTGGCGCCGCGCCCGCCAGGGGCGATCCGGCTTCCCACGCGCGGTAGTGCTCCCGCACGACCTCGGCAGCGCCTCTGGCGTCGTCGCGCGCGACGAGCGTGCCGCCGCCGGTCTCACGCAAGAGGCGGTCTGCGTCGGCGCCCACCGGGCCGAGCGCGAGGACGGGTCGCGTGCTCGCGAGGTACTCGTAGAGCTTGCCCGTCAGGATGCCTTCGTCCTTGCGCACCGGCTCGATGGAGAGCACGAGCAGCCCCGCGCGGGCCATCGCGCGGACCGCCTCGTCGTGCGGAACCACCGGCGTGCGGTCCACGATCTCCGTCAGGCCGTGCGCCGCCAGCGACGCCTCCACCACACCATCTACGCGACCGACGAGGCGAACGCGCAGCTTCGGGACCTCGCCTCTGGCGCGGAGGTCGGCGATCGCGCGCCAGAGGCCTTCCGGGTTGCGCGGGCCGTAGAGGCTGCCCACGTGCGCGATCTCGAACGCGTCGGTGCGCACCGGCTCGTCCACGTCCGCAAAGTCGGCGGGATCGAAGCCGTTCTGGATGATCTCGACGGAGTCCGATCCCAGCCCGCCCTGTTCTTCCAGATCGCGCCCCCACGTCGGGCTGACGGTGATCACGCGGTCGGCCTCGCGCAGCACGCGGCGCTCCAGCGCATGATCCAGCCGCCGCGCCAGAGGCGTCATGGGGAGCTCGTCGTAGAACGTGATGCCCGTCCACGGATCGCGAAAGTCCGCAATCCACTGGATGCCGAGCGCCTGCCTCTGGCGGCGAAGGCGGAGCCCGACGAGGTGCGCCGAGTGCGGCGGACCGGAGGTCAGCATGGCGCCGACGTCGCCTCTGGCGAGGCGCTCACGAGCGGCGCGGACGGCGAAAGGCACCCAGCCGACGCGGGCGTCTGGCAGGAACACGTTCGCGCGCGCCCACAGCCCCAGCTTTTTCCCCCACGAGTCCGTATCCGCCACGCTGCCGACGGCGACGGCCTCTTTCCGGCTCGTGCCCGTAATGGCGCCGTACAGCCCGAACGGGTCCAGCGCCTTCGTCCGGATCACCTCCACGCCCGGGGGCACGTCGGTCTCCAGCGTGGGGTCGAGGCTGGGGTACGCCCCGGCCTCGACGGTGAGCACGATGGGCTCCACGCCGTACTCGCGGAGGTACTTCGTGTACTTCAGCGTCCGCTGGACGCCCGCGCCGCCCGAGGGCGGGAAGTAGTAAGTGACGAGGAGGAGTTTCAGAGCGGGTGGGGAGCGGTCGGAGGCAGGCCTCTGGCGCCAGAGGCTAGTCCTCGGTGCCGTGGCCTCGGCGGTACCACAGGAGCCCGCTGAGCGCGATCACGCCGAGGTACGTCAGCAGCGTCGCGATCCAGGCGATCGTGACGCCCTGCTTGTGCGATTCGGGGCGGAACCGCATCGTCACGACGTGGCGGCCTTCAGGCAGCGGGACGCCGCGGAGGAGGTAGTTCGCACGCACGATGGGGGCCTCCCGAGAGTCCACCGTCGCCGTCCAGCCCGCCGGGTAATAGATCTCGTTGACGACGAGCAGGCTCGGCGCGTCGGCCGCGACGGTCCACACGATCTCGTCGGGTGAGAAGCGCACGAGCGAGACGCCCGGCGCCAGAGGCCGCGCCCCGAGCGAGTCCATCGCGGTGTCGACGGCCAAGGAGTCCGCCAAGAGCGAGTCGGCCGCTGGCGCCAGAGGCATCCGTCCGCCCGCGAGGGCGAACCCGTCGGGCAGCGGCTCGTGGAGCAGCGCCGTCTGGCGGAGGTCGACTTCGCCGGAGCGGATCCGCGCGATCATCGCCGGATCGTCCTCGATCACCTCGGCGTCCTGCACCAGGAAGGCACGCGGCAACGCGTCCGGGTTCTCCGCCACGACGAGGCCTGTGGCCGGGTCTTGGAACAGCGGCGTCGTGCTGGGTAGCGCCCCGCCGGGCAGGACTACGTAGCGCGCCGCTAGCAGGTCGATCGCCGTCTCGTTCAGCCCCGTCGAGTCGTCGGGCAACAGGCGGTCGAAGTAGTCTTGGATCAGCGCGAGCTTGGCGCCGTGGTAGCCGCCGACGGACTCGTAGAAAGCCGAGGAGTACGCGTTCTGAGACGGGTTCGGGGGCAGTACGCGGAACGTGCCGGGACCGCCGGCTTCGATCACGCGCTCCTCGATAAACCGGTCCGCGTCTCCCTCCGGGACCGCCACGGCGAGGTCGGACCGCCGCCGGAGCGCGTCCACGTCCTCGTTGAAGTACCGCCGCCCGACGCCCCACAGGTCAATCGTCACGAGAAGCGCGAGCCCGGTGAGGGCCGCCCACGATGGGATCTTGCCCCAGAGACGCGCCGCGACGAGCGTGAGGGCGAACGCCAGAAGCAAGAGCGCCCGCCACGCGTCGCCCGTGAGCATCTCGGCGCGTTCGGAGCGCGTCTGCGAAAGGATCTGCCCGATCTGCTGTCGCACCGCCGGGTCCTGCGTGTCCAGCCCCTGCTGAGCCGCCATCTGCTCGATCTGCACTCCCTCGCCCTCTTTCTCTAGGGAAAGCAGGCTCGGCCCCGCCACCGCCAGAAGCCCAAGGATCACCGCGAAGGCGCCGGCCGTCGCCAGGGCGGTTCTCCGCTTGCGCGTCTCGGCCTCTGGCGTCGCCTCGCGCCGCTGCACGTAGTAGGCGCCCCAGCCCGACAAAAGCGCGAGGAGCAGCGCCGTGGCTGCAAGCCACGTTTCCGGCACGCGGAACGAGCTGAAGAGAGGGAGGAGCTCAAAGGCCGGGCGGTTGAGCAGCGAGAAGTTCTCCCCCAGCGCGAAGAGGATCGTCAGCACGCCCGCCCCCGTGAAGGCGAAAACCGAGCGCCGCGCGACCCCGGCGATGCCCAACACGGCGAGGAAGAGAACCACCGGCCCGACGTAGTGCGGCCCGGACGTGAACACTTTGGGTCCCCAGTACGTCGGGCTCGCACCGCCGTAGGCGCCCGAGACCAGCAGCGTCAACGTCTCCCCCACGCCCTGGCTCCAGTTCATCGCGTACTGCCACGCGAGGCCGCCGCCCGGACCCGCGGAGCGCGTCGTGAAAGCTTTGTACTCCCACTGCACGAGGTATGGGTGTGCCACCATGAGAAGCGCCAGAACCGAGCCTGCGAGCAGGAACAGCGTTGACAGGCCGTACGCTTTGAGCTGCCCGGTTTTGACGTCGGCGATGCCCTCCGCCACCCACCATATAGCCGCGATGATGACGACGTAGTAGGTGATCTGCACGTGCCCCGCGCGCAGGTTCACGGCCGCCGCAATCGCGAACAAGCCTGTCAGGAGCGCCGCCAGCTGCCAGCCGGACCCCGCAGGCCTTCGGATCAGCGCCCCGAACGCGAGCAGGAGCCACGGCGCCCACGCCAGCGCGATAAACTTCGAGTTGTGCCCCGCCACGAGGATGATGGGCAGGTACGTCGAGAGCCCGTACCCCACGGCCCCGATCACGCCCGCCAGAGGCGTTCGCGTGAGGAACACTACGAGGGCGTACGCGCCGAAGAGCAGCACGACGAGGTGCGCCAGAGGCCACAGCCCCACCTTCCGAAGCGCGCTCGGAATGGAGTCCACGCTGGGCGGGCCGGCGGTGTCGTGGATGAGGTAGGCCGGCATCCCCGCAAACACGTTCGGGGTCCAGAGCGCCCGTTTGCCGCCGGTTTCCTCCCAGTCCAAGAGTGCTTCGGCAGTCGCTCGCCACCGAACGGTGTCATCGCCCGCGAGCTTCTTGCCGCCGAACGTCGCCGGCGCCGTAAAGCCCAGCGCTACGATGAGCAAAAAGCCGAGGCTGATGGCGTGGCGCCCCCACGCGGGCAGGTTCTCCCACCACGTCTTCTCGCCCAGCGTAGGTCCCACATGGCGCACGCGGCCCCGCTTGCGCCACTCCTTGTTCCCCTCCAACGGAGCGGGTTTGTTCGTTTTGCTGGTGGGCGTGCTACGGGTGGACTTCGCCATGACGGGGCGCGCCTCTGGCGGCGCGATTCAAGAGGGGGTGTCGGCGCCAGAAGCTCGGGGTCTCCGCGCACCGGTGCGAAGATACCCGTCCTCTCCCCTCCTCCCACGCCAGAGGCCTCTGGCGCTACCCGCGCGCGGTCCGAGCCGGCGCGTCCGTCTGCGACGCGGACCACAACGGCGCGAGGCGGCCGGAGACGTCGCGCGTGAGGTACCGCACGGCGCGGACGCCCTCTGGCGCGTTCGTCCCGATCACGAAAAGCTGGAGGTTGGGCGGCGCCAGGGAGCACACCGGCTCTACGATGCCGTCGCCCTGGGCGCAAGGCGGTGCCGCAGCAAGCGTTTCCACGAACGCGCTCGGCACCACGAAAAGCGTGTCGCCGGCCGCTTGCGCCGAGAGGGGCGGGACGCGCTCAGCCTCGTAGTCGCTGAACTCCGCGCGCAAGACCACCTCTGACTGGGACGTAGAGGACACGCCCGGCGTCTGCGCGCCGAGGCCAACCCACACGTTCTGCGCGACGCCGCCCTCTTCTAGTTCAAACACGACCGTCAACGTGTCCGATGGCTCGGGATCCGCGCGCAGGATCAGCGTGTCCTCCACGAACTCATAGTCGGGGAAATTGCAATCGAAGCCACCGCATGCCGCCAGAGGCATTGCAAGGGCGAGAAGGGCGGTCGGGATGGCGAAGCGGTTCATGAGCAGAGGGTGCGTGTATGCGGGGTACGGACGTTGCCGGGCAGGTGCTGCACGCCTCTGGCGCGAAAGAGACCTCGGCCTTCCATTCCTGCTATTCGCCAGAGGCCGGCACGAGAGGCGCGACGGCCTCCATCTCCGCGCGGATCCACGCCTCAACACGCTCTGAGAGCGCGACGGCATCTCGGCGCGTCATTCCCTCGGTCGAAATAGGCTCTCCCAACACGAGACGGACTTCTCCTGAGCTGGAATACAGGCCCTTCTCGTCCAGCACGCCCGCGTTGCCGATGATAGCGACCGGCACGACCGGCACGCCAGACTCGATGGCGAGCACGAACGGGCCGCGCATGAACGGCAGCAGGCCGTGCCGCCAGGACCGCCCACCCTCGGGGAAGAGCAAAACGGAGGCGCCCCCACGAATCCTTTCCGCGCACTCCTGCAAACTCGCGAGCGCCTTTTTAGGCCCGCTGCGGTCGATGAACAGGCACGCGGTCCGCTCCAGCACCCATCCGACGAACGGCCACGACCGGAGGCTCTTCTTGGCGCCGAACACGAACGGGACAGGAATCCCCGCCGAGAGGACCGGCACGTCCATCGAGTTCTGGTGGTTGCTCACAAACACCACCGGCTCCGGCACGGCTACGCGGACGTCCACACGCAAGCGGATCCCACACATCCCGAGGATGAAGCGCGCCCATGGATCCATCCACGTCCGGAACGTCTTCGCACCCGGCTTGAACGCCGAATGGATCACGACGCACGGGCTCATGGTGGCCGTAAAAAACCCCATGACCGCCAGAAGCCATCCGAAGTGTGCCCGGTGGGCGAACGAAGGCGTGAGGTCCGTCCGCACGAGGCTCGGCCTCTGGCGGGACGGCGGCGTGGGCACGACGGTGCTGGACATGCCGCCAAGATACCGGCGGGTTCTCACTTTGCCGCGTCGCGCGCGAGGAACCTCAGCAGGCCTCTAAGCCGCCGCCTTTCGGGCCATACGCACGTGACGGATCAACGCCGTTGCCGTTGCCAACCCCTTCTGGGGCACGCCACCGAACGCGAGGACCACGGGCCCTTCGAAACCGGCCTGACAGAGCGGGATCAATCCCGACGCCTCTGGCGCGGCTTCCGCAAACGCCTCGTCGGCTTCGATGCCCGCCAGAGGGGTGCCCACGAGTGCCTTCGCGCTCGCCAGAGGCTCCTCGCCGGCCTCTCGCGAGGCCGCGACCGACCACCAGCCGACCACCGACGGGTGACCGATGGAACCGACGAGATCCGCGAGCGCCTCCGCGCTCGCCGCCTCGCCTTCGTTGCGGACCGCGAGCGTCAGGCCGTACCCTGCCGCCACGTCTCCCGCTCGCTTCAGCACGCCAGACGCCTGAGACACCTCTCGCGGCGCGGCTCCCATCGGTCCGACGATGACGGTCCGGGTGCGCATCCGAGTGCAAAACGGCGCGAGTGCGGCGAGCGCTTCCAGATCATCCAATCCTGCCGCCGGCGCGGTCGCGTCGCCCTCAAACAGCCCGGGGTCTACCGCCTCCAGCGGCATCTCGGCGTCTTCCAGCAGGCGGCGGAGTTGCGCCTCGTTGACGTGAGGCACCCGCTGCCTGCCGACGGTGCGGAGCACGACGGCTTCGAAGCCCCAGAGCAGCGCCGAGTCGAGCGCTCGGCGGGGATCGGCGGAAACCGTATCGGTGAGGAGAGTGGGGAGCATGGAGCGAGCCTCTGGCGCCAGAGGCGAGTCGGTTACCGTGTGTACACCGAGGGAGAAGGGGTCGCGGCGAGCGAGAGCACCTCGTAGAGGCGTGCCGCGAGAGTGGCCGCGTTGGCCTCTGGCGCGAGGGCCTGAACCGGGCGTCCCGCGAGGGAATCCGGACCGGCGGTGCCGACGCGGAGGACAGACAAGACGGCCTCGCGATTCCAGAGCCGAAGCGGGGCCCGTACGTCGTCTCCGAGCACGACCAAGACGGAGCGGGCCGGGATCTGCGTGTACGCGCCAGAGGCCACGAGCATCCGTGACGCCTCGATCAGCGCGAGGTCCGAGACGCCATCGCGAGAGGCCGCCACCACGATGAGCGAATCCTTGTGGAGCGGCCCGCGCCCAGGAATCCACCCCGCCAGGGTTCGTCCGTCCACGCCTACGACGAACCGCCCGCTCTTGCCGGGCACGCGTGCGTCCGCCAGAGGCGCCACGCCAGAGGCGGCCAGGGCGTCTGCTGCGATCTGGGTTCGGGCCGCGTCACTTCCAGCCTCCGCAAGCGCCTCCGAGAGGTCGTCGAGGCGACGCAAGTCGGGCGTCAGCAGCTCCCCCGGACGTGCGCTCGGCAGCGGCAGACCGCCTCCGAAACATCCCGCCAGAGGCAGAAGGCATGCGACGAGGAGCGCCCAAACCAAGGGGGGCCGCCTGACTACTGCCAGACGGCCCCCTTGCCGGACGGTGGGGTCCAGTTGAATCACTGCGGGATCATTCGAAGCCGACAGAGAGACCGAAGGTCAGGCCGAAGGTCGGCTTAGGACCGTTCGCGCCGTCGATCGGCAGGCCGTACACGTTGTACTCGTCCTGCAGACCGCCCTTCACGTAGAGGGAGGCGGGAAGGCTCGGCGGCTTGACGCGGAGGTACGGGGAGAGCGTGCTGACGTAACCACCGATGTTCTCGGTCGTGCCTGCGGTGCCTGCACCGTTGCGGTCAACCGGCTGACGGTCGCGAGCGACGATCTGGGCTGCAACGCCGACCTCTGCGAAGGAGACCCGCAGGCCCGTTCCGAGGACGAAGTTCCAGACGCCGTCGCCCTCCTCGCCGAAGAGGTCTTCGTTGTTGCCGTCAGGGCCCGTCGAGTTGTTGCACGGAGCGGGGTACACGTCGCAGTTCTCGAGGATGATGTACCGGTCGATGCCACCGAAGACGCGGAAGCCGCGAGCCGGGTAATCGAAGTCGACGCCGAGCTGGATCGCGTCACGGTTGTCGGAGCGCGAGATGTCGATCGGGAGACCGTTCTCGTTGAACTCCTGGTCGTCACCGAGGTCGAGCATGTAGCCGCCGTGGATGCCGAGAACCTTGCCGCGAGCAGATGCGAAGATCTTGACGTTCTGAACGCTGAAATCGCTCGAGAGCTCGTCACCGGTCTGAGAGAACGGGCCAGCCGTGCCGGAGATCGTGTTCTTCGCGCCCGTCAGGACACCGCCGACGCCGACGCTGAACTTCGAGAAGCTGATCGGGTTGATCTGGAGGCCAACCGCAGCGCGCTGCGAGTTGATCTCGGCGTCTCCACCGATGATGGCGCCACCGCCAACGCTCGGCTCCTGAGCCTCGCCTGCGGTGTCGTAGATCTCGTCAGCACCGCCGAAGCCGTACTCGATCCAGAACTTGATGGGGGAGGCAGCCGAGGGGCGACCGAGAGCGTACGTGTCAACGGTGGGGGACAACTCAGCGTTATCACCGACGATCAAGACGGACTCCTGAGCGTCGGCCTTTTTGCTCTTGGTCCCGTCCTTGTCACCGTCCCCACCTGTGGGGTTAGCAGACAGGAGGGATCCGGCCAGAAGGCCGACGAGTGCAACATTCAGCATGGAAGGGGGCCTCTTAAGGAGGGTGCGGGTGAGGAAGTGCAGTAGGAAAGGTAGGAAACGCGCTAGAGCGGGGGCAACAGCGCGATATGTGCGCCGTGCTAATTCCGTGGCACGCTTCCGATCCCAACCCACGGCCCGGACCGGAGTTCCGAGAAGGGATGCCGAATTGGGACCTCAGAGAGCCTCTGGCGCGGGCCTAGATTGCCCTCCCGTCCCCGACTCGCCCCATGCCATCCGCTCCTGCTCCCCTCCCCGCCAGCCTCCCGCCAGAGGCTGACGCGTTGCTCCAGCGGGAACGCGCGCTTCTTACGGACCTCGGCGCGCTCCTCGATCGCGCGGGGGCCTCTGGCGACGAACAACGCCGCTTGGCAGACCTTGCGAGCGGCCTCGGCGAGTTGTTCCTGTTCGTCGTCGCGGGGGAGTTCAACGCAGGGAAATCCACGCTCGTTAACGCCCTGTTTGGGAAGCGCGTGATGGAAGAGGGCCCCGTCCCCACGACAGACAAGATCACGGTCCTGCGGCACGGGGACACGGAGGAGACGCATCGCCGGAGCGAGTTCGTCACCGAGCGCCGCCTACCCGCTCCGTTTCTGCAGCACCTCGCGCTCGTGGACACGCCGGGCACGAACTCCATCATCAAGGAGCACCAAGCCCTGACCGAGGACTTCGTGCCCCGCGCCGACCTGGTGCTGTTCGTGACGAGCGTGGAGCGTCCGCTGAGCGAAAGCGAGCGCCAGTTCCTGGAGTATGTCCGCGAGACCTGGGGGCGACGCCTCGTCGTCGCCGTCAACAAATCCGACCTGGCCTCTGGCGAGGAGGCGCTTCAGCAAGTCCTCGCGCACGTGCGCGACGGGCTCACGGCCATGATGGGCCAGGCGCCGATCACCTTTCCCGTCGCCGCGCGGAAGGCGTTGGAGGCCAAGCTGGAATCGCCAGAGGCCCCGCAAACGCACCCCTCATGGGACGAGAGCCGCTTTGGCGCGTTCGAGCGGTTTATCCGCGAGACGCTGACCGCTGACGCCCGCCTCTCGCTCAAGCTTTCTGCCCCGCTGGACGCCACGCGCGCGCTCCTGAGCCGCGCCCGCCAGAGGCTGGACGAGCGGCACGCTCACTTGGAAGAGGACGCGGCAGCGCTCGGCGCGTTGCAGGAGCGGTTCGCCCAGGCCGAGAGCACGATGGCCGAGGTCGTCGGCGGCTCCGTTAGCGAGGTGGACCGGCAGCTTCTGGAGATGGAGAAGCGCGGCGCCCGCTTTTTAGACGACACCATCCGCGTGAGCAAGATCGGCCTCTTGCGCGATCGCGCCGCGTTCCAGGACGAGTTCAACCGGCAGGTAGTCCGCGATGCCGAAAAGGGCATCGAGGCACGCATCGGCGAAAGTGCCGACGGCCTCTTGCGCCACGCGCACGACCTCTGGCGCGACGTCTACAACCGGCTCTCGGCGCTCCGCCAGAGAAACGAAACGACGGCCGGCGACTCCTTCATCCACGACAGAGACGCCATCCTGCGCGACGCCGTCCGCGAGACCCGGCGCGCGCTCGACACCATCGACCTCGACGAGGAAGCGCGGCGCATCCTCGAAAACGCCCGCTCGGCGCTGACCGTTGGGGGCATGACCGCGGCGGGGATCGGCGCGATCGGCGTGGCGCTCATCTTCGCGACGGTCCTGGACGTGACCGGGGGCATTCTCGCCACGGGCGCCATCGCGACGCTGGGCTTCGTGGTCCTGCCCATGCAGCGCCGCCGCGCCGTCAAGGACTTCACAGACCGCGTTTCCGCCTTACGGGAAGAGATCGGCCGCGTGCTCAGGACCGAACTCGGGCAGGAGGCCGACAAAGCAGTAGGCCGCGTCCGCGCCCTCGTCGAGCCATTGGACACCCTCGTGGCCGAGCAACGCGAGGCTGCCCGTACCGACCGCGCCGAGGCCGACCGCCTGGAAGCCGAGGCCGATGCCATCGGCGCCGAGGTGGCGCGCCGCTACGGCGCCGCCGAAGGCGTGTAGCCTCTGGCGGTTCTCCGGATCAAGTCCGGATTCCGCCTCTGGCGCCAGAGGCCTACGCCAACAGAAAGCGCCCCGGCCCTCGTGAGAGAGCCGGGGCGCGGACCCGTCGCCAGAGGCGGGGCTTAGCGGCGGTCGCGGGCGTCGACTTCGATGGGGCCCATCGTGTCGAGGTCCTCCATGCGGTCACCGGCGCCGTCGTTGAGACGGTTGAGGCGCTGGCGGACGCGGTCGCGGGCATCCTCGAGGATCTCCCCGTCGCGGCTCGGGGCACGCATCCGGGTGCGGAGGTCGTCCATGACCTCAGCCTGGAGCACGACAACGAGTTCCTTCTGCGTCTCCTGACGAGACGTGTAGCCGAAGATGAAGCTCAGGATCGGGATGTCCTTGAGGATCGGCACACCCTTACGGGAATACGTCTCGTCGGTCGAGGTCAGGCCACCGATGGCCGTCATCTCACCGTCGAGCAGCATCACCTCGGTCTGCACGTCGTTCTTGAACACGCCGACGCTGCCGTTGATGATGCGAGAGTTGCTCTTCTCCACCTTGACGTCGAGGTGGATGAACTCGATCTCCTGACCGTCGACCTCCTCCACGATCAGCGTAGGCGTCACGTCGATGATGGTACCGGTGGAAATGAACTGCGTGAGCGTGTTGCCCTGGAAGTCCCGCGTGTTGATCGGGATGTCCTCACCGGACTGCATCTTGCCCTGGATGCCGCTGCGCACGGTCACGCTTGGCGACGCGAGAGTCTGGCCGTAGCCGTTCTCCTCGAAGTAGCGGAACAGGCTCGCAAGCTGGCTCAGTGGCACGCGGTCGGAGCTGGCCTGGATAAAGCCGTCCAGCGCGTCGAAGAACGAACCAGCGTCGAGGAAGAAGGTCACGCCAGAGCTTTCACCCTGGGTGCCACCACCCGTGTTACCGCCTGTCGAGGCGCCGCTCTCAGCAGACGCCTCTCCAAAGATGGAGGCCCAGTTGGTGCCCACCTCGCGGGACTTGTTGCGGTTGAGTTCGAACACGATGGCCGAGATGTGGATCTCACGCTCTTGTGCCGAGACAGATGCTGCGTTCGAACCTCCGCCAACGGCGCGAGGCCCGGCGTCGATCTGCGTGATCGTCTGCTGGTCCGACGTCGTCGCGACGATCGTCTGGTCGATGATGACCGCAGGCTCCTCGATGATGAAGTAGCCCTCCGTCTCGCGGAAGTCGAGGTTCTGGCGGTCCAGGACGAGCTCGAACGCGTCAACGAAGTGGACGCCGTTGAGCGAGACGCCGATCGGATCCTCGCGGTCCTCGGGGTCCACCACGCTCTTCCCCGTTACACGGCGGAAGACGGGGTTGACGAGGCTGATGAACTCGTCCATCGGCATCCCAGCAGGGAACGAGACGAGCTCGTCTGGCGGGATGTAGGCGCGGACGGTGCGGGTTTGGGCGTTGGCGGCGGGCGCGGCACCGTAGGTGGCGGCGAGGCCAGCGGCGGCCACGAGGGCCACCATCGCGTATCGAGATACGGAGCGCGAGAGGCGGGTCGGGGTCATGGGTTCGCCCAGGAGGCGGTCGGGGGTGTACAAGTATCGGCGGGTGGGGCAGCGCCCTAAACCGGAGCGGTCACCTTGTGCGCCAGAGGCCAAGCGCGTGGCCTCTGGCGCCGGAGGCGCTTAGTCGTCGGAAGGCTGCGGCGTGCGCGGGATCTCCGCGCTCTGGTACAGCGAGTGCCCCTCGGCCTCTGGCGTGCCCGGGGCGGGCGGAGCGGCTTCGAGGACCGGGCCGGCGGCGGGGCCGCGGCGCAGCGAGGCGTCGCCGAGGGCCTGGCGGTACCGGGCGCCCGTGTTGAGGTCGACTTCCACGCGTTCGCGGATGCCCCCCTTGTTGAGGCTGATCACGACCCGCGCGGTGCGCGCGTCGATCGAGCTGATGCGTCCGAGGTAGACGCGGTCGCCCGTGCGGAGCTGCCGCATCTCGCCCTCCCGCATAAAGACGGCCGTTCCGCCGATCACGGCTGAGAGGCTGTCCGACTCCACGTCCACGAGGTCGTCCGAGTTGGGCGGAAGCGTCTCGAGGATGTAGGGATAGAACGGGTTCGTCGCAGCGCGGCGCGGCGGGTAGGCTGCGGCCGGGAGAGCGGTTACGCTGTCGGGCGCGGAGATCTGGCTGTGGGCGCCGTAGAAGGCGTCGACTTCCATCGAGAACTCGGCGAGGACCACCTGGCGCTCTACGTCGCCGTCGGTCACGGTCGTGACCAGCTTCTTGACGTTGAGGTCGCGGATGCGGTACATCCCGCGGTTGTTCTCCACGTGCCAGATAAACGAGAAGAGGCTCTCGAAGTAGGCCTGCCCGTTGACCGAGTACGTGTAGTAGCTCGACGTGCCGCCCTGGGTCTGGCCTGAAAGCGAGAGGTCGAACGTGCGGAAGCCGCGGGAGGACAGCGCGTTGAGGTACGCCACCACGTCGGCAGACGACAGCGACGACGGGAGCACCTTGTAGCGGGTGTTCCAGCGCTGCAGCGCGAGCGCGGCGTCTTCGTCCGCCATCGCTTGCTCGGCGATCAGGGTTTCTACCTCCGCCTTCCGGTTCTCGATGGCCTCGATCTCTTCGTCGAGCGCCTCGATCTCGGCGGGCTGCTGTTTCTGCGTGATATAGTACCCGGACCCTGCGGCGACCGCGAGGAAGGCCGCTAGGATGAGCGTGTTGAGGACTTCGTTACTCATGACCGTTGGGGTCCAGGGTTAGTTGTTGTCGGGGGTGGTGGGCGCGGGCTCGCCAGAGGCCTCTGGCGGGGCGGCTTGCGCGGCCACGGGCGCCGCGGCGTCCAGACCCGCGAGGGCGTCCAGAGCTGGCGGCACGGGCTCGCCGAGTTGTGCCCGGAGGTACTTGGCCGTCTGCGGCAACTCGATCGGCGAGGGCATATCGAGGCGGAACTCGTAGACCGGATAGCCGCGGGTGTCCTGGTACGTCACCTGTTCGATGACCGCGTCCAAGCGCTGCGCGAGGCTGACGACCCGGGCGCGGGACGTCGCGAAGCCGTGAAGCGCCACGGAGGCGCCGTTGGGCTGCCAGTCCTCGAACCAGACGCCGCCAGAGGCGCTGACGGCGCGCGAGGTGCGCACTAGCTCCTGCGTCCAGCGGTCGGTCCCGTAGAGCAGGGAGTCCATCGCCGCAAGCGCGCTGGTGATCTCCATCTGCGCCTGGCGCAGGCTGTCGATCCGCATCTGGAGCTCCGGAACGGCCATGGTGGCCTCTGGCGGGTACTCCGCCAGCGTCTGCTCCCGCTCGGCGATGTCGCTCGCCTGGGTGAAGTAGAGGCCGATAAAGAAGACGACGCTCAGGAAGAGCAGCACGCCTACAACGAGGGTGTGCCAGCCAAACGTGAGGTCCATCCGGCGCTTCTTCTTGCGAAGCGCCTTGGGCAGGAGGTTGGCGTCTGGGAAATAGCTGTTCTTCCCGCCGAGGATGGACAGCGCGGCGCCAGCGGCCTCCACGGACTCCGCTCCTAGGACCTTCGGGTCCTCGTCCGCGCCAGGGGCCTCTGGCGAGATCACGCCGAGGTCTCCGAGGAGCGCGCCGAGCGACTCGACGCGGGCGTCCGGGTAGAACGCGGAGAAGCCCTGCACCAGGTCATCCTGCCGCTCGTCTGCGAGCACGACCACGTTGTGGACCGTCCCGACGCCCTGGACGTCCTGCTGGAGCAGCACGCGCGAGCAGATCGTGTCCGGGCCGTCGTAGGCCGTCACGCTCTGCATGGGCTCCATGTGGTGGAGCTCGCCGCCGGAAAGCAGGAGCACAAGCGTGTCCTCGGCGCCCACGCGCACAACGGCGGTGTTCTCGTGAGGCTCGGAGGGGCACGCGAGGGCCGCCAAGCCCATCAGGAGCGGCACCTCGGCCTCGATGGTCTTGAACGCCGTCCGACGGTGCTTGGACTGCTCGCGGAGCATCGAGATCGCCGGCACGACGGGGTCCGTCGGCTGCGGGATGATCGCGAGGTAGCGAGGCCGGCCCTCCCGCTTCGTCATCGGCACGAACGCCACGCGGTCGGTGTCGATCTCGCGGCCGGGCTGAGACGGCGGGAGAAGCGAGACGAGCTTGTCCCGCTTTACCGTCACGGGCGCTGTCTCTTCGCCCTTCTTGCTCTTCTTGGCCTTCTTCGCCTTCTTGTCTGCCGGGACGAGCACTTCGAAGTACTCGACATCCGGCGGAGCGATGCCGAAGGCAAGCGCTGGCTTGTCGTAGCCGCTCTGCGCGAGCTCTTCCAGCATGTCGCGCAGCTCGAACACGATGGGCTGGGCCGCCGCTCTCGGCTGCCCGATGGCGCCCATGTCGATGCCTACGTCACCCGGCGTAGCGATCCCGTCGAACTCGCCCGTGAAGTCGAGTTCCTGGCCGCTGCCGAAGCGGACCGAGCCGTCGTCGAGCCCCGCGCCGTCGAGGTCGGCGATGCCCACGTCCGAAGGCGTCATCGCGCCAGAGGTGTCCTCCGCGTTCTGGTTCCGGACGCGCGAAAGCGTCTGAAGCGCCGAGTAGTTCCCGCTCCCCTCGCTCTTGAGCAACACGCCGTAGACGTGCGTCGGCGTCACGTTGATGCCGAGCACGATCTGCTGCGTCCCGCGCGAGCGAGAAGACTTACCTGCCGCTTTGCGGGCGCGTCGGCGCCGCGGGCGCGCGACGGGGGCCGCGACGAGGGCGTCGCCCTCCTCTACCGGCATCTCGGCTACGGCCTCTGGCGAAACGGCCTCTACGGAAGCCGCGTCCTCGAAGTACGAGTCCGCGCCTCCGGCGAAGCTGGCGGCTTCAAGCGCGGGCTCGAAGTCCTCGTCGGAAAACGCGCCGCCGAAGAAGTCGCTCGCGCCAGGGGCCGTGCTCTCGTGCGAGGAGCCGTCTCCGATACCCCCCGTGAACGGGTTGGTGTCGTCGGGATCGCCCTCGAAGGGGTTGGGTGGAAGGGGCGTGTCGCTCATGGGTCGGGGGGGTGCGGGGCGTTCAGCCCCGGTCGGATCGGGCAGCGGAGGGTTGCCTCTGGCGCCAGAGGCGCAGAGTCAGAGGGTGGCTCAGCCGCCGCGGACGAGCTGCTGGAAGCGGCGCTTGTTGTTCGAGTACTGGAGCCCGGTGTCGGGCGTGATCTTGCGCTCCCGGACGAGGCGGAAGAGGTCCTGCTCCAGGGTGATCATCCCCTGCTTGGTCCCCTCCCACATCATCTGGTAGATCTCGTTGGTGTTGCCGTTCTGGATGGCGGCCTTGACCGACGCGGTCACCCAGAGCACCTCTTTTGTGAGCACGCGGCCGCCACCGATCTTCGGGGGCAGCTTTTGCGAGACGACGCAGCGGAGCACGTCGCCGAGGCGGATGCGGACGCGCTCCTGCTCGGCCTGCGGGTACTCCGCGACCATGCGGTCCAGGCTTTCGACCGCGCTCGCGGTGTGGAGCGTGGAGAAGACTTTGTGACCCGTATCGGAGGCCTCAATCGCGGAGTCGATCGTCTCCGGGTCCCGCATCTCGCCGATCATGATGATGTCCGGGTCCTGCCGGAGCGCCTGCGAGACGCCCATCTTGAACGAGGGGCAGTCCGGCCCCACCTCGCGGTGGCGGATAATGCAGCGGTCCGGCGCGTGGACGTATTCGATCGGCTTGGCCACGATGACGATGTGCCCGTCGAAGTCGTGGTTGTTCGCGTCGATGATGGCGTCCAGCGTGGTGCTTTTGCCCGAGCCGGTCACGCCGGTGATAAGCGTCAGCCCGTCGCGGACGTGCTGGAACATCAGGCCGCGCTCCACGAGCGGGTGGAAGCCGAGCCCTTTGAGCGGGCGCACGTCCTCCGCGATCGCGCGGAGGCAGAGCCCGATGTGCTGGTTGTCGTAGTAGCAGGTCGCGCGGAAACGGCGGCGCGTGCCGTCCGGCATATCCAGCTGGTACGAGAAGTCCGCCGACTGCACCTTAAACAGGTCCTCCTGCTGCCGCTTGGAGAGCAGGTTCAGGACCAGAATGTCGACCTCGTCGTGCGAGCGGATACCCAGCTCGAAGTGAGGCGTCTTCTCGCCATCGCAGCGGTACCACACGCGGCCGACGCAGGCCGGGCCACCGGTGTCCATGTCGCTGGCGCCCATCTCGTGCATCCGCTCCACGTACTGGTCCATGAAGTCCCGCATCTGCTCGCGGTGCTCCACAGAGAGCCGGTCGATCTGCTCGACGAAGTAGCGGAGCCGGTCTTCGCCGATAAACAGACGCGGCGCTCCCTTGGAGATCTCGCGGATGTAGGACGGGATCCGGAAAAAGCCTTCCGCGTCGCGCTCCATCGGCTCCGGCGCCCGTTGCGGGGCGGGCGTGGCCACTGGCGCCGCGGGCGTCATCCATGCCGGGGCGCTGGTACCGCCAAGGGCGCCAGAAAGGGGAGCAAACGTCGGGGTTGCGGACACTGGAACGGAGGAAGGTGGGAAGCGGGCTTCCAAGGACTGCGCCAAGGCACCACTCTGGTGCGCGAGGCGGTCCGCGGTATCGTCCGGTCCGTTTTGCGGGCATGCGGGCGCGCCGCTGGCGCTACGATTGGTAACGCACGGTTCCCATATGCCCCCTCATTCAAGCCGCCGCCAGAGGCCGCCTCCTCGCATTAAAGCCTCTGGCGCGGCGCGTTTACGCACCGCCACGCCAGCAGAAACCGCCCCTTCGCCAGAGGCCTCTGGCGGGAGGCCAGAAACCACAGCGCCCCCTCCCGAACCGTTCCGGGAGGGGGCGCCAGAGGCCTGGGCCTCAGGGCTCAGCCGTTGCCGCAGACGAGGACGTCATCGTGGCGGGGCTTGTGGCCGTTGCGCCAGCCGTTCCGGCTGATGCAGAGCAGTTGCTCGTTGGCGGGGTTGCCCGGCGGGCGGTGAAGGATGCCCACCTTGCCCTGCTGGAGCTTTTTGCTGCTGCACGGGCAGTCGTAGACGTCGTCTTCCTCTTCCTCGACTTCGTCCGGGCATGTGCCCCGCGTATCGCCGTGGTTGAGGTGAGACTGAACCTGAGACTCCACGACCGTCCGTTGCTGGCCATCGTGGCACAGGAGCACTTCCTCTTCGATCGGGCAGACCCCTTGCGTATCGCCGTGCTGGAGGTGCCCGGAGAGCGCCGAGGCGAGGACCGTCATCTCGCTTCCGTAGTGGCAGACTTCGTACTCGCGCTCCGGGCACGCGCCTTCGGTTGCCCCAGCGTTGAGGTAGGACTGGAGCACGCTGGCCCCAACCATCCGCTGCTCGCCGCCATCACAGATCTGGATCTGCGGCTCTGGAGGCATGCCGTCCGGGTTCGTGATGCCGCAGTCGCTCCGCTCCTCGTACATCGCGTACCAGAGCGAATCCCGAGCGGCCTGCGAGCGCAGGGCAGAGATGCCCAACTCGATCACCTGATCGGAGTAGTCGGGGCGGTTGCCGTAGTCCCGCAGAGCGCGGTATCCCATGCTGTTGCGGTCCGGCCAGCCCTTGCCGTCGTATCCCAGGCGCTTGAGGGCCTGAAGGCTACGCTGCGGATCGGACGAGTTGGGGCGGTCCCAATCGCTCCGCTCCAGATCCTCCCAGCCGATCCGCCACCTCTGGCGATCACGCGGGTTCTGCTCCACCATGCCCCAGATTCCCTCTTCCATCTTGGTGATGTCGCGGGCCGGGATGTCCAAAGCGTAGTGGAGGTGATCGTAGCGCTTGTTCCGCCCGACATCACTCGGGTTGAACTTGTCGTTGAGCACGTACGACAGAGCCTGACACGTCGAGGCCGACGTCGAGAACTTGCCAGAGCAGTTCGTGTCCACCCCGATAAAGAAGTTGAGCTGCGTGCCAGCCTGCACGTAGATCGAGACCGGGGGGCGCACGCCGTCGCGGTTGTGGCCTGCGGCGAAGATCATCCGGGTGCCGACAAACTCGTCGCCTCGGTACTCGTCCATATAGATGGCGGAGCAGTACCCGGCCTGAGATTCCAGGAAGCTCGTGTCCAGCACGCCGTCCTCACGGACCTCCAGGACTCGGATCTGGAACGTGTCCCACATGGTGTAGCTCTCCCCTGTGTAGCGCTTCTCCCCTTTCGAGTCCGTCTCCCACACGCCTCCGTAGTACCCCGTCGAGGTCACCTTCAGGGTATGTCCCGTAAGGGTCTCCGCTCGAACGGCGAACATGCCGCCTCTGGCGGTACCGTTATAGAGGCCGTCGGCCTTCTCATCGGCCATGTCCACTGCGTTGGCCCCTGCGTCTAGCGAGTTCGGGTACTCCCGCGCGATGCCCATCGCCACGTTAAAGGCCGAACGAGAGATCTCGCGCGCGAGGACCTCTTCTTCGTACTCCACCTGGTCCTTGCGGGACTCTCGCTCGGTGACTTGATTGTTGAAGCCCGCGCGCGCCAGGAGGAACCCTGCGCCGAGGACAATGATGAGAAGTGCCTTTCCCATGGGTGGGGGGGTCTGTAGTAATCGAGGAGCAGGTGTCTGGAGCGGTCACCTTGCGAATGCGTGCGTGTGCAACCACACGCCAGGGGAACTGAGGATCAGGTCGAGACTTTGGGCGGCTCCCAGTAGGGGCGCACCTTGAGCGTAGTGGACCAGTAGATCTCGCGGATGTAGTTCTCCGGGTCTAGAATCCACTCCGGCACGACAGAGAACTTGACGAAGATGTAGTCCCCGCTCTCGACGTTGACCGTCCCATCGCTGTGCCGAGCAGGCCGCCCGTCGCGCTCCAGCATCTCGATGTTGAAGCTGGACAGCGTGCCAATCGTCCACCGGTCTGCGCGCCACTTGGTCTCTATCGGGTCCGGTGCGACGCCATTGTTTACGTAGGTCTCTGACACGTCCCGCTCCAGCTTCATCAGCTGCCGGCTCACGCGCTGGCCGCTGGCGTCGCGCAGGTTTGCGCGCTCTGTGGGCACGAGCCGGTATCGCGTGTGCAATCGGGCCGTATCCCCCACGGCGACGTTGACGCCGCTTGGGAAGGAGCAGCCGGATACGCAGGTGGAATCGCTGTAGAAGTGGAACGTGCTGGTGTTGCCCAGCGAATCTGTCGTCGGCGGCTTAAAGCGGAAGCGGTTGCGCCCGAGGTTCTTGCCCAGGTCCAAGATGTCCCGCTCAATCCAGTGCCCGAAAACGAGCGTTTTGGCCTTCACGCTGTGCGTGGCCACCTGCTCCACGCTCGCGTGGGAGGACCGGTGCTGCGCCACCATCAGGATGAGGATGACCGCGCTGCCGATGATGATCGAGCTGAGGTGGTCGAAGATGGAGATCATAGGGGTCGGCGCCAGAGGCGCTCAGATGGTTCGCGCCCGGTTCAGTCCTCGATGGTGCCAGAGCCCGTCGAACACGGGCTTCCTTCCAAACCAATGGCGCCGCACTCGGCCTCCATGTTGGCGTCCGCGCGGACGGGGTCATAAGAGACCACGCGGTGCAGCGTGAGCATGTCGCTGGACGCCCGAGCTGAGTGCGGGCTTCGGACCGTGAGTTCGACGCGCTTGTGGAGCGTAGGGGCATCGGAGGGCGTCTCCGTTCCCGGGTCGGTGACGTACTCCACGTTGACGTCCGCCGTAAACGTCAGCCGGCGACCGTCGGACAGCCGGGCGTAGATCGGGGCGTCTCGGATCCCGTCCAGGTCGTCTACGTCGTCGCACTTCGGCGTTTTGTACGGCTCCATCAGGTCGCACTCCCCTTCGTCCGAGTAGCGCCCAAACTCGTCGGACTCACCACCGGTGAACGTCGAGGACCCCTGCGGGATCACACCCGCCTGGAACACCTTCACAGGTGTGGAGGACTCGTCGAATGAGCGCCCGGAGATCATCTCCATCACGTGCTGCGCCGTGCCGGCCGCCGCGAGTTCGACCTCGTCGTGGATCGTGGCCTTGTAGGACTGCTGGCGAAGCCGCTGCTGGTTGAACGAGATCAACGTCGCGAGCGTCAGCGCAAGGAGGCCGAGCATGGATTGGGGCATAACCGAGTGGGGAAGGCGGTGCGTGAGCTTACCCGGCTATCGGCACGGCCTCCCCCCTAACCCGAATGGTCGGCGGGTTTTGCAACCCTACCGTGCCCACCAGACGGACCTGCAGCCCCCTCGGCTTAAGCGGGCGCCCGCGGCGGTCCTACGCGGCGGCTCCCGAACTGGCATGCCGAAAATGGGTCCATTCCTGTGCCTCTGGCGTGCCGCCATCTTTAGACGCCGATCCCGTCGCCACAGCGCGACGCGACGCCCGACAGGTCTCATCCTGGTTCTCCTGCAGACGGGGGCCTTCCAGAGCCTAAGCGTGTGTGTCTCCAAAGCCTCTGGCGCCAGAGGCTCCCGGACCTCCTCCCACGCGGAGACGCGCCCGCCACGGCTGGCCCGTGGTAGACTCCCAGCGGACTCACCCACCACATGGTTATGCCCGACGCACCCGCCCCGTTTGAAGGTCTCGGCGTCTTCTACCTCGGCAAAGAAGTCGTCCCCGCCTCTGGCGCCCCCGAACCCAGCCCCGGGAAGTCCCTGGGCGCCCCCGTCCTCTACGACTCCACCGACCTGACGACGCACGCCTTTATCGTGGGGATGACGGGCAGCGGCAAGACCGGACTGGGCGTTGGGCTGATCGAGGAGGCCGCGCTGGACGGCATCCCAGTGATCGCCATCGACCCGAAGGGAGACCTGGGCAACCTCACGCTGACGTTCCCGGACCTCTCGCCGGAGTCGTTCCGGCCGTGGATCGATGAGGGCGAGGCCACGCGCGAGGGCGTCACGCCAGAGGCTCTCGCGGAGCAGAAAGCAGGCCTCTGGCGCAGCGGACTGGAAGCGTGGGGGCAGAACGCCGGCCGCGTCGCGCGGCTCCAAGACGCCGCCGACGTGACGATCTACACGCCGGGCTCGGACGCGGGCGTGCAGGTGAGCGTGCTCGGCTCGTTGGACCCGCCTCCGCCAGAGGCCCGAAGCGGCGAGGCCTCGGTGGAGCGCGTGGATGCGACCGTCGGGGGGCTCCTCACTCTCCTGGGCGTGGAGGCGGACGCGATGAGCAGCCCCGAGCACGTCTTCCTCGCGAAAGTGATTGGTGACGCATGGGCAGCGGGTACGGCGCTCACGCTTGCCGACCTGATCGGCGCGCTCCAGAGCCCCCCCTTCGAGGCCATCGGCGTGATGGCGGTGGACGACTTCTTCCCCGCCCGCTCCAGAACCGCGCTCGCGATGAAGCTCAACGGGCTCCTGGCGTCGCCGGGTTTTGCGGCGTGGGCGCAGGGCGAGCCGCTGGATGCTGACCGGCTGTTCTACGGCGCCAGCGGCAAGCCGCAGGTGTCGGTCATGAGCATCGCGCACCTGGGCGACGAGGAGCGGATGTTCTTCGTGACGCGGTTGCTGGGCGAGGTCCTCGCGTGGATGCGCCGCCAGCCGGGGACGGGCTCGCTGCGGGCCATCCTCTACATGGACGAGATCTTCGGCTACCTCCCCCCCACTGCCAACCCCGCCAGCAAGCAACTCTTGCTCACGCTGCTCAAGCAGGCCCGCGCTTTCGGCCTCGGGATCGTCCTCGCGACGCAGAACCCGGTGGACATGGACTACAAGGCGCTCTCCAACTGCGGGACGTGGTTCGTGGGGCGCCTCCAGACCGAGCGCGACAAGGACCGCCTCCTGGACGGCCTGGAAGGCGCCGCCTCTGGCGGGTTCAACCGCGCCGAAGTCGACGCGCTGCTTTCGGGCATCGGCAAGCGCCGGTTTCTCCTCCACAACGTGCACGAGTCCGCACCGGTCGTGATGGAGACGCGGTGGGTGCTCAACTACCTCGCGGGTCCCCTCACGCGGACGCAGATCGGCACACTCATGGCGGAGCAAAAGGAAGGAAGGAAAGAGGAAGGGGCCTCTGGCGGGATGGCGGCAGCGGCACCAGAGGCGGCGCCGGTCGCGTCTCCCCACCCCCAGGCCCCCTCCGCGCCAGAGGCCTCTGGCGCCAGCGGTCCGCCCTCCGTCGACGTGCCGCAGGTCTACCTCGCGGGCTCCGCGCCGGATGAGTACGTGCCCATGCTCCTCGCGCGCGCCGAGATCCCCTTTGAGCGCAAGAGCCTCGACATCGAGCACACCGAGCGCGTCACGCTGCTGACGGAGATTGCCGGCGGCGAGCCGCAGTGGAACGCCGCCGAGATGCTGACGGAGCGGCCCGCCACACAGTCCGCGCCAGAGGCGGGGGCGGCCTTCGCCGCGCTGCCCGAGGGCGTGGACGCGAGTGGCTTCGCGCGGTGGGAGAAAAGCCTGAAGAAGTGGCTCCAGCAGGAGCGCCCGCTGACGGTATACACGAGCAAAAGCTTAAAGGCGTCCTCCCGCCCAGGCGAGGATGAGCGTGCCTTCCGCATCCGGCTTCAGACGATCGCGCACGAAGCTCGCGACGAGCAAAAGGCCGCGCTGCGTAAGAAGTACCAGTCCAAGCTCGACGCGCTGGAGAAGCGGATGCGTTCCGCGCAAGACGCGATCGACCGGGAGCAGTCGCAGGCGTCGCAGCGCAAGACGGACACGTTCGTCCGCATCGGCACCACCCTGCTGGGCGCCTTTCTCGGCAACCGCTCCGCACGCTCCACGATGAGCGCGGTCGGCGTCACGGCGCGCTCCGCCGGGCGGATGTCGAAGGAGAAGGCCGACGTGGCCCGCGCCGAGCAAAAGCACGCCGACCTCCAGAACGACTACGCGGAGTTGGAGACGCAGCTCCAGCGCGAGATGGACGGCATCGACCTCTCGCTCGATCCCACGACGGAAGCGCTGGACACGACCGAGGTCACGGCCACACAAACCTCCATGCACGTCGCCGAGATGGCGCTCGCGTGGGCCCCCTACCGCCGCGACGCCGACGGCCGCCGCGTCCGCGCCTAGCCTCTGGCGCCACCACTGCTCTCCCCTCTGGATTCCCGCGTTCGCGGCAATAACGGACTGAAACGGGCGACGCTCGCGCCTCAGCTATGAACCGAATCGCCCTTATCGGCACTGGCCTGATCGGCGGCTCTCTTGGGCTCGCCATCCGCGCGCGCCATCCCGAGACCGAGGTCGCCTGCTTTGACGCCTCTGGCGACGAGGCCGCGCTCGCCCTCGCCAGAGGCGCCGCGACCCATATCGCGCCGAGCGCGCGAGAGGCCGCCTCTGGCGCTGAGCTGGTGGTCCTCGCCGTCCCGACGGGCGCCGTGGCAGAGGTGCTGCGAGAGATCGCGCCCGTGCTCGCACCGGGCACCGTCGTGACCGATGTCGCCTCGGTCAAGGGACCAGTCGTGCGCGCCGCGCGCGAGGTCTTGCCGCCCCAGGTCACGTTTGTCGGCGGGCACCCGATGGCGGGCGCGGAAAAGGGCGGCATGGCGCACGCCGACGCGCTGCTGTTCGAGAACGCCGTGTACGTTCTCACGCCAGAGGCCCCTGGCGAGGCGGAGGGCGCTGCACAAACGCAGGGCGTCGGGTACACGCTCCCAATCCCACCCTCGCCGTTTGACCGTTGCCCCATTCCGCCAGAGGCTCTGTGGCTCGTGGAGGCCGCCGGCGCTCGCGCGGTGCGGATGGACGCCGACCGGCACGACGCGGTCGTCGCGTCCGTCAGCCACCTGCCGCAGCTCTTGGCGGTCGCGCTCGTGCAGCACGCGGCGCAGACCGGCGACGACGCGCTCGCCCTGGCGGCGGGCGGCTTCCGCGACATGACGCGCATCGCGTCCTCCCCCTTCGGGATGTGGGGCGACATCCTCGGCGCCAACCGCGACGCCGTGCTGGGCGCGCTCGACGCCTTCGCCAGAGGCCTTGGCGACCTGCGCGCGGCGGTCAGTGCGGGCGCGACACCAGACCTGCGCGAGGCGTTCGGGCAGGCCGCTGGCGTGCGCGATGCCATCCCGAGCCACTCCAAGGGTTTTCTCGCGCCTCTGGCGGAGGTGACGCTGTGGGCCGAGGACCGCGTCGGCTTCCTCGCGGGCGTGACGGGCGCGCTCTCCGACGCCGGGCTCAACATCAAGGACATGGAGCTGCTGCGCGTGCGCGAGGGCGCGGGCGGCGCCTTCCGCCTCGCCTTTGCCGACGGCGCGACGGCGGACGCGGCTATCGGCGTGCTCCGCGCCAGAGGCCTGCGCGCCGAGCGGAGGTAACGGACAGCCGGACGGCAGAGCGACACGGCTGGGCCGAGGGACTCGTGCGGCCGCCTCGCGGTAGAATTGCCTCACGCCCCTCCGCCTCTGGCGCCCGATCCGATGCGTTACCTCCTGTTGATCCTCCTCCTCACCACAGGCTGCAGCACGCTCCGCTCCGGCCTGGAGATCGAGCCCGGAGCGACGTTCGTCCTCGGCGGCGAGCAGCGCGGCGCGTTCACCGTCGAGATCCTGAACACCGGCGAGGCCGCCGTCTCGGTCTCCGAGGTCCGCGCCTCTGGCGACACGCTGCGCGTCGCGAGCGTCGCCCCGGGCGAAAGCGCGAGCGCCCGCTTCGCCAGAGGCTCGGCGGCGCTGCTCGCCAACGCGGGCCCGCGTCCGGCCTCGCTGGACGTGACCGTGACGGGCGACACCAACCTCGGGATGCGCTACACAGAATGACGATCCGCCACGCCCGCCCCTCGGACCTCCCCGCGCTTGTCGAGATCCTCAACGCGGCCATCGCGCAACGGCAGAACGCGCTCCTGGCGCCGGTCTCCGCCGGCGACCGCGCGGGGTGGCTGGACGCGCACCCGCCAGAGGCCTACCCGCTTTGGGTCGCCTCTGGCGCGATGCCCTCTGGCGAGCTGGCCGAGGGCGAGACGCGCGAGGTCGCGGGCTGGTGCTCGCTCTCGCCGTGGCGCTCGGGCCGGGGCGCGCTCGCGGCGACAGCCGAGATCAGCGTGTACATCGCGCCGGGGCGCCAGAGGCAGGGCGTCGGGACCGCCCTCCTGCGCCACGCGATTCGGCACGCGCCAGAGGTCGGGATCCGCACGCTGCTCGCCATCGGGCTGGAGACGAACGCGGCCAGCCTCGCGCTTTTCACCTGCGAAGGCTTCGCGCGCTGGGGCGCGCTGCCGGACGTGGCGCAGTTCGGGAGCGAGCGGGTCGGGCAGTGGATCCTCGGCCGGAGTGTGGCGCCGTGAGGCCTCTGGCGCGAGAGGCTGAACCCCGCGCCCCGTTGGTCCGTAGGGCGGCGGTCCTCCCCCTCCCGGCATGAAGCTTCTCCTCCGCTGGCTCGCCAGCGCCCTCGCGCTCCTCCTCGTCGCCTACCTGCTGCCCGGCATCACGGTCGCCAGTTGGGGCGCCGCGTTTGTCGGCGCGCTCGTGATCGGCCTGGTCAACGCCATCATCGGCCCGATCGTCAAGCTGCTCACCACGCCGATCCGCTGGCTCACGCTGGGCCTGTTCACGCTCGTCATCAACGCCGTGCTGTTCTGGCTCGCCGCCGAATTCGTGCCCGGCTTCGACGCCTCTGGCGCGGTCGACGTGTTCCTCGGCGCGCTGCTCTACGGCATCGCGGCAAGTGTTCTCCAGAGCCTCTTCGGCGCGAAGAAGAAGTAGCCTCTGGCGCCAGAGGCCCGGCGTACCCGCTACCAGCGGCGCTTTAGGCGCTCGTGCGTGCCCTCGCGCAGGCGGCGGACCGTGTCGGCCGCGCGAGAGGCCCGCGTCTCAGCGCGCTTGGCGCTGGTGACGGTGTAAGCGATGCCGCGCTGGAGGCCCGGCGTGAGGCCGTCCCAGACGGCTCTGGCCTCCGCGTCCGTGGCGAGCGCCGCTTCCAGTTCGTCCCCGAGGTCAATCCGGTCGGGCTCGGGATCGGCGCTGAGCTCGACCTCGACAAGGGCGCCCTGCTCCAAGTCCAGCGCCTTCATGCGTGCCTTGCTGAGCGCGAGAAACTGGAAGCCGTCGGTTTTGCTCGTGTGGAGCGCCTGCCGGAACGGCTCGCCGTTGATCGTCCCAATCATGCGCCGCGTCGGCGCGTCGCTCAGCGCCTCGGCCACGCTGTCGGGGAGCGGAAGCTTGTGCGGCGTCATGCCGCCGCGCGTGAGCAACACGGGCGCGAGAAAGGCGTGGTCGAACTCCATGCCCGGACTAACCCCCGCGCCGCGCGCGGTTCCGCCAGAGGCCTCTGGCGCGTCTCAGGCGTCCGGTCCGCGCAAGGGGAGGTCGCCTCTGGCGGCACGGAGCGTGACGAGCGTGAGCTCGGGCCGGCAGTTGATCCGCACCGGCGCGCCCGAGAAGCCGATGCCGCGCGTGACGTAGAGCCGGTTCCCCGCCGCGCCCAGGCTGTCCAGCGCCCAGCCGTCCGCGATGACCTCGCCCTCGCGCACGATGTCCAGCCACGAATCTGACCGCCCCGGGATGAGGCGAATCTGACCTCCGTGGGTGTGCCCCGCGAGCGCCAGCGGCGCCTCGCCCGCGCGCAGCTCGCGGTAGGACTCCGGATTATGCATCAGCACCAGCCGCGCGGCCTCTGGCGGCACGCCCGCCATCGCCGACGCGGGCTCGCTTTTCTCCGCCCACACGGACCCGATGCCCGCCACCCAGAGCGTGTCGCCGCCTCGCGCCAGAGGCACCGCCTCGTTTTCGAGAAGCGTCGCGCCAGCGGCCCGGAGCTCGGCGGTGAGGTAGGACAGCGTGGCTTCGTCCACCTCGCTGCTTTGGTCCATGAGCGAGTAGTCGTGGTTGCCGAGCACGGCGACAAACGGGATGCCTGCCTCCTGGAAGGCCCGCACGATGCCGACGGCGCGGTCCACCTCGGACGAGTCCGGGCTGTACACGAAGTCCCCGGCGAAGAGCGCCGCCGAGACGCCTCTGGCGATGGCGGTCTCCACGGCCTCTTGCGCCATCGCCACGTTGCCGCCCCACATCCCGACCTGGAAGTCCGAGAGCAGCGCCACCGTTTGCCCGTCCCACGACGGCGGGAGAAAGGGGACCTCGGCCTCCACCTCGGCCTCGTCGAGCAGGAACCGCGGCTCGATCACGGTGCCCCAGAGGACGAGCCCCGCCAGCAGGGCGAGAAGGGAGTAGAGTGCGTACTTCATCGCCAGAGGCTACACAAAGACCGGCCGCACCCCGAAGGCTGCGGCCGGAAGATCGAACGCGGAGTGCGATCACGTGGTGCGGCGGCGGACGGTGCCGTAGCCCTCCATCTCGCTGTAGCGCGTAAACGTGGGGCCGTCCTCGTTGACGTGGTAATCGCCGGTGACGTAGATCGCGCCGTCGCCGATGGAGATGTCCGCGGCGGGGTACTGCTTGCCGTCGCTGACTTCGATCATCGTGACGCGCTCAGCGTCGGTGTCGACGATCATGTCGGTAACAGTGGCGCCGGTGTCGGAGCCGTCTTGGTCAAGCACGCGGAAGCCGCGTACGTCTTGAGTGTCTTCGAACTGGAGTTCCCAGTCGGATGTGTTGGAGAGGGCAACGAGTGCCATAGTAGAGGGGGAGGTAAAGTCAGAAGGGAACGCCAGAGGCCAAGCGGAGGCAAGCCTCTGGCGGTAGAGGGGAGCGCGTAAGCGCTATTCGATGGTCGTGTCGTCGACCTCGACCTGGTCCAGTTCGGCGCCGTCGATGTCGAGGGCGGTGGCTCGGACGTAAGGGCTGCCGCCCGTCGCGCCAGAGGAGCCGACGTCCCACGCGGACGCCTCATCGGCGGTCAGCATCTGAACGGTCCCAACGAGTTCGACCATCTGGCCGGGGTTCACGTCATAGCGCCCTTCGACGCCCTGGACGCCCGGCGTCATCTCCTCTTCGAGGTAGACGAGCATGGTCTGATCGCTTCCATCGGGGGAGACGGTGAACGTCTTGTCGCCCGTGACTTCCATCACGCGCAGGCCGGTAAAGGTGACGTTCTCACCGACGTACTGCGAGACGTCGTCCGCAGCGAGAAACATCGCGGCGGTCAGCGGTCCCGTCGCGTCAGGCGCGTCGATGGGCTCGGCCGGCTCCAGGGGAGTCACGGCTTCCACCTCAGCGGTCTCGACGGTGTCCGGATCGTCTATCGCCTGGAAAATGAAGAACGCGACGGCGGCGAGGGCGAGAAGGCCGAGCAACCACGGGAGCCAAGCGGCGCCGGATTCGGTCTTTTCTACTGGAATGTTGGCCATGAGACTAAGAGAGGGTTGTGTGAGAAAGGAGACCGCGAGGTGCGGCCCGGGTCCAGCGCCAGAGGCGCCCGGAAAACGTCCGCGCTCAGTTGCGCGGCAGTGGGTTGAGAAGTGCTGCAGCCACCCTTGCGGTGAATAGATATCAGGGCAAGTTGGGTGGTAGCCGCTCTCTACCAACCGGTCAGTATTGCCTATGGTCCAAGAATTCCAGATTCACACACCGTTAGGGCATCTCTGCCGGCGAAACGTCGTCTACACACGCGCTCCGCCAGAGGCGCCGCTCTGCCTCTTGCGCCCGGTATCTTCCCGCCCGCACCGCACGCCCCCGACATGGCCGACACCCAGACTGCTGATCCTCTTGCGCACTACCCCGAGTGGGCGCGCAACCTCGCCCGCCGGTACTTCACCAAGACGATCAACCAGTTCGTGCTCCACGGCAACGTGCGGGACTTGGTGCGCACGATCGACGAGAAGGACCAGACGGCTTACGTGCCGCTACGGCAGTTCCTCTCCGAAGACCTGTTCGCGGGCCGCGATGTCGTCTTGTTCTACGACCGCTCCCACGGCATCCACTTCGCGGACCCGGCCTCCCGCGCCGACTTCAACCGGGCGCTCAGCGGATACGACACCATCTTCGGCACGGAGTACGCCAAGAAGATGCCCAAGGACCCGGCGCGCGTCTTTGCCCTGCTGGACAACTACATCCGCCTGCGGCTCGCCGACGGCAAGCGCATCGCGGTCGTCGTCGACTACGCCGAAACCATCATCCCGATGACCGAGGCGGCGAGCTACTCCGCCGAGGACCGGACGGCGCTGGTCTACCTCCAGAAGTGGTCCCACGACCCCATCCTGCTGGAAGCCGACTTCTCGCTCGTGCTCATCACGGAGAACCTGACCGACCTCAACCGGCAGTTTATCCAGAGCCCCTACAACGCCGAGTTAGAGATCACTCTGCCCGACGCCGATCAGCGCAGCAGCTTCTTGGACTCGTTCCTCGGCACCGGCGGCCGGCGCCAGAGGTACGAAGCCCTCTCCGACGTGCCCCCCGTGGCGCTCTCGCAGAACACGGCCGGCCTGGGCTACGTGCAGCTCCGCACGATCCTGGCGGACGTGATCGAGAACGAGCGCCGCATGACGTTCGAGGCGCTGAGCGAGAAGAAAAAGGAGCTCATCGAGGCCGAGGCCTATGGCTTGCTGGAGTTCGTGGAAACGGACTACACGCTCAAGATGGTCGCCGGTCACAGCGAGGCCAAGGCGCACCTCCGCGCCGCCGCCGATGCCATCCGCAAGGGCCGCCCCGACGTGATGCCGATGGGCTACCTCGTGAGCGGCCCCGTTGGCACGGGCAAGACGTTCCTGATCACCACCTTCGCGGGCGAGATCGGGATTCCGATGGTCAAGCTCAAGAACTTCCGTTCGCAGTGGCAGGGCGTGACCGAGGGCAACCTGGAGAAGATCCTGACGCTGCTCCGCGCGATGAACCCCGTCGCGGTCATGATCGACGAGGCCGACGCCGCGCTCGGCGACCGCAGCGCCTCTGGCGACAGCGGCGTGTCCAGCCGCGTGTTCGGCCAGATCGCGCAGGCGATGAGCGACACCCGCTTCCGTGGCAAGATCATCTGGTTCCTCGTGACGGCCCGGCCGGACCTCATGCCGGTCGACCTCAAGCGGCAGGGTCGCGCCGAGGAGCACATCGGCCTCTTCTATCCGTCCACGCGCGAGGACCGCGTGGAGCTGCTGGAGGTCATGATGAAGAAAACCGGCGTCAGAGTCGCCCTGTCCGACGTGCCCGACGCCCTGCTCGATGGGGAACGGACCTATTCCGGCGCCGACATGGAGGCGCTTCTCACGCGCGCCAAGTTCAGGGCCACCACGGACCTCGCCGAGTTCCTCGCGGCCGACAACGGCGACGCCGCTGCGGCGACGCCAGCGGCCGAGGCCTCTGGCGCGGAGCCGACCGATAACGCGGCGCCCGGCGGCGACGGGGCAGCGCCAGAGGCGGCGCCCGCCGAGCCGGCCCCGAAAAAACCCTCCCCCGCCGAAGCAGAAGAGGGCACGGTCTCAGGCGAGGTGCTCGCAGCCGTCGTGGAAGACTTCGTGCCTCCCACCTACCCGCTGCAGGTAGAGCTTCAAAACCTCGTGGCAGTCATGGAGTGCACAAGCCGCTCGATGCTGCCGGAGCGTTTCCGCGGGCTGGATCGCGAAGCGACCGTCCGGCGCATCGAAGAACTGAAGCGGCTCATCGGCGAACGATGAGCTACTTCTTCTTGGCCTTGGCGCGAGTCTTCTTCTCCAACTCGTAGAGCTCCATGTACTTCGAGTAGCCGACGAGTACGGCCACCGGCTCGTTGTTTTTCTGGATCATGATGCCAGTTTCAAGGCCGGCAGCCTGATCGATAAGGGCGGACGTTCGTGACCGCAATTCGGTCACGGTGGCGATAGCCTCAATTCCGCGTGTGCTGTACATCTCTGGAGAGTGGTTGTGTGAAAGGCGGGAGGTTGTGTGAAGGCCAAGCGGACAGGAGTGGTGGTTTGTCCGTTGGCACAAGCAAAGGTACACCACTGCGCTAGTTCGTTCTATACTCTCGACATGCGTCTCTGCCGAGTCACCGGATCCGTCGTCGCGTCCCAGAAGAGCGACCAGCTACATGCCCGCAAGCTTCTGCTCGTCGCGCCTCTGGCGGCAGACGGCTCCCTGCTAGACGGCGCGGCAGAGGACGTCGCGCTCGACCCCGGCCTGAGCGCGGGCGTGGGGGACGCCGTCCTCGTGGCCAAAGAGGGCGCCGTCGTGGCGCAGCTCCTCGACGCCGACGCCCCCCCGGAGGCCCTTCCGACGCCCGCGAACGTGGTCATCATCGCGGTCGTGGACGAGTGGGAAGCCGACGGGCAGCTGGCGCGGTAACGCCCTCGAAGCCTCTGGCGCCTGCGCGCGTTCTGCCCGCAGGCCTCTGGCGCCAGAGGCCCGCCGCTTTTCACCGCGCGTCCGGACACCCCACCGCGGCTCCTGAGTATCCTCGCTCAGTTCCACTACCCACCCCCTTCTTCCATGGCGACCTACGACGTCATCGTCATCGGTTCGGGCCCCGGCGGCTACGAGACCGCGATCCGCGCCCACCAACTCGGCCTTTCCGTGGCCATCGTCGAGAAAGACAAGCTCGGCGGCGTGTGCCTCAACGTCGGGTGCATCCCGACCAAAGCCCTCCTCAAGAGCGCCGAGGTGGCGAGCATGATGAGCCACATCGAGGACTACGGGTTCTCGGCCACAGGCCCGACGCCCACGCCCGATTGGGGCGAGGTCGTCAAGCGTTCGCGCGGGGTGGCGAACAAGATGAACGGCGGCGTCGGCTTCCTGATGAAGAAGAACAAGGTCGATGTCCACATGGGCAAGGCGACCCTTCTCGGCGGCGGCAAGGTCAAGGTGGAGCCCTCCACCGACATGGACGGCAAGGAGGTCGGCCAGGCCGAGACCCTTGAGGGCAAGCACATCATCATCGCGACCGGCGCCCGCGCCCGCGAGATCCCGCCGCTGCCGCTCGACGGCAAAAAGGTCATCGCCTACCGCGAGGCCATGATGCAGACCGAGCGCCCGGAGAAGATGGTCATCGTCGGCGCCGGCGCCATCGGCGTCGAGTTCGCGTACGTGTACCACAACATGGGGACCGAGGTCACCATCATCGAGGTGCAGGACCGCCTGGTGCCCGTCGAGGACCGCGACGTGTCCAAAGAGCTCACGCGCGCCTACAAGAAGATGGGCGTCAAGGTGATGACGGATGCCCAGGTCCAGAGCGTCGACACCTCTGGCGACGGCTGCGTGGTCACGGTCAAGACCAAGAAGGGTGAGGAGACGATCGAGTGCGATCAGGTGCTCTCCGCCGTCGGCGTCGTGGGCAACACCGAGGGCTTTGGCCTGGACGACATCGGCGTGAAGCACGAGCGCGGCCAGATCGCGGTCGACGAGTTCTACCGCACCAACGTGCCCAACGTCTACGCCATCGGCGACGTGGTCGGCGGCCCGTGGCTGGCACACGTGGCGAGCCACGAGGGCGTCGTCTGCGTCGAGGCCATCGCGCATGCCGAGGGCAAGCTGGACCACGCTCCGCACGCCATCGACTACAACAACGTCCCCGGCTGCACCTACTGCTTGCCCGAGGTGGCGAGCGTCGGCTACACCGAGGAGGCCGCGAAGGAGGCCGGCTACGACGTGCTCGTCGGCAAATTCCCCTTCGCCGCCAGCGGCAAGGCCGCAGCCATCGGCGACCAGACCGGCTTCGTGAAGGTCATCGTGGACAAGAAGTACGGCGAGGTGCTCGGAGGCCACATCATCGGCCGCAACGCGACCGAGATGATCGCCGAGATCGTGACGGCGCGCGCGCTGGAGACGACGGCGCACGAGGTCGCCGAGGCCATGCACCCGCATCCGACGCTGAGCGAGGCGGTCATGGAGGCCTTCCGCGACGCGCACGGCTGGGCCATCAACGCCTAAACCGACCGGCGCCTCTGGCGCTTGTTGCTCCCGCCAGAGGCCTCTGGCGGCGATCCGCCCCCGAATGCCTCGCGCGTTCGGGGGCGGTCTCGTTTGCCGCTGGCGCCAGCGGCGAACCACGACGCCGGAGGCCGGGTAGAACGGCTCCACTCTCCCCCTCCCCTCCCATGTCCGACATGTCCCGCAGCGAAGCCGTTTCCAAGCTCGCCGACATCATCTCCGACCATCGCTTCGCGATGCTCACCACCATCGACACCGACGGCGCACCGTGGAACCGCCCTATGGGCCTCCAGGACCCCGGCGAGTTCGACGGCACGCTCTACCTCTTCACCGGCAAGGACAGCGAGAAGGTGGCTCACATCGAGCGCAACCCAAAGGTCAGCGTCGCCTTTTCCAAGCCCGATGACCAGGAGTACGTCACCATGACGGGCACGGCCCGCGTCACGCACGACATGGCGAAGATCAAGGAGCACTGGTCGCCCTCGGTCCGCGCGTGGTTTCCAGATGGCCCGGACGACGAGAACCTCCGCCTGATCGAGGTCGACGTGGACCGCGCGGAGTACTGGGACTCCCCCGCCTCCGTCGTCGCGCACGTGTACAGCCTCGCGAAAGCGATGATCACCGGCGAGCCCGCCGACGACGTGGGCGAAAACGAGAAGGTCAGCCTGTAGCCTCTGGCGCCCGGATCTCGCCAGAGGCTCGCCGCGGCCTCTGGCGGAAACGACAACGCCCCGCTCAACCGTTGAGCGGGGCGTTCTGCTGGGGTGCGGCGCTCGCGCCAGAGGCGATCGGGCTACTCCGCGAGCAGGCGGATGTCGCCGAAGTACGCCGTCGCGCTCTTGCCGGTGTTGTCAGCATCGGTCATGATGGCGATGCCGTTGATCTTGGGCGGCTCCTCGCCGAACGCGGCGCGGTAGTCCTCCAGCACGTTGCGCTGGGCAGTCTGCCACACGCCCGCTTTGGCGGCGCCACTCTCGACCGGCACCATCTGAACCCAGTCCGTGTAGGCATTCGGGACGATCTGCGTCTCGCTGTCCTTGTTGGCCCAGATGTAGTTGAGCGCGCGAACGGGGATGTCGTCGTAGCCGAGGGCGCGGAGCGCGCGGTACTTCAGGCGGTCACCGAAGGAGAGGTCCGAGGGGTCGTAATCGAACGTGACGTAGATGCGCGCGGGGTAGTCGTCGCCGCCTTTACGGCGGACGTCGCCGCCGGGGATCATGCCGTCCACTTTCCACCGCCAGGACATCACGGGGAAGTCGTTCAGGTCTGCCTCGACGCGGCGGATCAGGCCGGAGGCGGAATCGTTGGCCTCGGCTTTGACCACAACGTCGCCGCCGTCCTCGATCAGTGTATAGGTCGTCTCACCGGCGTCGCCCAGCGTGAGCGGTTCCCAGCCGTTGATCTCGCCTCCCGCCTGCATGCCGGTAAAGGCCGCGACGATGAAGTCGGACTGCGAGGCGGTAAAGCCGACCAAGAGAAACGGAAGCGCGAGGAGGAGAAAGCGTCGGGTCGTCATCGGAGTGCAGGGATGGGGACTCTACAACGGTCCTCCTGCGCACCTGACTCCTCAGAGACCCCGACCCTGCCGTGGGATCCGGCAGAGAGAACGGGTCCGCATGCGTCCTACATCGCGGCGAGCCACTCCGCATCGTAGGCGGCGAGCAGGCGTTCCAGTCCGTCTCGGAAGGCCTCTTGCGTGCCGTCCGCCCGGCGGCGCATCCAGAAGCCCACGGCCGTATTGGCCTCGTACATCGCCCCGAAGTGCCACTCTCCCGGCCCGGCGATGTCTCGCGCGAGCGCCTCGTTGCGGTCGCTAAAGACGGTCATCGTAAAACCGGGGTAGTACTCCGTCCGCGCCATCTCCGGCACGACGCCAGAGGCGAGGTACTCCGCGTAGGCCTCTGGCGCGCCGGCGGGCGCACGGTCCGGGTAGCCCTCGGAGGCTAGGTTCTGGTACACGCTCCAGTAGACCCGCGCGAGTTGCTGGAACCGCGCCCGGTAGACCGGCGCCAGAAGCGCGCGGACCGTCGCGTCGTTCTCACCCACGATGGAGTTGTCGACGGCCCACTCGACGAACTCGGGGTTGTAGTGGCCAAAGTCGTCGCTCAGGAGGTCGACCGAGAGGCCGCTGGCGTCGAGGCTATGCGGGCCGCTGGTGTAGACCGAGCCGCTGTACCGAGCGAGCAGCGTGCGGAGCGGGATCCGCGTGTTCGTGGTGCACGCGAGGCCTCTGGCGCCGTACGTGCTGACGTAGCCCGACATGAACCCGTCGCAGGCGTCGTAGCTCGCCGTTTCGGTGCCCGAGAGCGCCGCCCACACGTCGGCGAAGGCCGGGGGCGAGTCGGCTGGCGGGGTGCTGCATCCCGCCAGAGGCAGGAGGAGGAACGTGCAAACGGCGAGGGCGAAACGCATGGGGACGGAAGCGGTGAGGCCGGAAGAGTACGCTACGCTCCCTTTCCGTTTGTGGTCCCCCGGGCCCATCGCACCTAGCGCCACGACAGCTTCCGCACGGCCTCTGAGCTAGAGACGCACGACGCGGACCAGTCCGCTATCGCCAGAGGATGCCTCCATCCGTACGAGGTATAGTCCCGGCGCGGCGTCGGCGCGCCACGTGAGTGTGCGCTCGCCAGAGGCCGGTCCGTCGTGGAGGACGGCGACCTCGCGGCCGAGCACGTCGGAAACCGTGACGCGGGCGCTCCGGCCGGCTTCGGCCTGGAGCCGCACGCGCACGTCGCCAGAGGCCGGGTTCGCGCTCGCGAGCGCGATCCGCACGGCGGCCTCGGGCTCGGGCTCGGTTCCCGGCGTGCTGACGTGCTGCACGAAGTAGAGCCGGTCGTTGATCTCGTCGATGGCGGTGATGTCCAGCACGCCGTCGCCGTCGCGGTCGTGGAGGACGGCGCAAGAGCCCGCGCCGTCAATGGCGAGCCTCTGGCGCTCGGTAAAGCCGCCCGCGCCGTCGCCGGCATAGACCACGAAGTCGCCGGAGTTGTAGTTGCTGGAGACGAGGTCGAGGTCGCCGTCGCCGTCCAGGTCGCCGAGATCCACGGCGATCGTGAACGTGCCGGAGGGCAGCGAGGCGCCGGCCCGCAGCGTCGCGCCGTCGCTGAGCACGACGTCGACCACGTCGTCGTAGGAACCGGCCGAGACCACGTCGACGTCGCCGTCGCCGTCGAGGTCGCCTGCGGCGAGCATCCACGGCGCGCCAGAGGTGGTGACGCGGTCCGCGACGGTGAAGCCGCCTGCGCCGTCGCCGAGCATGAGAATCACCTCGCGCGAGTTGATGGCGCCGACGAAGAGGTCCAGGATGCCGTCGCCGTTGGCATCGCCAGAGGCCAGGGCCGTGGCGCCTCTTCCGCCGGGATCGAGCGTGACGGGAGCGCTGAACGTGCCATCGCCGCGGCCCATGAACAGGCTCATGTTGTGGGTGTCGCGGTTGGTCGTTACAACGTCGTCGTGGCCGTCTCCGTCCGCGTCCACCACCGCGATTCCGCGCACGGCGTTGCCCGTGGTGGGATACGAGGCGACGCTGGAGAACGCGCCTTCACCGTCGCCCATGAGCACGCTCAACATGTCGTTGTTGCCGTTGCCCACCACCAGGTCAATCGCGCCATCGTGGTCGAGATCTGCGCCCTCGCTGGGACTGGGCCAGTTGCCGTTGGGGAGCGCATGGACCGTGAACTCGCCATAGCCGCCGCTCCCGTCGTTGAGGAACACGCGCACGTCGGCGGGAAGCTCGTTGGGGACCGCGAGGTCCGAGTCCCCGTCGCCGTCCAGATCGCCGGCGTAGGCGCCGTAGGAGATGATGCTGCCCTCGCCGGGCTGGCGGATGTCAATCCACTCCCCCACTGCGTAGGTGTCCGAGCGGTAGCCGGCGCGCGTCCAGAACTGCGCCTCGAAGCCGCTGGCGAGCGCCACGCCGCCAGAGGTGACCTCTCGCGAGACCGAGACCGTGACGGTTTCGCCCGCCATAAACGGCCGCGAGGGCGAGAAGCGCACGCGGCGACGGCCGTTTTCCAGTTGGAGCGTGCCTCTGGCGACGCCGGACCACCGTCCGAACACGCGGACGGACGCCTCGCTGATGGTGGCCGCGTCCAGCGCCCGGTCAAAGGTGACCACGATGTCCGCGTCGCGCTCCGCGACCACGAGGCCAGGGCTGGGCGAGAGGGACGCGACCTGGGGCGCCTGCGCCATCGCGCCAGAGGCGAACAGGACGGCGAGGACGGGGGAGAGAAAACGCATGGTGGGGCGGTGGGGACCGGCGCGGTATCAGCACGAGTCCGGCCACTCTAAACGGCGACGGTTTGAGCGCCGAGGTTGGCGCGAGATCGTCACAGGAGCGCGGTAGCGCGCCAGGACCACTCGGCCTCTGGCGCGGCGCCGGGACGCCAGAGGCGGGATCAGCGCGCGAACGTGCGGGCGGTGATCTCGGGGGAGACGGTAAACGCGCTGAGCACCGTGGTGGTGAGCAGGAGGTCGTCCACGCGCTGCTCGGTCTGGAAGGGCACGAGGAGGCCGTCCGCCTCGCGGTAGTCGGAAAAGATGTAAGCGTAGTAACCGGGTCCGGCTGCGCTGGCCTGGATGGACTCGATGCGCAGCGGGCGCCGGTCCTGGCTCATCACGAGGTCGTAGAGGGCCTCCACGCCAGGGGCGCGGAAGCGGAGGACCGGGAGCCCGCCGGGCCGGTCGGCGACGCGGTTGATGGCGAGGTCCTCGCGGCGCATGATCACGTACGGCACGCTGAAGAGGAGCTGGGAGCGGACGCTAGAGGCCATTCCGTCGGGCGCCGGCCGGCTCTCCCCAGAGATCGCGAAGCCGACGCGGTCCCCATCAATCTGCACGAGGACGCTTCCGACCGGGGTGAACTGCTCCACCCGCACGCCGTCCGCACCGCGGACGACCGAGATGCTCTCCACGCTCACATCGCCCATCACCAGCGAGTTCACCTGTGTGTCGCCAGCCGTGGAGTACGCCTCCACGGAATCCCACGCGGCCACGCCGCCGAGCGCGTCCAGCATCTCGGCCATCAGCTCGCGTCCAGCCAAGAGGCCCATCGGCGGGCGGGCCTCTGGCGCGGGCCCTTCGGGCGTAGCGGCCTGCTGCGCGCTCGCGCCAGAGGCGAGCAGCAGGAGCGCGAGGGCGGAAGAGCGAGCGAGAGCGGTCATGGGGAGCGGCGGCTTCTGGCGGGAAGGTCGCACCGCCAGGGGCTACTCGGCGGCCTCGGCGTCTTCGTCTTCTGCCATCTCAAAAAGCGCGACGGTGGTGTCGACGCGGACCTCGCTGCTGGGGAGGCCCATCGCGCCCGCGCCGCCGGGCATCGGGATCATCCCGTGTGAGGTCGGCACGGGGAGGTCGAACGTCATGCCGTCGGGCAGGGCGCCCTCGGGGAGTTCCCAGCGGAACGCGTAGCCGTCGTTGCCGCGGCGTTCCATGTGTAGGACCGGAAGCGAGGGCTGGCGCAGGTAGACCTCCGCCAGAGGCCTCAAATCGATGGCGGTCTCCTGCTGGAACGTTGCGACCACGTCCTCGGTGGACACCCACCGGAAGTCAGCGGCCGGGTCGCCAGCGGCCAGCGCCGCCTCGGTGCCCTGGGGGTAGAGGATGGTGCCGAGCGCGCGGAAAAACGCGGGGTCGTCGGCCATCGCGAAGCGGAGCGTGTGGAGGAACCACGAGCCCTTGAAGTAGATGTCGCCGTTGAAGCCCCCGTCCGGGAGGTTGTACATCTGCGACGTGGTGCGCGGCTCGCGCGGGGCCACAGGCTGCACGTTGCGGAGGTTGCCGCGCACGCCGGCGATGTAGCCGAGGTAGGCCTCTCGCGCGAGAGCCTCGTTGCCGGTCTCGCGCCGCGCGATGTCCTCGGCGTAGAGCGCCTCGGCGTAGTTGGCGAACGACTCGTGGACCCAGAAATCGCGCCAGTCCGGAGCCGTCCCGAGGTTGGCGAACCACTCGTGGGCGAGTTCGTGGAAATGCAGCCAGTCGAAGCCGTACGCGTTGTCCTCAAAGGTGGAGCCGTAAGCGATCAGGCTCTGGTGCTCCATGCCGAGGTAGGGCGTGTGGAGGACGTGGTAGCCGTCCTCGCGCGAGCCATACGGCCCGAACGTGCGCTCCATGAACCCGACGGCGTCCAAAAAGCCCGGAAGTTGCTTCTCGGCGTCTGCCCGCCGCTCCGGAAGCACGTAAAACGTCACAGGCATGGTGTAGCCGAGCGGGCTGCTGTACGTGTCCGTGACCTCCACGTAGGGCCCCACGCCGAACGAGACGCCGTAGTTGTTAATGGGCGTCGTGACCATCCACGTCTCGCTGGCCGTCCCGTCACCGTTGACCTCGCGCCCGACGTGCTGCCCGTTCGAGATCGCGCGAAGGGCCTCTGGCGCCGTGAGGCGGATCGTCATGCTATCGGCCTCGTCACTGGGGTGATCCTTTGTCGGCCACCAGAGGTCGGCGCCCTCGCCCTGGCAGCTCACGGCCACCCAGGGCTCGCCAGAGGCCGTCTGCTCCCACGAGAAGCCGCCGTCCCACGGCGGGCGCGGCGCCACGCGCGGGCTCCCGCCGTAGTCCACGCGCACGAGGATAGCCTCCCCAGGCTGGAACGTGCGGCCCAGCGCGATGCGGACCTGGCCCGGAAGCCGCTCCCACGTCAGAGGCTGGTCGCTGCCCTCGCCGCAGTTCTCGATGCCGTCGAGAAGGATGCACACGGGCGCGACCACGCCAGAAGCCGTCAGCGCGTCGTCCAGGTCCAGGCGGATGTGGGTGGTCGGCGCGACGGTCCGAGCGCTCATCGTGAGCGAGCCCTCAATGGTCCGGGCCTCTGGCGAGATCGCGAGGTCCAGCGCATAGGTGGACACGTCGAATGCCGCCTGCTCCGGGTGCAGCGGCTTGCCAGAATCGTTGCCAGAATTTCCGAACTGGGCGGCCGCTGGCGCGGCGACGAGAAGCGCGAGGAGGACCGAGAGGCGTGACATGGGCGCGAGGAGGGTGCGTTCTAAGCTAGGCGCTCAATCCGCGGGCGTCCGCCACTGGCTCCGCCGCCAGGCTCTAGGGAAAGTCCGGGTAGCGAGAACGACAGGGCGCTCCTCATTCTTTAGTTTCCACGCTCGCATTCCCACAATGGCACCCGGGTTTGTCCTACAAGGAATCGCGAAGCCGGCCCCTACTCTTTGTTTTAGAAACCCAGGGCCTAATG
>NZ_MQWB01000001.1:282020-370473 GCF_002257665.1 Rubricoccus marinus | reverse complement strand
CGGGGTACGGGGTACGGGAAGCTGCAAGGCCCTCGCCTCTGGCGCCAGAGGCCCCGCTAGATTGGAGGCGTCTCCCCCCTGCCGCCATGCGCCTCGCCGCCCTTGTTCTCCTGACCGCCCTCGTAGGCTGCTCCGCCACCGCGCCCGCTTCGCCAGAGGCGCCATCTGCCGGGGCCTCTGGCGCGACGCCCGGCGCGAAAGCCGACGGCCTGCCCAGCATCGCGGCCGCGACCGAGGGCATGGACCGCCGCGACGGCCTCTTCCCGGTCTACTGGGACGCGGGCGCGGGCAAGGTGTGGCTGGAGATCCCCGCGATGGAGCAGGACTTCCTCTACGTCAACAGCCTCGCGGCCGGCCTGGGCTCCAACGACATCGGCCTGGACCGGAGCCAGTTGGGCGGCACGCGGCTGGTGCGCTTCGAGCGCGTGGGGCCGAAGGTGCTGATGGTGCAGCCCAACCTGGACTACCGCGCGGCGACCGACAACCCCGCTGAAGAACCGGCCGTGCGCGAGGCCTTTGCCGAGGGCGTGACGTGGGGCTTCACCGCGAGCGCCGAGACCGACGGACGGACCCTGATCGACGTGACGGACTTCCTGGTGCGCGACGCGCACGGCGTGGCCCAAACGCTCCGAGCCTCTGGCGAGGGCACCTTCTCGCTGGACAAGTCCCGCAGCGCGCCCGTCCCCGCGATGCTCAAGGCGTTTCCGCGCAACACGGAGTTGGAGGCGCGGCTGACGTTTACAGGCGACAACCCGGGACGCGAGGTGCGGAGCGTCGCTGCCGACCCCAACGCGGTCACCGTCCGCATCCGGCACTCGTTTGTGGCGCTCCCGGAGCCCGGCTACGAGCCGCGCGCCTTCGACCCGCGCGCGGGCTACTTCCCCCTCACCTACGCCGACTACGCCGCTCCAATCGGCGAGGACACGCGCCAACGTCTTCTCACGCGCCACCGCTTGGAGTGCGCCACTCCGCCCGACGCCAGCGGCCTCTGCGACGTGAAGGAGCCCATCGTGTACTACCTGGACCCCGGCACGCCCGAGCCCGTCCGCGGCGCGCTGCTCGACGGCGCCCGGTGGTGGGCCGAGGCCTTCGAGGCCGCGGGCTTCCGCGACGGCTACCGCGTCGAGGTCCGGCCCGACTCCATCGACCCGCTGGACGCGCGCTACAGCACCATCCAGTGGGTGCACCGGTCCACGCGTGGCTGGAGCTACGGCGCCTCCGTCGTGGACCCACGCACGGGCGAGATCATCAAGGGCCACGTCTCCCTGGGCTCGCTGCGCGTGCGCCAGGACTACCTCATCGCCGAGGGGCTTCTGGCGCCCTACGCGGGCGCCGACGCGGGCGGCTTCGCGCAAGAGGCCGACGACCCGATGCTGCAACTCGCGCTCGCGCGCATCCGCCAGCTCTCGGCGCACGAGGTCGGCCACACGATCGGCCTCGCGCACAACTTCGCCGCCAGCGCCGTCGGGCGCGAGTCGGTCATGGACTACCCGGCGCCTCTGGCGACGGTCGCGGGATCTGGCATCGACGTAGGGGACGCCTACGGCGTGGGGCTCGGCGCGTGGGACGTGCAGGCCGTCCGCTACGGCTACACGCCAGAGGCCTCGGAGTTGGAGCAGATCCTGCGCGAGAACCAGGACCGCGGCCTCCTCTACATCACGGACTACGACGCGCGGCCCTCGGGCGCCGCCAGCCCGGTCGCCGCGCTCTGGGACAACGGCTCCGACGCCGTGCAATCGCTGCGCGACGAGATGGCCGTCCGCCGGATCGCGCTCGACCGCTTCTCCGAGGCCACCATCCGCGACGGGCGGCCTTTGGCGACGCTCGAAGAGGTCCTCGTGCCGCTCTACCTCCGCCACCGCTACCAAGTGGAGGCGACCGCCCACCTCGTCGGCGGGGTGAGCTACGCCTACTCCGCCCGCGGCGACGGCGCCGCAGCGCCAGAGGCGGTCCCGGGAGCGGTGCAGCGCGAGGCGCTGGACGCGCTTCTGGCGACGCTCGCGCCGTCGGAGCTCGCGCTGCCGCCAGCGGCCCTCCAGCTCATCCCGCCGCGCCCGCCAGGCTACTACGACGGCCGCGAGCGATTCGACCGGCGGACGGGCGTCACGCTCGACCCCATCGCGCCGGCCGAGACGGCGGCGAACATGGTGCTCTCGTTCCTCCTCGACCGCGAGCGCGCCGCGCGCCTCGTCTACCAGCACGACCTCGACGCGTCGCAGCCGGGCCTGAGGGACATCTTCGCGCGCACGCAAGAGGCGCTTGCTGCCATGCCAGCCTCTGGCGCGTACGAGCAGGAGATCCGCCGCACGGTCCACACGGCGTGGACGCAGGCATTGATGGGCCTGGCCGCCGACCGCTCCGCGGCGCCCGCCGTCCGCGCGCGCACCGAGGCCGCGCTGCGCGACCTCCATGGCCGGTACGCCGCGGCCTCTGGCGGCTCCGAGGACGCCGCCCACGCCGCGTGGCTCGCCGCGGACATCGAGCGCTTTCTGGACCGCGACTACGACCCGGAGATGGCGCCGCGCCCCGTCCGCACCCCGCCCGGCTCGCCGATTGGCGACTGAGCCTCTGGCGCCAGAGGCCCCCATCCCTCCATCCCGCATCCCTCCAGTCACATCAGCCCCCGCTCCTTGAGCGACGTGTAGCCGCGGCCCGCGATAATGACGTGATCGTGGACCGGGATGCCGAGCACGGCGCCGGCCTCGCAGAGCTGCTTCGTGATCGCCACGTCCTCGCGCGAGGGCTCGGGGTTGCCGCTGGGGTGGTTGTGGAGACAGATTACGCTCGCGGCGTTCTCCAGAATGGCGCGCTGGAACACCTGCCGCGGCTCCACGATGGACGCGGCCAGGCCGCCTGTGGTCAGCGTGTGCTCGCTCTGGATCACGTTGGCCGTGCTGAGGTGGACCACGACGAACACCTCGCGCGGGAGGTCGCGCAGGCGTGGGCCGTACGCCGCCGCCACGTCCGCCGGGCTGCGGACCGTGACGCGGGCCTCTGGCGGGGCCGCCTCCACCCGCCGGCCGATCTCGAACGCTGCGGCCAGTTGCGCCGCCTTCGCCGGACCGACGCCCTTGGTCGCCTTCGCGACCTGCGCCGCCTCGCGCCGCGCCAGCTTCGCGAGCGAGCCATAGGCGCGGATCAGCACCTGTCCCAGCTCCACAGCCGAGAGGCTGCGCCCGCCCACGCGCGTACCCGTCCCGAAGATCAGCCCGATCAGCTCCGCGTCCGAGAGCGCGGCGGGGCCTCTGGCGAGAAGCTTCTCGCGCGGCTGCTCATCCGCGTTGCGGTCTTTGAGCGCGACGTAGTCCACGGCGACTTCGGGCTCCTCGACGGGCTCGCGGATGGTGCGGTCCAGCGACGTGGAGAGCAGTGGGGAGTCGGACATGCGGGCGCGGCGGGTGTGCCGCGCTAGACCCGCCAGAGGCGGATTCCTAACGCCAGAGGCCTCTGGCGGAGGCCGGCGTGTAGCCGGTTGTGCGGTGCGGTGCGGCGGTGTACCATGTGGCTCTAGCGGCCTGCTCTGCTACCGAGAAGAGGTGCGGTGGCAGTTCCGCCTAACCACAGGTTCTACCGCGCGTCTCATTCTGCAACCGACTCTCATAGCGGGCTCGCTCGAACGGGACTTCTTCCGCCGCCCCTCGAACGTCGCGTGGTTCCTCGCCAGGGCCTCTGTGCTCGTCGTGCTCCTCCTGTCTTTGGGCCGGGCTTTGGGCGGCAGCCCCGCCCTCTCGCTCGTCGCGTTCTTCGCCTTCGCAGTCGCTCACGCGGTCGTTTCACGTCGTTTCGCTGCGCTCGGTCCCGACGGGGCTCAGCGGGGGCCGCTCGGCATTCCCGACCGACTGCGCGGCATCCGGGTAGCTTCTCGGACGGTGCCGTCCGCGCTCCGCCCCTTGCTCGCTCTCTCCGCTCTGTGGATCGTAATGGAGTGGATCGTGATCGGCCTCGCACTGGCGATGCTTTTCTTCGGCGTCACGCTTTGAACGGGCGCTCGTTTGCAACGCTAATACTATTCCTCATACATGAGAACTGCCGTTTGCCTTGCCGCCCTCCTCGTCGCGTCGGGGTGCGTCTCGGTTGACATCACCGAGCGGGGGTTCTTCCCCGCCCGCCGAGCTGGAACAGACCGGGAGGCCGTCCCCGGCACCGTCGCCGCCGCCTTCCCCGGCGTCACGTACGAAGAGCAGCGGATCGAGGCCGCCGACGGGACCGCGCTCTACGGCGCGCTCATCCGTCAGCCTGGCGCCGACGTCACTGTCCTCTACTTCGGGACCAACGAGTCCACGGTCGAGCAGGACGGGATCGAGACGACCCGAGCGTTCCTCCCGCTCGGCGCCAACGTCTTCTTGGTGGACTACCGGGGGTACGGGTGGAGCGATGGCCGGGCGACGCTGGATCTCGCGTTTTCCGACGCGCTCGCGGCCTACGACCACCTCGCCGCGTTGCCCGGCGTAGGCCGCGTCGTCGTACACGGGTTGTCGCTCGGGAGCTTCATGGCGGGCCACGTCGGGGCGCGCCGCCCAGCGGCCGGCGTCGTGCTAGAGGGGTCGGCGACAACGGTGAAAGAGTGGGCCAACTCCCGCACCCCGTTCTACTACAAGCCGTTCGTCCGCTTCCGCGTTGAGGAGAGCCTTCGGGGGGTGGACAACCGAGCCGAGGTCCGGCAAATCGAGGAGCCGTTGCTCCTCTTGGTGGGAAGCGAGGACCACACGACACCCCAGGTGCTCTCGCGGCGCCTCTACGCGGCATCCCCGCTCCCGGAGAGCCGGAAGACGCTCGCGGTGATTGAGGGCGGCGACCACGGTAACGTCATCGGGCAGCCGACGTTCGCAGGCGTATACCGGGCGTTCCTAGACGGGGTGCGCGCTGAGCGTTGAACGCCCCGCGGTAGAACCCGCGTTCTCGACCCGTGCAGGCGCCGGCGTACCCTCTCGCTCCGTTCCACCGACAGTGCTGCCCGTCGCGGCCACTCGTTCGATGTCCGCCGATGACCTTGCTATCCCCAGACATCCAGGAGTGGCTTGAGTCGAACACGACCGCGGGCTCTGCCGAGTACGCCCTCGCCAACCGCGACGAGCGCCGCGAACAACTCGCAGACCTCGGCATCCCCGAGGACTCACAGATCGGACAGTTCTACGTCTACCACGGCGCGGACAGCATTACCGGGTGGTACGAGCTCAACGACCTCGACGAGACGGCCGATTGGACGGAGTACGCGCACGAGGAGCTTGAGGTAGCCGACCACTTCCTCGCCCTTAGTTCCGCCGAAGGCGACGGGATCGTGCCGTACGACAAACGCACCGGGGCCGTCTACGACGTGACGTTCGGGCAGTTCGAGGCGCTAGAAGCGGGCGAGCTTCCGCCCATCGGGGACACGTTCGAGGACTTTCTCAGGTGGTGCAGGGATCGCGCCCAGGACGCCTAATCCGGTGCTGCTAGTAGCCGGACCTCGCGCGGTGCCTCGCAAGAGGCCTCTTGCGCGAACCCAGACTCGCACCAGAGGCTACAGCCCCGCCGCCGCCACGAACCGCGCGATCTCCTGCTCCAGCCTCTGGCGCTGCGGCACAAGGCGAGGGTCCTCGTGGCAGCGAGTGGCGTCCAGGACGGCGCGGAAGTACCAGAGTTGGTCCGCGGCACCCGCCGTGAGCCCGACGCGGCCCGGCGCGCTCGTAAAGATGTCGATGCCCGCCTCCAGGCTCGACGCCATCGCGTAGGCGTTGTGCAGCTTGTCCGCGAGCGAGACCGCCGAGGCCTCTGGCGGCCCGGCCTCGATGTGCGCGACGTAGGCGTCCTTCCGCTCGCGCCACGGCAGCCACGCGCCAGAGGCCCCGGTCTTGGGCTCGCTCACAGCCTCCACGATGGTCACCACGCTCTCGCCGACGAGTTCGGCCATGCGCTCGCGCGAGAACCAGCGCTCGTTCCGGTCGCGGTCCTCCAGCGCGTCGTGCAGGAACGCGGCGGCAATCGTGACCTCATCCCACCCGGCGCGCGCAACGGTCATCGCGACGGTCGTGACGTGGGCCATCGCGGGGACGCCCGGCGGCGTGGTGCCCGAGGCGGGCGGCAGGACCGGCGGCGTGCAACGGCCCTTGCGGTACGTCCCGTCGTGCCACTCGGCGGCGATCTCGATGGCGCGCTCGATCAGGGGAGAGAACATCGGACGGGAACGAAGGGGAACGGGCCTCTGGCGCCAGAGGCGGAGGGTGCGCCGGAGCGCTTACACGTCCACCGCCCAGTGCTGAGCCGTGTGGAGGTCGTGCTGGGCGTCCAGCGCGTCAGCGATCTGCGCGAAGCCGTCCAGGCCGAGGCGGACCGCGAAGGCGAAGGGGTTGGCCGCACGCTCTTGCAGCGAGCCGCCGGGCCAGAGCGCGGCGTGAGCGCGCGCGAGCCGCTTGCGGATGTCGTCGTGCTGACGCTTCTGCACGCGGACGGTCTTGGTCTCCAGCCGCGCGAGCGCCTTGTGGACGCGCGCCTGCGCCGCCTCGCCAGCGGCCCGAAGCGATGGGTTGAGGTCCGCCGCGAGATCCGTTAGCCGCGCCAGTTCGGCGTCGGCGGCCTCACGTGCGGCGGCGAACTGCGCGGGCAGATCCGCGCCAGAGGCTGCGTGCGCCCCGGCGGTTTGCGCCTCTTGCGCGAGGCGCTTCCAGTGCGCGTCGATGCCGCCTTTGAGGTCCGGGAGGTCCAGGCCGTAGCGGTCCAGAACCTTGCGTACGCCTGGCTCCACCAGGCTCACACTCAAGCGCGGCACGATCGCAGGCATCGGCACGCCGAAGCGCTCGTAGACGCCCTTCAACTGAGCGAAGTACGCCGTCTCGCCCGGCCCCGCGATGTAGGCGACGGTCGGGAACAGCACGTCTTGCAGGACGGGCCGCAGGACCACGTTGGGGCTCAGAGCCTCTGGCGTCTCGCGCGCGAATACGGCGAGGTCGCTGATCCGGTGCGCTGTCCCTCGGCCGATCGCGCCAGAGGCCGCGCCAGTGTTCGGGTCGCCAGAGGCGTCGGGGTCCAGCGCGAGGCGTTCGTCGCCGCGCAGCCAGAACAGGTTGAGCGGGCCGGGCTGGATCTGCGCGTGGTAGCCCGCCTCCACCAGCGCGTCGCTGGCGGATTGGAGCGCGTCCAGCGTAGCCTGCGGGTCCTCGGCCTCTCGCGCGAACAGGTCCGCCGCCAATGCCTTAATGGCCGGGTCGTCCGGCGAAACGAAGACGAGACCCGTCCCGCGCGTGAGCGCCTGGAGCGTGTCCCAGAACGCGTCGCGCCAGAGGCGGCCGGGCGTCCACGCCTCGCGCAAGAGGTCTAGCACCTCGTTGCGGTACGGTCCTTCGGGCAGCGCGCGTTCCATCTGCGCGAGGGCCTCCGCCAGCGGCTCGGCCTCCAGCCTCTTGCGCCCGACCGGCTCGCGGTTGTTGGGGTCGGCGGTGCCGTAGCGCACGCGGCGCACGGTCTCGCCAGAGGAGACGGCGGTGCTCCGCACTTCGTCCAGGTCGTGGTCCTCGCCTGCGAGCCAGAAGACCGGGACCACGGGCCGGCCCGTCTCGCGCGCCACGCGCCGCGCGGTGACCACGGCGCCGAGCGCCTTCCAGACGGTGTAGAGCGGCCCGCCGAACAGGCCGAGTTGCTGGCCCGTGAGCACGGCCACGGTCCGCGGATCGCGCAGGCGCTCGATGTTGGTCTGCGCGGCACCGTCAGCGCCTCTGGCGTCGGCCTGCGCGAGGAGGGCGTCCGCGAGGGCGTCTCTTTGGCGTGGGAACGCCGCGGCCGCGTCTGCGGCATCCGATAGGCCCGTGCGCCAGTCGTAGGCGTAGAAGCGGAGCGCCTCCGCCGCGCCAGAGGCGACGGCCTGAAACAGGCGGCTCGCGCCAAGGGATGCGTGGGGAACCGGACGGGCCTCTGGCGTCACTGCTTCTTAGGGTCGCGCGGCCACGCCGTATCCATCTGGTAATACCCCTCCTCGTAGTCGTCCTCCATACCGAACAACTCTGGGTTCTCCATCGCGGCCTTCATCCCGACGAGCATCCCTTCCAGTTCGGCGTTCATCCCAATCTTCCAGGCGGCGCCGTCCCACAGGAGCGTCGTCGTCTCAATGCTACGGATGGGCGTGCCGAGCAGCGAGACCTCGGTCCGCGCCACGACGTGAGCCAGGCGGTCCCCCTCCGTGACGGTACCCAGGACCTCGGTGCTGATGGATGCGAAGGCGTCCTCCATAAACGGGTTTGCGCCCATCGCGGCGCCGACGAACGCCGCCAGCAGATCCTCTGGCGAGCTATCGGCTCGTACTCCCAAGAGCGAAGCCGTAATGGGGTCATCGCCCGCGATCAGAGCGGCAAGCTCGCTGAACCGCTCAAGGTCTACAGGGTCCATCAGCGCTGCGGCGGTCGCCCAGTCGCCTGCGGCTACCGCGTCCGCGTACTGGATCACCGTCGCCTCCGCGCTCGCGATGTCTTGCGCGGAGGCGCCAGAGGCCGCGAGGCAGGCGAGCGCGAGGACCCAGCGGCGCATCAGTTCTCGGACTTCATCCGCTCGATCTCGTCGCGCAGTTTGGCCGCCATCTCGTAGTCCTCTTCCTCGATGGCCTTCTGGAGTTGCCCCTCCATGCGTTCCAGACGCGAGCCTCCGCCGCCGCCCGAAGTCACCACTCGCTGCGGCGCGTCGTCCGCCTCTGGCGCGTCGATGTCCTCATCGTCGGCCGGGATGCCGGCCTCTTCGAGCACGCTCGCAGCCACGAAGATGGGCGCATCCGTGCGCACGGCCAGCGCGACGGCGTCGGACGGGCGGGAGTCCAGTTGCGCCTCCTCGTCGTCGTAGACGTAGCGGACCTTGGCGAAAAACGTCCCCTCACGGAGGTCGTCGATCACGATGTCGGTCACCTCCGCGCCGAGCGCCTCGAAAAGGTTGCTGAGCAGATCGTGCGTCATCGGCCGCGGCGGCTGGATCTTCTCCAGCTCCAGCGCGATGGCCTGCGCCTCAAAGGCGCCGATGATGATGGGCAGGCGGCGGTTGCCGTGCGTCTCGCCTAACACGAGGGCGTAGGCTCCACCCGAGGATGGGCTCGTGGAGAGCCCGATGATGTCGACCTGGATGTAATCCATCGGAAAGCGCGTGCGGGTGGCCCTGTTGTGGGCGCGGGAGGGCGGCGAAGATACGGGCGTGGAGGGCGCCTACGCCGCCAGGGGCGCGGCGTTCTGCCTCGGGCCTCTGGCGGCGGCGGAAATCCCCCGCGTCTCCCAACCGCGCCGCGCAGACGCTCTAGATGCTCGCTCCCACGTGTTTGGGGCGCCAGAGGCAGCCCGGGCCGCGTGCCAAAATCCGACCTCGTAGCCATGCGAGGTCCCGATTTTAAACCCGGCAGCGCCGGTTCGGCAGTGGCGCGTCGTGCCCGCTCTCTGGAAATGTGCTCGGAACGTCGCGTTTTCGGCACGCCAGAGGCGAATGCGGCTTCTCCACACGCCGCGCACGAGAGGAGTGCCGGAGCGGCATGGGCCTTGCATTCTGGCACCCGTACGGCGGTGACATCCATCAGAGACCGCGCTCACGGTCTGCTTTTCGCCGCGCCTCTGGCGCCCGAACTCGGTCCTCTGAAGCCTCAGGCACCTTGCAGCGCCGCCGCAACCCACCCCTGCTTACCCCCGGATTTATGCGACTTCAGACTCTCCTCCTCACGCTTCTCCTGGTCGGCGCGTCCGCGTCGGCTCAGACCACCTACGAGGTCCGCCAGGAGTCCGCGCCCAACGCGAACGACTTCGACTCCCAGCCCTCGCTGGGCACCGTCACGCCCTACGATGGCACCTCGCAGACGGTCGCGGCCTACTACAACCGCTCTTCGGGCGCCCCGTTCACCTACCAGGGGCCCGCCCCGCTGTACAGCGCGATTGCGAACGACAAGGCCGTGCTGTTCCTCGTCGAGACGAGCGAGGGCCTCGCGCTGATGAACGTGATTCGGGCTGGACAGGGCAACACGCTCTGGTCCACCACGACGTCCGGCCCGTTCACCTCGCTCGCGTTGGAGGACGACCCGGACAACGCGGCCGACACGTTCACCTTCGCCAACGGGACGCTCACGGCATCCGGGCAGATCGGCGCCACGTATGGGGACGGATCGGTCCTGCTCGTTGAGCGGAACAGCCCGGAGCCCATCTTCTTCAGCCTGGACTCCGGGACGCAGGGCCTCAGCGGAGCGAACGCCGGCATTCAGGTGTTCGGGCCTGACGGCTCTGGCGGCAACACGGTGATTCCGGCTAGCATCACGAACGGACGCCGCGTGCGGCTCGCGCCCACGCAGCTCAGCATCGGCGCGGGCCCTCCCTCGGACGCTCCAGGCTGGCGGCTGCTCTCGGCTCCCGTATCGGGCCTGAGCGTGTTGGACCTCGCGCAGATCAACTACGTCGGCGGCGTGCCTGCGGGCGACGTCAACGCGGCGCAGTACCCTGGCGCAGGCTACACCAACGCCAGAGGCCAGCTCGCAGGCAACCTCTTCCACGCGTACGAAGGCGTGGCGAGCATCCGCAACCAGGCCGGCACCGCGGACTCCGTCGCAGTGATCTACGCTCCCGTTCCCTCCACGGATTACACCTTCGAGTCCGGCCGCGGCCTCTGGTGGTACTGGTACGACGCGGCCTTTGACCTGGAGCAGACCCGCGGCGGCGGCATCGGCGTGAGCTACGAGCTCACCGACGCGGACTTCGCTCTCCGCGCCAGCGGCCTCCCCGTCACGTCCGACGTGACGGCGAGCTTCCCGCTCGCCACCGTCCTCCCGCTCACCTTCGACGGTGACGGCGACGGAAACCCGGATGCCGAGGTCCCGCAGGACTACTTCTACATGGGTGGCAACCCGTTTGCGCAGCCGTTCAACGTGGACGGCATCTCCGCCTCTGGCGGAACCGTGCAGCAGCTGGTCTACACGTGGGACCCGACCGCCCTGGACGGCGCGGGCAACCACGTGCCTCTGGCGCGCTCCGCCACCCCCACGCCGACGAGCAACGCGGGCGCGAACGCCGCCGTGTGGCAGGGCCTCCTCATCGAGGTGACGCCCGACGGCACCGCCGGGCCGACGCTCACGTACGCCGCCACCAGCGCGGACGGGGGCGCCGCGGCGACGTTCTACGGCAAGGGCGGCTCCGCGCCAGAGGCCATCCAGGAGTTCGCGCTCACGCTCTCCGGCGAGGGCACCGAGGACAAGGCGTGGCTCCGTTTCCAGCCCTACGCCACGGACGGCTGGGACGCCGCCGACGGCTCCAAGTACTCCCTCGCCCCAGCGCAAATCGCCTTCTCGACGCCAGAGGGCAAGCGGCTGGGCATGAGCGCGCTCGACGATGGGACCGCGGCGCCTCTGGCGCGGCGCGTACGGGTGCGGATGAGCTTTACCGCGAAAGAGGCTGGCACGTACACCCTCGCGTGGGACCGGACGCTCGCGAGAGGCTGGGGCGCCACGTTGTTCGACCGCGTCACGCGCCGCCGCGTCAACATGCGCCGCAACGCGAGCTACACGTTCCAGAGCGACGCCATGGACTGGTCCGAGCGCTTCGAGATCCGTGTCCGCCCGGCCAAGGGCGCCGCGACGGCGAAGACCTCGGGTGAGGACGAGCCCGTTGTGGGCACGCCGTACCCGAACCCGGCCTCTGGCGCGAGCCGCATAGAGGTCGCCGTTGGCGAGGCGCAGGACGTGCGGGTGTCCATCTACGACGCGCTTGGCCGCGAGGTAGGCGTCGCCCACGAGGGCACGTTGGCCGCCGGCTCCCACGTGGTGACGCTTCCGGTGGAGTCCCTCTCCGCGGGGACGTACATCGTCCGCGTGACCGGCGGGGACGTTGCCGAAACGCGCCGTCTCACCGTCGTGCGGTAGCCGAGCCCGGCCTCTGGCGCCAGAGGCGCCCGGCCCACAACCGGCCGCTCCCGACCTGGGGCGGCCGGTTGCTGTTTGCGCCAGAGGCGCAGGCCTCTGGCGGGCTTTAGCGCTCGGCGCCGGCGGTGAGGTGCGTGGCGCTCCACTCCGCGAGGCCTTGGAGCAGGGGCACCAATGAGCAGCCCCGTTCGGTCAGCGCGTACTCCACGCGCGGCGGGACCTCCGGGTACTGCGTGCGTGCCACGAGCCCATCGGCTTCGAGCGCGCGGAGTTGCTGAACGAGCATCCGCTCCGAGATCCCACCGATGGCGCGGCGCAGCGCGCCGTAGCGGTGCGTGCCCGTAGAGAGTTGCCAGAGGATAGGCACCTTCCACCGCCCGCCGATCACGTCGACCAGGCGCGTGACGGGGCAGGCGCCACCGTCGAGTCCAGCTTCAGGGCGTGCCGTTTCCATTTCTTACCTGGGGGTGTGTACCTGAGGGAACTGTACGTACCGGCGAGGCCGTGTGCACAACCTACACCCCGCCTCCCCCATGCTCGTCTCCATTTTCGGCGCCTCCGGACGCACCGGCCGCCCCCTCGTTCAACAGGCCCTCGCCGCAGGGCACGCTGTCACCGCGCTTGTCCGCACGCCAGAGGCCTTCCCCCTCACGCACGCCAACCTCACCGTGGTGCAGGGCGACGCCACCGACCCCGCAGCGGTCCGCGCCGCGATTCCGGACGGCACGGACGCCGTCTTCGTCGCGCTCGGGCATGCCGACGGCTCTCCCAAAGACGTGCTCACCATGAGCACGCGGCACATCCTCGCAGCGATGGAGGCCTCTGGCGTACGCCGCATCGTGAACCTCACCGGCGGGGGCGTGGCCAGCCCAAAGGACCCGCCGTTCCTGCCGGCCAAGATCGTCCGCGGCATCATGCGCGTCGTGGCGGGGCCGCTCCTGAAAGACTCCGAGCGGCAGCACGCGCTTCTGGCGCAATCCGGCCTGGACTGGACCAACGTCCGCGGGCCGCGCCTTACCGAGGGGCCCGAAACAGGCGAGATCGAGGTCGGCTACCTCAAGCTTGGCCCCGCTTCGGTCTCCCGCGCCGACGTGGCGCGCTTCATGCTCAACGCGGCGGAGAGAGGCGAGTGGATCGGCGAGGCGCCGCACATCACATCCGCCTAGGCCTCTGGCGCATCAACGCCAGAGGCCCGGTAGACAACGCCTCTGGCGTTACGCGAGGCGGACGAGGTGAACGCGCTTCTTGCCCATCCGCACGACGATGACCTCGCCATGGAGCGCGTCCGCGGTGGTGACCATCTGGTCGATCCCGTCCACCTTCTCGTTGCCCAGCCGCACGCCGCCGCCTTCGACCAGGCGCCGGGCCTCGCCCTTGGACTTCGCCGCGCCCGCGTCCGCGAGAAGCGTCACGATGTCGACGCCCTCGCCTTCCAGGTCGCCAGAGGCTCGGGTGGACTCGGGGACGCCCTCGAAGACCTCGCCTAAGTCTCGGACGGTGAGGGCGGCGAGGTCGCCGCCGAAGAGGGCCTCGGTCGCGCGCTCGGCGGCTTCCAGGCCCGCGTCGCCGTGTACCATGCGCGTGACGGCCTGCGCGAGGGCGCGCTGCGCGACGCGCTTGTGCGGCGCCTCGGCGTGCTCCGCCTCCAGCGCGTCGATCTCCTCGTGCGAGAGCCACGTGAACGCCTTGAGGTAGTCGACCACGTCGGAGTCGTCGGTCCGCATCCAGAACTGGTAGAAGCGGTACGGCGAGGTGCGCTCGGGGTCCAGCCAGACCGTCCCGGCCTCGGTCTTGCCGAACTTCGTGCCGGCGGCGTTTTTGATGAGCGGGTAGACGAGCCCGTGGCCCTTGGCGCCGCGCGTTTTGCGCAAGAGGTCCGTGCCGGCGGTGATGTTGCCCCACTGGTCGGACCCGCCGACCTGCATCGTGACGCCCTCCTTGTCGTGGAGGACGAGGAAGTCGTAGGCCTGGAGGAGCTGGTAGCTGAACTCGGTAAACGAGAGGCCGATCTCGCTCTCCAGGCGGCTCTTCACACTCTCCTTCGCGGTCATGCTCGCGATGGTGAAGTGCTTGCCTACGTCGCGGAGGAAGTCCGTGAGCGGGATGGTGGTCAGCCAGTCGGCGTTGTTGAGGACTTTGGCGGCGTGCTCGCCCTCGAAGCTGAGGAAGCTCTCCATCTGCGCCTGGATCCCGCGCACGTTGGCGTCGATCTGCTCGCGCGTCTGGAGCGTGCGCTCGGCACGCTTGCCGCTCGGGTCGCCGATGAGGCCCGTCCCACCGCCGACGAGCGCGATGGGCGTGTGGCCCGCGCGCTGGAGTCGGGCGAGGCCCATCAGCGGGAGCAGCGAGCCAACGTGCAGGCTGTCCGCCGTCGGGTCGAAGCCGCAGTACGCCGTGACGGAGCCGCTCGCGAGGTGGTCTTCGAGGTCGGGCGTGTGGTCGAACACCACGCCGCGCCAGCGGAGGTCGTCTAGGAGAGTCATAATGCGTGATTCGTGATGCGTGAGCGGAGGGCAGTGAGGCGAAAAGGGAAGATCGAGGCTCCCTCACGCATCACGCATCCCGGATTACAGATTCGAGCGAAGCGAGAAAGGCGTCGTTCTCCTCGGGCGTGCCGATGGAGACGCGGAGCCAGCCGGGCGTGCCGTCGCGCGGCGCGAGGTCCGGGTAGCCGGTCACGTCGCGGATGTTGACGCCTCTGGCGGCGAGCGTTTCGCGGACCGCGGCGTGCGCCAGAGGCGTGCGGAAAAGGAAGAAGTTGGCCTTGCCGCGGAGCACCTCGCAGCCGGGCATCGCCTCGACGGCGTCGGCCAGCCGGTCGTGCTCGGCGCGGGACTCCGCCACGCGCTCCGCGACCAGTTCGGGCCGCGCGAGGACCTGGAGCGCGACGGCCTCGGCCAGGCGGTCCACGACGAACGGGAGGCGGGACTTTTCGATCTCCTGGATCAGGTCCGGGTGCCCCACGAGCGTGCCGACGCGGAGCCCGGCGAGGCCCATCGCCTTCGAAAACGTCCGCATGACGAGTACGTTGGGGTGCTCGGCGAGCACGTCCAGCGCGGTCGGGCCGGTGAGGAACTCGTGGTAGGCCTCGTCGATGACGAGGATGCCGGGGACGCCCGCGGCGAGCTGCTTGAGGTCCTCGTGCGGGATCGTCTGCCCGGTCGGGTTGTTGGGCGTCGTCACGACGGTGAGCGCGGCGCCAGAGGCCGTAGCCGCGGCCAGGATGGCGTCGGCGCTGTGCGTTAGATCGGCCTCTGGCGCAACCTCGGTGACCTCGGCCTCGAACATGCGCATCACGCTCGCATAGAGCGAGAACATCGGCGTCGGGAGGACGACCGGCGTGCCGGGGTCCACAAAGCAGAGCCCGAGCGTGTGCGTGATCTCGTTGGAGCCGTGGCCCACGATGACGGCCTCTGGCGCGAGGCCCCACTGCTCCGCGACCGCCGCGACGAGGCGATGCGGGCGGTCATCGGGGTAGCGGTTCCAGGGCGTCTCGCGGACCTCCTGGAGCGCCGCGTCCTTGATGGCGTCGAGGACGCTGTACGGGCTCTCGTTCTGGTCCAGCTTGGCGGCGATGCCGGTCTGGGTCGGCACGCGGTAGGCGCGCTCGCGGCGGATAGCCTCGCGAACGAGGTGGGTCGGGGCGTCGGACATGCTCGCAGAAAAGTGAGGCTGCAAGATGGCCGCTTGCGGAGGGGTGCGGGGTGAAGAGGGATGGAGAGATGCGGCTCGCCGGTGCCCCTCTAGTACCCCAACGGGACCTCGGGGGCCAGCCGGACCCGCGCCAGAGGCCGGAGCGCCGTCGGCCGCAGGACCTCGTTGCGGAGCAGGAAGCGGAGGCTGGCCGCCCACCCCGGCGCCGAGGCGAGCCGCCGCTCCAACGCCAGCGCCGCGTCGTCCTCGCCTCTGGCGAGACGCACGACGCCGAGGAGGTACAGCGCGGGTGCATAGGTGGGCTCGTGGTCCAGCACTTCGGCGAGGGCGTCCTCGGCCTCGCGCCAGCGGCTCAGCGCGACGAGCGCGCGGGCGTGCCCCATCGCGCCGAGGTGCGCGTAGGCGTCGGAGGCCCGGATCTCACGGAAGAGGCGCTCGGCCTGGATCGGATCCGTTTCCAGGTGGTGGTGCGCGAGCGCGTAGGCAGCCGGGAAGTAGCCGGCCTCGTGCGCGCCCTGGTAGATGCGCGCGGCCTCGTCGTCCTCGCCGAGGGCTTCCAGGACGGACCCGGCGAGGAACTGGAGCGCGGCGTCCTGCGGCGCGGCGCGGGCGGCGTCCATCAGCAGCGCGCGGTGGCGCGGCGCGTCGGCGGGCCTGTGGCCGGGGCCGGTCAGCGCCGTCGCGGCCTCGAAGGCGCGAGCGGCGGGAAGCGCGCGGGCGGCATGGCGGAGCGCGCGCGCCAGAGGCACCGGGCGGCTGGGCCGCTGGCGGAGCGCGGGAACGGGGTCGGCGGCGAGGCACACGTCCTCGCGCAAGAGGTCGGCCTCACCGTTCGTGGAGCGGCCGGAGACGACGACGCCGAGCACGCGGCCCCTGGCGTCGAGCAGCGGGCCGCCGCTGTCGCCGGGGCGGACGGCGTTGCCCGCCGTGCGGAGGTCCGGGCCGATGCCGGTGTAGAGCGCCGCGGCGGTTCCGACTTGTGGCCGCTCGAAGGCGTCCCCGCCGTTCGCCAGGGGCCACCCGAAGGTGAACGCGACGGCGTCGCCCGCGGCCTCTGGCGGCGCGACGGGCAGCGCGGCCATCCCCTCGGTCTCGCGCGGGTCGATGTGCAGGACCGCGATGTCTCGCTCGGGATCGAGCGCCCACACGCGGCGGACGGAGACGATGCGGCCCGACGGAAGCTGCACGCGCACGCGGCCCGCGCCTACGACGACGTGGTAGGCCGTCACGAGCGCATCGGGTGCGGCGAGCCACGCCGAGCCGACGCGGCGGAACGGCGCCCGCCCCTGCCGCCCGTCGGCCACGATCGCGACGACCGAGGCGGCGGCGTGGTCCGGCTGAACGGCGTAGCCGCGGAGCCTCTGGCGGCGCGTCTCGAGCGTGCGCCCGCCGAGGTCCAGCGCCAGAGGCGCCACGCTCAGGTCGCCCTCGCGGAGGACGCGGAGCGTATAGCGGCGCTCCAGTTGGAGCACGCCGCGGTCCCAGTGCTGCACGACCGGCCCGGCCGATTCCAGCGCCACGTCCTCACTAGCCTCTGGCGCCGAGGCGGTGAGCGCGCGGATAAACGGCACGCCAGAGGTCTCGTCTTGCAGCGCCACGGCGAGTTCGACGACCAGCGTAACGGTCTCGCCGACCCGCACCACGCGGCGGTCCAGCGTGCTGAACAGTTCGGCTTCTCGCGCGGCGGCCTCTGGCGCGGGGGCGTCCGCGTGTTCCAGCGCCAGAGGCGCGACGTCTGCCGCGCTCGCCTCTGGCGCCGCCCATCGCACCGCCAGAGGCAGCGCGAGAACGGAGAGGGCGAGGCAGAGCAGACGGGACATGGGAGCGGCGGGGTGCGCCGTCCCGTGGGCGGCTCAGCGCCCGGGTCCGGTCTCGGCGACGATCGCGCGGACCCAGGTGGAGAGCCGTTCCCGGACCATCTGCCCGACTTCCATCACTTCGGCGTGATTGAGCGGGCGGCCCTGGAGACCGGCGGCGAGGTTGGTAATGGTGGACAGCCCGAGAACGGGCATGCCGAGCGCGGCGGCCTGGATGGCCTCGGGGACCGTGCTCATGCCGACGGCGTCGGCACCGGCGCGCTGGAAAAAGCGGATCTCGGCCGGCGTCTCGTACGACGGCCCGGCCGTCCACACATACACGCCCTCACGATAGGGCACGCCGTGTGTTAACGCAATGTTACCGGCCTGTTTTCTCCACTCCGCGTCGTACGGGTTGGACATGTCCGGGAAGCGGTGCTCGCCAGAGGCCATCTTCCCGCTCAGCGCGCTCGTAAACGCGAGGTTGATGTGGTCCGTGATCAGCATCAGCGTGCCCGGCACGAACGACGGGTTCATCCCGCCCGCGGCGTTGGTCAGGAACAGCCCCTTCGCGCCGAGGGCATGTGCAAGCCGGACCGGGAAGGTCACCGCGCGAGGCTCGTGGCCTTCGTAGAGATGCACGCGCCCCTGCACGACGAGCACGGGGCGCCCTTCCAGCGTGCCCAGCACGAGCCGCCCGGCGTGGCCCTCGACGGTCGAGGCCGGGTAGTGCGGGACCTCGCCCGTCGGGATGATGACGGCGTCCTCCACCTCGTCCGCGAGCGCGCCGAGGCCGGAGCCGAGGACGAGGGCGAGATCGGGCACGAGGTCGGTTTGGGCGCGGATGGCAGCGACGGCCTCGTCAATCTGTCGGGCGTCTTCGGCGGGGTCGAACATCGGTCGGGCAGGAATCGGGGACGCGCAAGATCGCCCCGCCGCGCGCCTCTGGCGCCAGAGGCCTGCGCGCGCCCCTCAGCCGTGCGCCCGACGCGCGAGCGAGACGACGTAGGCCACCACCGCCACGGCCACGAGTTGGCGGCTGGGAATCACGCGCGGCGCAGCCAGCCGCGCCATCGGCACGTCGGTCCAGGCCAGCCAGAGCGCAGCGCCGAGCGCGAACACGCACACGACGCCGGCCAGCGCCACCCATCGCGCCGTGGCCGTGCGGCGCGCCCACCACGCGAGCGCCGCCAGAGGCGCGTACGGCAACACCAAGACGCCGAGCGACGGCCGGGGGACGGAGTTCAGCGTGGGCTCGCGCAGGATCACGGCCACCGTGACGGCGGCGCAGAGGGCACAAAGCCCCCACGCGATAAGCGTCAGGCCCGGAACGCGGCCGGCCTCTGGCGCCAGAGGCTCAGGCATCCCAGCCGTCGTCCGCGTCCTCTACGTCCTCGTCTTTGGCGAGCGCGGCCTCCACGGCCGTCCGGGCCTGGTCGAAGGAGAAGCCGCGGCGGAGCAGGAAGTCCGTCGTCTTCTTTTTGCGCTTGCGCGTGTCGGACTCGCTGGAGAGCGCGCGCCAGCGCTTGAGGCCGAGCGCGTTGGCGGACTCCGCCAGGTCGTCGGCGTCCAATTCCTCCAGCGCGCGGTCGATGGCGGCGCGGGGGACGCCTTTCTTGAGGAGGTCGGCGCGGAGGCGCTGCGGGCCGTGGCCGCGAGAGGCGGCGCGGCCTTTGGCGAAGGCCATCGCGTAGGCGGCGTCGTCCAGGTAGCCGTAGCGCTCCATCTGCGCGATGGCGTCCTCAGCGGCGAAGTCGGAAAAGCCCCGGCGCGCGAGCGAGCGTTTGAGCTCCGTCGAGGTCTTGCCGCCGAGCGAGAGGTAGTCCAGCGAGGCGCGGCGCGCGGCGATCACCTCCTCTTTCTGAAACAGCTTGTGCTGTGCCTCTGGCGTGAGCACGAGCCCCTTTTTGAGCCCCTCGCCGATGGCGATATCCGCCGCGATGCCGAAGGCGAACTTCCCATCCAGGAAGATGCTCACGCGGTCCATGTCCTTTTTCTGAGCCTGGACGGACGTGATGGTGCCTTCGGTCAGCGTCTCCACGTCGGGCACGCGGACGCGCTTCTCGAACGGGTCTTTCTTGCCGGCGTCGGGGCGCTCGGTGTCTTCGCCAGAGGCCTCACGTGCGTCGGAGCGGCGCTCCCAGGGGTTCTTTCGGTTCATGCTCTAATCTCGCCTCTGGCGGTGACAGGCGCTTGGCAGGGGAACGGGGATGCGGGAATGGGCAGAGCCTGTCGGCCTCCCTCCCCGTTACCACCGTGCGACCAAGCGCACGCCGGGGACGACGGCGGGGCCGAGGGCGCCGAGCGCCAGAGGCGCGCCGGGCGGCAGCCCCCCGCTCGCGAGCGGGCCGTCGCCCCGCAGGCGGGTTTCGGCGCGCGCGCCGAGGATCCACGTCACGCCAAACGCCTCGGTCTGCGCGTCGGCACCGAGCGTGAGCCGGGCCTCTGGCGCGTCGCGGTCGCCCCTCGCGCCGGGGCGGGCAGATTCGAGATCGAGCCGCGCGCCGAGCGTGGCGAGGCCGAGCGTCTTCTCGCCCGCGACGGAGAACGAGACGGGGCGGCTGTAGCGCGACGCGCGCCAGGGACGGACGGCGCCAGAGGCCTCTGGCGCCTCGCGGCGCACTTCGGCGCGCGCGAGCGAGAGGCCGCCCTGAAGCGCCCAGGTCTGGCGGCGGACGCCCGCGGCGAGGTCCAACCCAACCGCCCGCTCGCGGTGGGCGGGAAACAGCGCCGCCAGCGACGCCGCCTCGACGGGCGGCTCCTGGACCGCCAGGCCTCGGGCGAGGCGCACGTCGCGCGCGGTGCGGACAAAGAGGTCGGCGCTGAACGCGACATCGTCGGATGGGCGCCACTCGGCGCCGAGCCCGCCGAGCCAGGTCACGGCAGGCGCGATGCCGCCGCTGGCGAGAAGCCAGCGCGTGGCGGCGAGATCGCGCGGGGCGTTCGCGCCAGAGGCGTAGCCGTGCAAGCGGTGGACGGCCTGGGTCTGCCGCGCGAGGCCGGCGCGGAGGTCGAGCCGCTTGGGGACCGCGCTCCACCGCGCCTGCAGCCGCGGCTCCGCGACTGCGCGCGTACCGACGAGGGCGAGGCGTACGCCGGGGCGGAGTTCGAGGCGGGCGCTCGGCTTCCACGTGTCGCGCGCGTAGACCGCCGCCTCGGTCAGCCTCTGGCGGAGGCGCACGCCCTGGTCCGCGCTCACCTCGCGCACAGCGGCGTGGGCGCCCAGGCGGACCTGGTGGGTGAGCGAAGGGGCGTGATCGACCTCGGCGCGGAGGCCGCCTTCGGTGATCGCGGTTTGCGTGGCGAGGCCGGGGGTCTCCTCGTCGCCAGAGGCGCGCGTGAGGTAGGCGAGGCCGCTGGCGAACGTGCGATCGTCCACGAGGCCGTCGTAGCGGACGTTGGCGGCCGTGCTCGCGCTGCGGATCTCCCACGAGGCGGGAGCAGGGCCGGAGAGGAGGTCGGCGCCGAGGCGCGTGCCGCTGCGGTACGCGCCTGCCTCCACGGTTTGCGCCGGCCGCGGCGTCCACGTCAGCTTGGCCTCCGCGTCCCACGCCCGCCGCGCCGCGTCGGCCTCGCCGCGCCACCCGCGCGGGTCGATCACGAGCGCGCCCGCCTCGGCGCGCGCCGACGCCAGAGGCAGATCGCTCGGGCCGGGCCTCCCCCACCCCACCTGGGCGCCGAGCGTCGGCGCCAGAGGTGCAGAGACCACGCCCCGAACGCCGCCCAGGCCGCCCGCGAGGACGCCTCTGGCGTCGGGCCCCGGGGCACGCGTGGTGAGCTCCAAGACGCCCGCACCGCCGTCCAGCTCGACGGGGAGCGGGCCGTTGTGCAGCCGCGCCGACTGCAGCGCCTCGGGCTGAAACGAGGCGTTCTCGCCGTAGATGGGCACGCCATCGCGCACGACGAGCGCGCGGCCGGGGTCGGCGCCGCGCAGCGTGAGCGGGCCGCTGGCGCCCCCGGCGCGCGAGACGCCCGGCACGAGTGAGAGGCCGCCGAGCAGGTCGCCGCCGAGGACCGGCCCGGCGATGGAGAGCGCGGGCCGCCCGGCCTCTGGCGAGCCCGGCGGCGTGAGGACCGCCAGGCCGGGCTCGGGCTCCAGCGGCTGCGCCGACGGCCGGACCGTCGCGGCGGAGGAGTTCACCGCCTCGGGCCGGAGGCGGATCGTGGGCGGGAGCTGCGGCGAGGCCGGAAACACGTCCAGGTCCACCCGCACCGTGCGGTAGCCGACGTGCGAGACGCGGACGGAGTACCGCCCGGCCGGGAGCCGCTCGACGGCGAACTCGCCTCTGGCGTCGGCCACGCCGCCGAGGTCGAGGTCGACGAGCCAGACGTGCGCGCCCCAGAGCGGCTCGTCGGTCTCGGCGTCGGTCACGCGGCCCTCCAGCACGCCGGTGTAAAGGGAGGGGTCGTCTCCCAGGCCGGGCAGGTTGAGCGGGTCTGAGATGAGCACGAACTGCGCGCGCCGCACCCGCTCGGCGCGGAGCCCGCTGCCCGCCAGGAGCGCGCCCAGCGCCGGGCCCGGCGGCTCACCGACGGTGTAGCGCCCGCTTACGCGCACGTCCCGCACCAACCGCAGCGCGAACACGATCTCGACGCCAGAGGCCTCAGTAAAGGCGTACAGCGCCTCCGCCAGCGGCGCGCGATCCCACGTCAACGTCTGGGCCTCTGGCGCCCCTTCGGACTGCGCCATCGCGCCCGCCGCCACGCAGGCCGCGAGGATCGCGCACAGAACGGGACGGACGGCCAGGGACACGGCGGCGGCGGGGACTCTCGACTCGAACGATACGCGCCCCCGACAGCGTGTGCGGTCGGGGGCGCGGGGCCGGAGGGGGTGGAAGCGGCGTGGGCGCCGCCAGAGGCCTACCGCGCGAGGCGGAAGCCTTCGGCCGTACGGAGCACGTCGGCGTCGAGCGCGAGGGCGAGCGTGTTGAGCGTGCTCAGCGCGCCTTCAGACGTGTGGAACGTGCCGGAGACCGGCTCGCCCGCGAGGTCGGCGTCAACGCTGATGTCGGCGCCGGTGGCCTGCGCGATGCGGCGGACGACCTCGGCGGCGCTGAGCTCGCGCGCGTAGATCGTGCCGGTCCACTCCAGGTCCGAGGCCACGTCCGTCAGGCTCGGCGGGGCCGGCGCGTCGAGCGCGAGGATGCGGGTGGTCTCGCCGGGCGCGAGCGTCACGGCCTTTTCGGCCTGCGCGCGCGGCGCCACGCGGACCGAGCCGCTGGCGAGCACGACGGCGGTCGCGCTGGACTGCGCCAGAGGCTCCACGGCGACGCTGAACGTGGTCCCGAGCACGGCGATGTCGGCGTTGGGCGTCTGCACCTCGAACGGCGCGCTCGGGTCGCGTGTGATGTCGAACAGCGCCGTTCCCGCCAGGAGTCGGGCCTGGCGGGGGCTGATCTCGGCGCCTTCGCGCGGGATCATGAGGACGGCCCCTGGCGCGAGCGTGATCTCGGAGCCATCGGCGAGGGCCACGAGTTGCTGCTCGCCGGCGGTGATGCGCCGGAAGTCGGCGTCGCGGGCGTAGAGGAACGTGAGCACGGCGCCGAAGGCGACGACGGCCATGAGCGCGGCGCCTCGCCACACCCACCGGCCTGCGCGGCGGCTCGCTGGGCGGCTCGCGCCCGAGGCGACGGCCTCGCGGGGCTCGGCGCGGCGCTGCGGCGCGCGGCGGCGCGTCTCGCCAGAGTCCTCGGGCACGAGAGCGGCCTCTGGCGCCGCGGCGGCGTCCCAGGCGGCCTCGAAGGCATCGCGGTCGTCCTGGATGCGCCGTGCGGCGGCCTGAAGGCCCGGGTGCGCGGCGACGGCCTCGGCCACGCCAGAGGCGTCCAGCCGCTGGCGCTCGTCGGCGCTCAGGGCGTCGCGGCCGAGGGCGTGGAGCACGAGGAGATCGCGCTCGGGAAGGTCGCGCGAGAGGTCCGCGCGGACCTCGGCCTGGACGCGGCGCCAGAGGCGGGCGTCGGCTTCGAGGTCGGGGTTCTCGGCGAGGATCGCGTCCAGGGCGGCCTGCTCGTCGGGCGAGAGGCTGTCATGGAGAGCGAGAAGGGTGGTCGCGTCGCGCATGGGAAGGTCAGCCGAGGGTGGGAAGGCTGAGGAAAGCGAGAACGGTGGCGAGGACGGTTCGGAGGCGCTCAAAGGCGCGCTTGACCTGCATCTTGACGGCCGCCTCCGTCGTGCCGAGCGTCTCGGCGATCTCGACGTAGGGGTAGCCCAGTTCTCGCAGTTCGAGGATTTCGCGGGCGTGGTCGGTCAGCGCGCTCATCGCGCGGTCGAGGTCGATGCGGTCGGCGCCGTCGTCCGCGCCGACGCTGCCGGGCGTGGGCAGGTCGGGGTCGAAAAGTGCTTCGCGGAGTTGGCCTCGGCCACGGTAGAAGTCCTGGAGTTCGTAGAGGGCCGCTTTGAGCGCGAAGGCTTTGAGGCGGGCCGGGTTTTCGAGCGCCTCCAGTCCGCGGTGGATGCGGATAAAGGTGTTCTGCACGAGGTCGTCAGCGTCGGGAGTGCGGCCGATGCGGGCGCCGAAGAAGGAGCGCAAGACCGGCTCGATGGCGGCCATGAGCCTCTCGCGGGCGTCGCGGTCGCCGCTCTGGGCCAGCGTAACGGACTCGGGGCTAAAGGGGTGCATGGAACGTCCCCCGGCAGCCGGGGCGGCCGACGGGAGTCGTCGGCAGAGGTGTAGCCGCCTCTGGCGTGCACGAGGTCACACGCGGGCGCAGCGGGAATCTAGACGAGGGACCGGAGATGCGGGGTGAGGGATGCGGACGTTCGCCTGGGGCGCCAGAGGCTGTATCCTGGGCCATGCGGTTGCTGCTCGTCCTCTTCGCGATGGTCCTGGCCTCTGGCGCGGCGGCGCAGCCGGAGGTGACGTGGGAGCGCGTGGGAGATCGTCCGCACGACACGGTATTCCCGCTCTCCGTGGGTCCCGATGGCTTTCTCTGGTCGGCGTTTAACGAAGTGGAGGCGGTCAGTGGTGGACAGGTCTTTTACCAAGGCCTGTACCGACTAGCGCCGCCGTACGACTCGGCCACGCTTTGGGAGAAGGTCTCCGCACCCGTTCGAGGCTCCTCAAGGTGGGCCCATGTGGTCTCTCGTGACACGATCCTCCTGGATGAGGGGAATAGGACCTACCGTTCGACCGATGGGGCAGGGTCCTGGCAGCAGATTCAAGACGTCAATGGTGTCACGCGGATCATCGAGATGCCCGCGGGTTTGCCGCACGCTGGGCGCTTGATCGCCGCTCGTGGAGGCCAAGTGGCCTCCTTCTCGGACGACCGAGGCGCCACCTGGACCCCGGCAGACCTGAGCGGGCTTACCAACGGGTACGCCGAGCGCATCGCGGTCGTCACGACGGGGGCCCACGCCGGGCGCCTCGTGGCCGGGGGGCTCTCCGGCATCATCGCCTCCGACGACGGCGGCTACACGTGGCACACCACGTCCGAGTGGGCCTTCCGCCAGCAGTCCACCAACTGCATCGCGACGCTCCGTGGTCAGTCACCGAGCGGCGGCGACCGGGTTTTGACGGTCGTGAACGACATCCGCATCCCGGACGACTCCGTCCGCGTGAGCGTGTCGGACGACGGCGGGGAGACGTGGCAGCGGGGGGCGGGCCTGTTCCCCGGGGATTTCCGCACGTGCATGGAGGTGGTGGATCTCGGAGGCGGCCGGGCAGCAGCCGTGATGATGAGAGGGCCGGTGTGGTGGACCGAGGATGCCGGTGAGACCTGGGCACGGTGGGCGGAGTGGGAGGAGTTGGTGGCGCCCAGGGAGGTGGTTGGGGGCGACCCCCGTGCGTTCTGGGCGCTCGCGGGCCCGGACGGGCGGCTGTACATCGGGCTCTCCACTCCCGGCGGGGACAAGTACGTCTACGACAAGAGGACATCGGAGCCCGTGACGGCGTGGCCGGTGGCGGGGGAGCCGGCTCCGCGGGAGGCCTCTGGCGCGCGTTTGCGCGTGAGCCCGAACCCCGCCTCGGGCGCCGTGCGGATCGCGCTGGAGCTGGGCACGCCAGAGGCGGTAGCGGTCACGGTCTACGACGCCAGAGGCCGCGAGGTCTACCGCGAAGCCTCTGGCGCGCGAGGCGATCACGCGTGGGAGGTCGACACGCGGGCGTGGGCCGCGGGCGTCTACGCCGTGCGCGCCGAGGTCGGCGGCGAGGTGGTGAGCGCACGGCTGGCCGTCGCGCGGTAGGCCTCCCCACGTGGGGAGGCTCAGCCCTGCGAGGGCCCCAGAGAAGCGGCCGCGGCGGGCCCGCTCCGAGGATCCCCCGTTCCGCTTCGAGGGGCCCTCTCTAAATGGGCCTCGTTGGACTGGAACAGGCCCTTTTGCGTTTTCTCCAGAACGCGCCACGGCGCGCCAACGCGGTTTCATACGGACCAATACGGGGACTCCCGGGGACTTACGGGTCGATCCGCGCCAGGTCGCGCCGGCCAGTATTGCACGGCGATGCCACCCCCTGGCGGGACGTCGCGTGCCGCGCCGCGGGGCCTCTGGCGCGTCTCCGGTCACGTCAGAGGGGCCTACGAAGACCCGCCCCCCTTCATTGTCCCGCCCCGTGCGTCTCCACCACTGGTCCCAGCAGAGCAGGGAGCGGCGGCGTAGCCGTGTTGGCGGTCAAAAACCACGCGCCCGTTGGTCTATTTTCCCCCTGCTATTAGCGGACCACCCAAAATCCCAGGGCTCGTGCAAACCTCGTCTCGCCTCCTGATCGTCGCCGCGCTCGTGGCCACGTTCGTCCCCGCTCCCGCGCTCGGTCAAGCCCCCTATTACGCCGAGATTCAGCACGTCCCCGCCCCCGACCCCGTTCGGAACGGGCTCTTTGGCCGGTCGGTCGTCGGCCTCGGCGACGTCGACGGAGACGCCCACCCCGACGTCGCCGTAGCCGAGCCCGGCTCGGGGGAAGTCCACGTCATCAGCGGCCGGGACGGGGCGCTGATCTACACGGCCGCCTTGGGCGCGGGCGCGGACTCCGGCCTGCACGTCGCAGCGTCGGACGACGTCACGGGCGACGGCGTTCGCGACCTCGCCGTCGCGGTCGGCCGGGCGCGAGTCGTCCTGCTGAGCGGGGCGAACGGCGAGGCCGTTTGGACGGCTGAAGGCCCCGGTGCGTCCCCTACGAGGTTTGGGGCGGCCCTCGCGGGAATCGGGGACGTGAGCGAAGACGGCGTCCCGGACGTGGCGGTGGGCGCTCCGGGTGCGGACGTCGACGGCGTACAGGACGCCGGGGCCGCCTACGTGCTGAGCGGGGCCGATGGGTCCGTCCTCTCTTCCCTCACGTCCCCGAGCCCGATGCGGTTTGGGGGGTTCGGGTCGGCGTTGGCGGGCACCCGCGACGGGGTCGCCGTGGGCGCCCCCGCGGAAGTCGCGGACAGCACCTCGCGTGGTCACGTCTACGTATTCGCATCGGGTAGCCTCGTCCGAACGATCCCTGCGCCGAGCGGCGCGGACTACTTCGGGTCCACGCTTACCGGCGTCGGCGACCTGAACGGGGACGTGGTCGACGACCTCGTCGTAGGTACCCCCAGCGCAAACGTCGGCGGAGCTTACGAGGCTGGGCGAGCGTACGCCGTGAGCGGGGCGACCGGGGAGGCCCTCTACTCCCTCACGTCGACGGATCCTGACTACGGCGCCCAGTTCGGGGCCACCGCTGCGCCTGTTAGGGATCTCGACGGGGACGGGGTCGGCGAGCTCGCAGTCGGCGCCCCTGGGGCGGGCCGGGTCACGCTGTTCAGCGGACGGACGGGCACCGCGCTTAAGCTCCTCTCCGGGCCCTACGCGGGCAGCCTCGGGACGGCCACCGACCACTTCGGGAGCTCAATCGTTGAGGTAACCCCGGCCGGCGGCCGGACGGTCCGCCTTGCCGTCGGGGCGCCGGATTTCGAGTTCGACAGACGCGGCAGGGTCGACATCGTAGCGCTCCACCCCGGCGACGCCTTGGACGGTGGCGCCGTGGTCTTCACGCCTACTCCCGGCCGACCCCGTGGGCATTTCGGGACGGCGGTCGCGGTCCTCGACGACGTCGATGGCGACGGCCGGCCAGATTACCTCGTGGGGGCCCGCGGAGAGGCCAGGGCGTACGTCATGACGGGCGACGGGACCACCCTCTACACCGTCAGCCCCCCAGACCCGTCTGAGAGCGTCTGGTTCGGAGGGGAAGCGGACGTGACCTGTGACGTAGACGGGGATGGCGTCCGAGACTTCGTGATCGGAAACGAGCTCACCCTCCGCGGGCCTGGCGCTGCTTCCGTGTTCAGCGGAGCGAACGGGGCCCTGCTTTACTCGCTGTCGTCGCCAGACCCCGTCGAGGGCGGAGGCTTCGGGCACGCTGTGGCCTCCACGCCCGACGCCGACGGCGATGGGTTCTGCGACATCGCCGTCGGGGCGCCGCGGGAAGACGGGCCCAACTACGCGGGCCGCGCGTACCTCTTCTCGGGCCGTGACGGGTCGCTCGTGCACGCGTTCAACGCCCCTGATGGGCGCGCGAGCCGCGAGTTCGGAAAGGCTGTGGCCGGCGTCGGCGACATCGACGGGGATGGGTTGGGAGAGCTGGCTGTGGGTGCCCCATCGTACGATGGAGGCCGGGTACACGTCTTCGCTGGCAGCGACGGCTCTCCCACCCTGACGCTCAACTACCCGGGGGCTCATAACCCGGGCCATTCGTTCGGAAGGTCTCTGACAGGGCCTGGGGACATCGACGGGGACGGGGTCCCTGACGTCGTTGTCGGTGCAAGCACCACGCAGTTAGCGCCGTACCTCTACGCGCTCAGCGGGGCGGACGGGTCTCCGATCTACGCCCTCGACGCACCAGCCGCGGGGCTGTGGTACGGGCTGCGGCTCTCGCCCGCAGGCGACCTTGACGGTGACGGCGTCGGTGATTTCGCCGTAGCGGCATCCGGGTCTAGAGAACCCGCCCGCGTGTACCTGATGGATGGGGAGGACGGCTCGATCCTCGGTACGATATGGCACCCGCTCGGGCGGACCGAAGGCGTAGGCGTCTTCGACATCGGAAGCGGGGTTGCCGTAGTCGGCGCGTCGTATGAGAACGAGGGGAACGTGCCTAGCGCTGGCCGGGCCTACGTCGTGCCCATCGCATCGCTCGTGACGTCCACCGAGTTCGACGGCCCCGGCGAAGCCGCGATGGCCCACGCGTATCCCAACCCCACACCCGGGCCCATCACGTTCAGCCTTCACCTCCGCTACCCCGGTCCCGTCACGGTTAGGTTCTTCGACATGCTAGGAAGAACGGTTCGTAAGCCACTCGAGCTCGAGATGGAAGCGGGGACGCAAGACGTCCGCGTTGACCTCGGAGACCTCGCGCACGGGGTGTACGCCGCGTCCATCGAGACGAGTGGAGGCCGATATGTCCAGCTCATCACGGTTCACTAAGCCGCGCTCCCCCGGCCTCCAGGTCAAGCCTGGCTCAGCGAGGGGCGAGCGGAGCTTCCGCTGGGGGCTGCCGCCGAAGGGTACGGTGCGGGCCCGCCCGCGCTGGTGCTCGGCAGGACCGGGCCGATGGCACAGCGGCTTCCGCACGAGGCTCGTCGCCTTCCCGAACCCGGCCTCCGGGGCGGTCGAGGTCGCGATCCAGCGGCCGAGCGGTTCCGGCGCTGCCCGCCTCGTCGTCGTGGACGCGCTCGGGCGCCGCGTGATCGAGCGGGCCGCCGACGCGCCCGATCAGGCCGGAGAGAGCTGAGCCCTGGACGTGTCGGGGCTGCCGGCGGGGCTCTACGTCGTGCGCGTAGAGATGGCCGATGGGACGGCCGCGAGCACCGCCCTCTATAGCCCGGTGATGACGACGCCCAGACGTGGAACCCCGCCCAGACGCGAAAGGCGTGAGACGCCCGAGCGCGGCTCGCGTGCGCGGCCCTGCGTGGGCCTCGCCGCGAGGACGCTCGTGGCGCGAGCGCTCCTCGCGATGGTCCTGGCCTCTGGCGCGGCGGCGCAGCCGGAGGTGACGTGGGAGCGCGTGGGCAACCACCCCCACAACACGCCCTATCCCCCCTCGTTCGGCCCCGACGGCGCGCTCTGGGGCGTGTTCGCGGACCGGAACAGCCTCGACGGCGAGGAGGTCGTGTACGACGGCATCTACAGGCTCCCCCCGCCCTACGACTCCAGCGCGGTCTGGGTAAAGGTGTCGGACCAACCCCGGGGCGCCGTGGGCGCCATCCACGCCCTGGGGCGGGACACCCTCATCATCGACGAGCTCGGGGGCGCCTACCGCTCCGTCGATGCGGGGCAGTCCTGGACCCGGCACGAGAGCATTGGTAGGACGCTGCGGATCGTGGAGATCCCCGCGGGGCTGCCCTACGCCGGCCGCCTCGTCGCCATGCAGGGGAGCGGGATGGCGCACCTCTCCGACGACCGCGGCGCGTCGTGGAGGGAGGCCACCGGCTGGCTCTACGACGCCTACGGCAACGACGCCCACGCCGAGCGCGTCGCCGTCGTCACCACGGGGCCCCACGCCGGGCGGCTCCTCGGCGCCGGGCTCTCCGGCGTCACCCGCTCCGACGACGGGGGCGACACCTGGCACCCCACGCCGGAATACGCCTACGCCCAGCAGGCCACGGGCTGCATCGCCACGCTCCGCGGGCGGGCCCCCGGCGGGGGCGACCGCGTGGTCACGGTCGTCAACGACATCCGCGTCCCCACCGACAGCGTGTACGCCCGCGTCTCCGACGACGGGGGCGACACGTGGCGGCAGACGGCGGAGCTCTGGCCGTACGGGGCGTTCGGGACGTGCGTGGACCTCGTGGACCTCGGGGGCGGGCAGGCGGCGGCGGTGATGATGCGGGGGCCGGTGTGGTGGACGGGCGACGCGGGGGAGACGTGGTCGCTGTGGGCGGAGTGGGAGGAGCTGTTCCCGCCAGAGGAGCACGGCCCTGAGGTAGGCAACCCGCGCGCGCAATGGGCGCAGGCGGGCCCGGACGGGCGGCTGTATGTGGGCGTGTCGTCCCGAGGGCCGGTGTGGGACAAGCGGACGTCGGTGCCGGTCGTGGCGGTGGCGGGGGAGCCCCCGCCGCGAGAGGCCTCTGGCGCGCGGTTGCGCGTGAGCCCGAACCCCGCCTCGGGCGCGGTGCGGATCGCGCTGGAGGTGAGCACCCCAGAGGCGGCAACGGTCACGGTCTACGACGCCAGAGGCCGCGAGGTCCACCGCGAAGCCTCTGGCGCGCGAGGCGATCACGCGTGGGAGGTCGACACGCGGGCGTGGGCGGCGGGCGTCTACACCGTGCGCGCCGAGGTCGGCGGCGAGGTGCTGAGAGCGCGGTTCACCGTCGCGCGGTAGCGCCAGAGGCTCAGCCTAGCCGCGCGATCACCAGACCCACGATGCCCGCCACGAGCGCGCCTTTGAGCCATCCACTGGCGCGGCGCGAGGGCTCGCGGAGCGGCTCACCCACGCCCAACGTCGCCCCCAGCGTCCATAGCGCCATCAGCAGGCACGCCGCCAGAGGCAGGCCCCACACGTAGAACGATGCGCCAACGACCTCGGCCGCCAGAGGCAACGCCGCCAGCACGAGCACGATCACGCCAATGCTGAGCCCCAGCGCGCGGCGCTCGCCCCACACGATCGGCAGCGTGCGCGCGCCGCCTGCGCGGTCGCCCTCGGCGTCCTCCACGTCCTTCGCGATCTCGCGTGCGAACACGATGGCCGCGCCCACCAGCCCCCCCGCCCACAGCGGGCCTCTCGCGGGACCAACCGCGAGGCCACCGAACGCCACGCCCATTCCAATCACGGCCGCGACTGCCACGTTGCCCAGCAGAACGGTCCCCTTCAGCTTCGCGCTGTACACCCACAGCAGCGCCACCGACGCCGCCGAAATCGCCGCGTGCAGCGGCGAGACCAGCGAGCCCAGGAGAACGCCGCCCGCCGAGAGCAGCGCCCAGAAGATCCACGCCGCGCGCGCCGAGACCGTCCCTGCCGCCAGAGGCCGCCCGGGCCGGTTTACGCGGTCGATCTCCACGTCGTACAGGTCGTTGACCACGTTGGAGCCTGCGCCCACGAGCGTGGCCGAGCCCATCGCGAGGAACAGCGCCCCCAGGGCGGCGCCCTCAAACGCAGCGGCGCCCGCCACGAGGGCCCCTCCCAGCGCCGTCGCGGCGAGGAAGAGGATCACGTTGAGCGGGCGCGTGAGGCGGAGCAGGTCCATACCGCGAACCTACGCCTCTGGCATCCAGGGCAGGTCCTTGCCGCACGATCTGCGCGCGGCGCTACGCCAGAGGCTGCTCGCACGGGGCCGCCTCTGGCGCAAGAGGCTAGGCGACGGCCTCGTCCTCTTCCAGCGTGCGGAGGTAGTCCTCCACGGAGCCCACGCTGACGCGCGTCTCGCCTTTGATCTTCTTGGCCTTGATGCTCCCCTGGCGGATCAGCTTCTGGACCTGGTTCCGGTCGATCAGCTTGAGCAGGCGCCGCGCCTCGGTCCGGCTCACGGTGTCATCGCGGTACTCGGCCGCGAAGCCATTGAGGAAGTCCAGGGAGGACGGGCTGATCTCGATCAGGCGAGTCTCCTGGTTGCGCTTCGAAATCCCCCAACCGAGGTTCGCGTTGATGAGCCCTCGGTCCGTCCAGCGGACGAGAGTCTGTTTGGAGATGAGAAGCGCCTCGGATAGTTCGTCGAGGTCAAGCTTGGTCGCGTCGTCGGTCATGGCAGGAGAGGCCCGGAGTGTGCGGTGGTTGTTGTGACACCTTCCACGCCACACGCTCCGAAAAGGTCCCTCTGATCGCCTGCGTTTTCGCCCTCGTCCCAGGCACGTTCGCGCGGCGCCAGCCGACTCACCTTCAACGGGTTAGATGACTCTGCCTCACCGCATCTGACGGTCCGTGAGGTCCTCCAACGCCTCTGGCGTCAGCACCCGCCACGACGGCGAGCCGAGGGAGCCGCTGGACGTCCGGCGGAACGTCGCTTTAACGAGGACGGCCTTGCCGCTATCGCTCCCCTCTTCCGCGAACGAGGCGGCCGTGAACCGGAACACGAAGGCCGCCTCCACCGGGTTGAAGCCCAGCTCGCGCCCGATCGTCTCCGCCACGTACGGCGCCTCGTCGGTCACGGGCGCTCGCCCGTTGGCCGCCCGGTCATCCACGACGACGGTATGCGGGCGCCTCTCGTCGCCAGAGGCGAACACCCGGACGCGCACCGCACGCGGCCGATCGCCGTTGTAGCTCCGCCACGTCACTTCCTGATCGTGGAGCGGGCCGGACTGCGCGGAGACGGGGGCGGCCACCCAGGCTAGGGCGAGAAGGACAAGTAGGCGCATGGCTCAAACGGCAGACTCGGCCTCTAGACCCATAGCTAACGCCTGTCTAACATGCCGCGCAGTTACACCGAGGGCCGCTCCGCGTGCGGAGCGGCCCTCGTCGCTAGAGGCGGAGCGGGCTCAGCGCGCGACGGTGATGCGCCGCGATGTAGCGAACGTCTCGCCGCGGAGCACCAGCACGTACGCGCCAGAGGCCAAGCGCGAGGCGTCGATCTCGACCACCTGCCGCGTCATCCCGGCCACGGGCCCGCTGTGGACGGATGCCACGCGGCGCCCCAAAAGGTCCAGCACGTCGATCGTCACGTTCTGCGACTCGCGCACGGCAAAGGTGGCCGTGGCCGAGCGACCTACGGGGTTGGGCGCGACCTCGCTGAGCACGTACGGCCCGTCAAAGTCCAGCCCGTCCTCGTTGGCGACGCCTGCGAGGACGTTCATCGAGACATCCACCGAGACGGTCCCGTTGGGGTCGTTGGACGTGAGCACGAGCGTCGTCGTCTGCGTGCTCCCGGCGTTGAACTCGACGCCAGGGGCCAGCGTGGCGGTCACGTCTACCGAGGCGCCGGGGGCGACCTCGCCAGAGGCGGCGCTGAGAGAAAGCCAGGACGGGAGCGTGCCGCTGGCGTCCGCCAGGGACCAGTCCAGCGCCACGCCGCCAGCGTTGGCGATGGTGAGCGTGGCCTCTTGCGTCTCCCCACGGGGCACGTCTTGCGTGACGGAGCCGGGCGTGACCGAGGCCAGCGGGGCGTTCGGGTTGCCCACCGTGAGCTGCAGGGGAACGGTCGTGACGGCCTCGTCTGGGTCGTTGGAGGCGATCGTGAGAACGCCATCGTAGACCCCGACCGCGAGGCCGGCAGCGTCCGCGCGCAGCGTCACCGTCTGAGAGCCGCCCCCAGCGATCCGGCCTGTGGCCGTCGGGGCGTCGCCCCAGAACGCGGAGAGGCGGATGGCCAGTTCGTCGTGGACGTACGCGGCGTTGTTGACGATCTGAAGTCCGTCCGTGCCGTCCGCGTTCTCGACCCCGATGGTGTGCGAGGTGGGGTCGCTCACGTCGTCCTTCATCGTCAGGTACTGGAAGACGATGGCCCCGCTCTGGCTGAGGATGACCTGGAACGTGGAGACCTCCCCGGAGAGGTTGTAGTGCGGCACGTCCTCGTACGTCACCACGAACCGGCCGTCCCCCATGTCCTGGTGCAGGACGCGCCCGCGGAGCGACGGGTTCAGGTCGTCCCAGTACGCCGCGATCATGGCGTTGGGCGTGTCGGCGGTGGGGATGGGATCGTTCGTGTACGAGTCCGAGTCGGTGGCGCCAAAAGACAGGATGCCGTTGGAGCCGATGTAGACCGCCGTCTGGTCCTCTCCGTAGAAGGAGAACGTGAACGGGAGCAGCACCTGCTGGCTGTCGTCGTCCCCGAGCGATATCGCCGTCCCCGTTTCGGAGATGTCGACCCAGTCGAACGCGGGGCCTCCGGCCTCGTCCGAATCCGTCCACGTGTAGCCAAAAGCGTCGGGGCCGCCGGAGCCCTGGCTCTTGGGCGCCACGCCAGAGGCCTGGCGGGCTTCCTTGGCCTCTGGCGTCGGGTCCCGCTCCGGCGCTGCCGCGAGGCGGGTCGCCGCGCCAGCGGCGTAGGCTGCGTGGTGGCGGGCGGTGGCGCTGCTGGAAGCGGCGAGCGAAAGGCTAAAGCGGAGGTCGCCTTCACCCGTGTTCTGGATGTCGAGCGTGGCCTCGGCCGTGCCGCCCACCTCGGCCTCGAACGCGATCACGTCCGACGCCACCTCGACGTCCGGCGCGGCCAGCGTCGTGAACTCGACGGAGTTGGAGAGCGGTGAGAGGTTGAAGCTCTCGTCGATGGCCTTGACCGCGACGTGGTAGGTCGTGGCGAAGTCCAACCCGAGGAGTTCGATCGCCTCTGGCGTGCCGCTAACCTGCGGCGTGCCGGTGGCCATCCGCGGCGTCGCGCCCGCCCAGTCCTCTTCGGTCAGGATCGGCGAGGCGCTCGTGCGGACGAAGTACTCCGCTGCCGTACCGACCGTCCCGTCGTCGCCAGTGGCCGTGAACCGGAGGGTCGCGAAGTCCCCGTTGGCCGTTGCGGAGAGGTCGGTGATGGCCGCTGGCGGGTTCTCCTCCGGCTCCACAAAGCTCTCGACCTGATCGGAGCGGGAGGCCGAGGAACCCTGGCGGGCGGTGAGGCCGAGCCCGCGGCGCGCGAAGCCGCGCCAGAGGATCTCGGTGTTCTCGCCGTTGTAAAGCGCCTGATCGGCGGCGAGGATGGCATCACGGCCGTCCACGAAGCCGGGGCTACAGGGCTGGAGCTTCAGGCCCTCCATCACGAGGGCCAGCATCATCTGGTTGCCCGCCGTGCCGCTGGCGTTGTAGAGATCGGGGTCCCAGCCGTGCTCCTCGATCATCTCCCACGTCACCTCCCAGAGGATCTGGGACCACACGAAGCCGACGCCGTGCGGGGCGGAGAGTCCGCCGTTCGTCGCGCCGTAGGTCGCGGAGTTGACGGAGAAGTCCGTGGAGTACGGCGCGCCGGGCGACGGCTGGAAAGGTGCCGAGCGGATCCCGTTTCCGGAGACCGGCTGCCCGATGAGGTAGTTGCCCACCGGGCGGCGGTCTGCCCCCGTATCTCCGGGCTCGATCGTCATGATGAGGCCAAAGAAGTCGCTCCAGCCCTCGCCCATTTGCTCGTCGTTGCGGAGGCAGCCGACGTTGGACGGGCCTCCGGTGAGGCGCGTCGAGATCCCGTGGCCGTATTCGTGCGCCACAACGGTGTGGTCAAAGGAGCCGTCGATGTCCGGCGTCGGGTTGGAGCCGATGTACATCTGCATGCGGGGCTCCTGGCCGTCCGGGGGCGTCGAGAAGTTGGCGTTGGTGTCGCAGGGGCTGAACTCGTTGCAGATGTCCGCCCCGCTCTGGCTCTCGGAGTCCACCGCGTCGCCCCCGGCGCCGCCGTTGCCGTAGTTGTTCGCCTGGAAGTTGCCGCTGGCCTCATCGAAGCCGTAGCGGTACATGACGTCGTGGACGATGTTGCTCCAGTAGAAGAGGTTGACGACGGAGGCGTCCTTGTTGAGTTCGGGGCTCAGCGCGAAGTCCAGCGGGAAGTCGAACGTGAGGCTCTCGCCGCCGTCGGGCTCGCCGTTCGCGTCCGGCTCCTCGTCGTCGTCGCGGTCGAGGTAGGCGTGCGTGTTGTTGCCGCGCGTCGTCGTGAACTCCGCGCCGGCCACGCCGTCAGTGTCGTGCCAGCCAAAGGGAGACGCGATGGCGTCCTCCATGCCCGAAATGAGGATGCGCGCGTCGCCGGGCGCCACGGGGTCCGAGTAGAGCGGGCTCTCGATGGGCATCGGGTAGGCGCGGTACGTCGCGCCGCCTCTGGCGCCAGAGGCGAGCGCCTTCGCGGCCTGGACCGCGAACGGCACCATCGGCGCCGGGCCTGAGGCGCGGCTGGCCTCTGGCGCGCGGGCCGGAGCGGGGCCATGCACCGGGTAGAGTTCGCTCACCAGGCGGTCCTCCATGCGGATCACGCGGCCCGTGGCGGCGTCGATGTGGCCGAACCAATCGCCGCCGTCCTTGAGGAAGAGCGTGGTCTCCCACGCGAGCGTGAGGCGTCCGCCGTCCTCGGCGTAGACGAGCCGGGCGCGGACGGGCAGGCGCGTTACGCCGCCGTCGCTCAGGACGGTCTCGCGCGAGGCGCCGCCTTTCTGCGAGACGGCCGTGAACGCCGTGCGCGGCGCCACGCCAGAGGCCTGCGCCAACGCCATCACCGCGGCCTCTGGCGAGAGCGAGGCGGTGGCGCTCCCGCGCTTCTGCGCGACGCCAGAGGTCAGGCGGCCGGCGGCGTGGAACACGCGCCCGTGCCGGTCGATGCCGACCGAGAGCGGACCGCTGGCGACCTCGATGCCGCCGATGGCCTGCCGGAGGTACACGTGCTGGATCCCGTTGAGCCCCGGCACCTCGTCCGTGACCACGAGATCCGACACGTCCGCCTGCTGGAGGCTGTGGCGATTCCAGTTGTTCTGGAGGTAGCGGACCGCCGTTTGCTCAGCCAAGCTCTGCGCTGAGGCGAGAGCGGGGAGCAGCAGCGCCAGGGCAACGGCGGCGAATCGAACGGACATGTGCAGGCGGGTCACGATGTTAGAGGCACGGGGCTTCAAAACGATACCACCCGGGCCTCTGCCCTGCCATCACATCTCGCGCCGCACAAACACCTTTCGCACATAAGCCTTGCCCTTATCCGGCCATTGGAGGCTTGCCGCGGCGCCACCGCAAACGCGGCGCCTCAAAAAAACGGCCTCTGGCGGAAGCCGCCAGAGGCCGAACAAACCGGAAGCGACGCCAGAGGCTAGATGCCGAAGCCGTCGCCGCCCATGTCGCCCTGCGGCTGCTGTTGCGGCTGGCGGCGCTGCGGGCCGGAGCCGAACGTGTAGGTCAGCGTGGCCGAGACCTGCTGGATGTTCGGGTCGAACACCGACGACGTCTGGGAGAACTCGGTGTCGGTCGAGAACTGGAAGCGCGCCGTCGAGAACACGTCGTTGAGGCGCGCGGAGAGCGAGAGGCGGTCCGAGAGCTTCTGGTTCAGGCCCAGCGTGGAGAAGCCGAAGCCCTCGCGGCTGCCGCCGACGATGTTGGACGGGCCGCGGTAGAACAGGAAGAACTGGAGGTCCGTGCCCTCGCGCAGCTTGGCCTGCACGCTCGTGCGCGCGCTCCAGGTGAGGCCTCTGGCGGACTCGTTCTCGCCCTCGCCCGTGGTCACCTCCTGGTACACGCTACCGGAGAGGAAGCCGCGGAGCGGGCCGAGTTGCGCCAGGAGCGTCACGTCGGAGCCGTAGGAATCCTGCGTCGCGAAGTTGACCTGCGTGAACGTCCGGTTGCCGGTCACCGGGTCGGTAAAGACCTGGCGGCTGATAGCGTCGGTCGTGCGGCGGTAGAAGGGCGCGACGGTCAGGAAGTACTTGTACGTGAAGCCGAGTTCGAAGGAGTCCGTGTACTCCGGCTTGAGCGCCGGATTGCCGACGCGGACGAACGTGGTGTCCTCGAACGACGGGAACGGGTTGAGCGAGAACGTGCGCGGGCGGTTGATGCGCCGCGTGTACGAGCCCTTGACGAGCGAGCCCTGCGCCAGCGGGTACGACAGGAACACGCTCGGGAAAAGGCTGGTGTAGCTCTGCGAGGCGAGGTCCTCGTCGACCGTCGGGATGCCCGGCGTGACGGGCACCTCGGTCAAGAGGTCGAAGTTGCGCTTGGCGTACTCAGCGCGGACGCCGGCCTGGACCTGGATCGGCCCGACGGGGCGCGCGCCCTGGAGGTAGACGGCCGCGATCTGGCGGTCGTAGTCGAACGCGTTCGTCTGGCCGGGGTCGATCTCGAAGTCGCCGCCGGTGGCCCGCTCGTAGGTCCGGTCGCTCGCGACCCACTCGGCCGTGCCCTTACCGCCGACTTCGAGCTTGAGCGCGCCGAGAGGCCGGGTGTAGTCCACCTGGAACGAGGCCTCATCGTTGGACTGGTCGCTGTTCTGCCTCTGGCGTGCCGCGAGGCCGTTCGTGAGGGCGAAGCACTCGCCGGTGTCGCTGCCCGCGACCGTGCCGAACGCGTCGGCAAAGCAGCCGAGGTCGTCGTTCTGGTTGGCCGTGTAACGCGCCTCGACGGCGAGCTCGTGGTCGCTCGTCGTGCCGCCGCCGCCGCGCGGGCCGCCGAAGCCGCCGCGCATGCCACCGGGGCCTCCGGGGCCGCCGCCAGAGGCCGCTTGCGACCCGCCTCCGCCGCCGACGAACTTGCGCCGGAAGACGAGCGCGGCGTCACCGTTGAAGCCGTCGGAGTTGGAGTCGTTCAGGCGCTGGGAGTCCGCCGTGCCGCCGGTGAGGTAGTCGAAGCTGGTGAAGCCGTCGTTGACGCCGTTGCGCAGCCCGAGCGATCCCTCGAACGTCAGGTCCGCGCCCTCAAAGAAGGTGTAGTTGGCGGAGCCGTTGAGGAAGTGCGAGGTGTTGCGGTTGCCGCTCTCGCCGTTCTGATTGCGGTTGGTGACGGTCTCGCCAGAGGCGTTACGGAGCAGCAGCGAGGACTCGCTGAGCGTCTGCCGCTCGTCGTAGCGGAAGCCGTACTGCGCGTTGAGGTCCCAGGCGCCCTGCTGGTAGCTGACGTTGGCGCCGACGTTGCCGCTGGGCTCGGTCCCGCCGCCGAGCGTGAGGCCGCCGGAGAGGCCGCGATCGGTGCCCTCGGCGAGCTTGATGTTGATGATGCCGCCCATGCCGTCGGGCTCGTACTTCGCGCTGGGGTTGGGGATCACCTCCACGCTGTTCACCTTGTCCGCCGGGATCTGGCGGAGCAGCGCCGCGAGGAACGCGCCGGTCACGGGCACGGGGCGCCCGTTGATCTGGATGGCGACGTTCTGGTTGCCGCGCAGCGAGACGTTGCCGTCGGTGTCGACTTCGAGCGAGGGAAGCGTCTGCAGCGTTTCAAGCGCGCTGCCGCCGGCGGTGACCGCCTGCTCCTGCACGTTATAGACAGTGCGGTCGGCCTGCTGCTCTACGAACTCGCGCTGGGCCGTCACCTGCGCCTCGCCGAGAAGCGCGGCGTCCGGCGCCATCTGGATCACGCCGAGGTCCGTCGGGCCTGCGGAGACCGCGACGTCCTCCTGCTCAATCGTGGTGTAGCCCACGAAGCTGAAGCGGACGCGGTACGTGCCCGGCCGGAGGCCGATCTCGAACCGACCATCGAGGTCGGTCGCGGCGCCGGTCAGGAACGCGTCGTTCTGGTAGATGGTGACGTTGGCGCCAACGATGGACTCGCCCGTCGAGCCGTCCACGACGGTGCCGACGAGCGGGGCGCCCATGCCGCCCATCTGGGCGAGGGCCTCTGGCGCGGAGACCGCTGCGAGGAGCCCGAGGGCGAGCGTGCGTAGGAAAAGAGACATATCGGAACAGCGCGAGAGGCTCGCGGGTGGGGACGTGGCAAAGTGGCGCGGCTACGCCCGCAACGGACGCGAGTTGCGGAGAGCGTGTGGAGCGTCGCCAGAGGCCCGGTTTCGTTGCCAACCGGCCCGTTTGCGGCACCGGCTGCTCGGCCCGAGTCCTCGCCGCGGGGCACGGTCCCACGCACCCCGTCTGCCTCTGGCGCCAGAGGCCCCGGTTCCCGGTTAGCCGAGCCGCTGGCGCACCGCGCGTAGCCGCGCGAACGCCGGGCTGTCCGGGTCCCTCGCGTCGCGAAGGCCGCTGTACAGGCCGCGCGCCTCCTCCCGGGCGCGGCGGATCTGCCCCGCCTCGATGAGCCCTTCCACATAGCGCAACCGCGCGAGCTTCGCCGTCCGGTTGTCCGCGCCCAGCGCCCTCTCCATCGTGCGGGCGCCTCTGGCGATCAGCGCGAGGCCGGCCGACGTATCGCCCTGGAGCGCGCGGGCCTCGCCCACGAGCACCAGGCTGTTGGCGACGCTGACGTGCACGTCCCCGAAGTGCCTCTGGCGGATGCCGAGCGCCTCGACGTAGAGCGTTTCGGCCTCGGCGTAGCGGCCGTCGGACTGGAGCGCCCAGCCAACCTGGCTCAGGCTCTGCGCCACGTGCGGGTGGTCCGGGCCGAGCAGCCGGCGGCGGATGCCGAGGGCCTCCTTGTGGAGCGCGATGGATTCCGAGGCGCGGCCGTCCGCCAGGAGCAGCGCGGCGTAGTCGTTGAGCACCTGCGCGGTCTGGACGTGCTCGCCCATCGTGCGGCGCCGAACCTCGAGCACGCGCTGGTATAGCGGCTCGGCCTCGCGAAAGCGCTGGAGGTCGTAGAGCACGTAGGCGATCTGGTTGAGCGTCGCCGTGATGCGCTCGTCCTCTGGCGGGAGCTGCGCCTCGCGGATGGCGAGGGCCTCGCGGAGTTCGCGGAGCGCCGCCTCGTACTCGCCGCGGACGCGGCTGATGATGCCCAGCCCTTCCAGGTCCGCGGCGATGGCGAGCGGGTCCGGCTCGGCTGCGCCCCGGTGGAGGGCCAGGGCGTCGGTGTAGAGCACCTCGGCGCGGCCGTAGTCGCCGCGCACGTAGGCGAGCCACCCCAGGTCGCGGAGGCCCGTCGCCACGTCGGGGTGATCGTTTCCGAAGTGCTCTCGGCGGAGGTCGAGCGCCTCGCGCAAGAGGCTGTCCGCGCGGTCGAAGTGGGCGTAGCTCTGGTAGATCTTGCCGAGCGAGCCCAAGAGTTGGGCGCGCACGTCGGGGTGCGCGTCCAGGCCCGAGCGGACGCGGAGGGCGGCGCGCGCGAGCACGGAGTCGGCGCTGAGGAGACCGCCCTGAGACCGGCTGGGGTCGAAGTCGCCCAGGAGATCGGTCATAAACGCGGCCACCTCGACGGCCCGCTCGGCCTGGGCCGTGGCGCGGGCGCTCTCCGAACGGGCCTCTCGCGCTTGCCACAGCGTCAGCCCCGCCCCACCCAGCACGGCCGCGAGCGCCACGGCGCCAGCGGCGACCGAGACGCGGTTGCGGCGCACGAACGTCGCCAGCCGGTACCCGACCGTATCTGGCCGCGCCTCCACCACGCGGCCCTCCAGGTGCCGCCGCAGGTCGCGCGCGAACGCCTCCACCGACGAGTAGCGCCGCTCCGGCTCTTTGCGCAGCGCCATCATCACCACGCGGTCCAGGTCTCCCCGCAGGCGCCGCGAGAGCTGCGCGGGCGAGAGGCCTCTGGCGCCCGCGTTGTCCGCAGTAAACGCCGCCGACGGCGCGGGCGGCGAGTGGTCCAGAACGGCCTGCGCGACCTCGTGTGCGGGGCACCCCTCAGTCTGGACCGTTTTGGAGCCGGTGAGGAGTTCGTAGAGCAGCGCGCCGAGCGCGTACACGTCGGCGGCGGTCGAGGCCGGCTCATCGCGGATCTGCTCCGGCGCGGCGTAGGCGGGCGTCAGAAGAGTCCGGCCCGTGTGCGTGGTCGCGGCCCCGTCCTCGCGCACGAGCGTGGCCACGCCAAAGTCGAGAAGCTTGACCCGGGGGGCAGAGGTCCGCGGTAGCGAGGGACGCGCCGTGCCTCTGGCGCCAGAGGCGCCCCCTTCGTCCTCGATGGAGTGCAGCCCGGGGTCCCCCGCCTCGCCAGAGGCCACGAGGATGTTGCTGGGCTTGAGGTCCCGGTGGACGATCAGCGCGCGGTGGGCGTAGGCGACGGCGTCGCAGACCTGCAGGAAGAGGCGGATGCGCGCGTCTACGCCGAGCCTCTGGCGGTCGGCGTAGGCCGTGATGGTCTCGCCCTCCACGTACTCCATCGCGAGCCACGGGCGCCCGTCCGGCAGCGCGCCCGTGTCCAGCAGCCGCGCCACGTTGGGGTGGTCCAACGAGCCCAGCAGCTCGCGCTCGCGCCGAAAGCGCGGCCCCACGTCGGCGGAAAGGCCAGGGCGCACGACCTTGATTGCGACGGGGCGGCGGTAGGCGCCATCGGCCCGGCGCGCGCGGTAGACGGCGCCCATGCCGCCGGTGCCGACCCGCGCCTCGACGCGGTAGCAGCCCACCTCGCGGCCGACCAGGTCGTCCAGAGCGGGGGCGTCCAGCGCGCCGTCGCCCCCTGCGCCCAGCGTGGCGTCGCGCAGGCCGCCGAAGAACCCGTCCGCTTCGTCATCGAGAGCTAACAGCCGGCGCACTTCGTCGCGCAGCGCCTCGTCCAGCACGCCCTTTTCGTCCCGGCACCCGGCGTCGAGGATCTCCTCGCGCGATGCGGGTGCGGCGCCAGAGGCCTCGTCCAAGAGCGCCTCAATGCGACGCCAGCGGGTGGAATCCAGCACGGCGTCAGGGGCTACAGGTCGAGAAGGGGCGAGGGCTTGAGCTCGCCGTAGAGCCACGCGCGCGCCGCGCGCCAGCTCCGCCCCACGGTAGCGACCGAGAGCCCGAGGGCCTCGGAGGTTTCCTCGACGGACATGCCGCCGAAAAAGCGGCACTCCACGATGCGGGCGGCCCGCTCGTCGGCTTTGGCCAGGCGCGTGAGGGCTTCGTCAAGCGCGGAGATGGTGTCGGCCTGCTCGTCGCTGAGGAGCGAGCCGTCGTCTGCCGTGCTCGCCTCGTCCAGCGAGAGGTTCGGGACGCCGCCGCCGCGCTTGAGCGCGCGCTGCGCCTCGGCGTAGGTGACGAGCACCTGCCGCATCGCCCGGCTCGCCACCCCCAGCACGTGCGAGCGGTTCTCGAAGCCCTCCACGCTCCCCAGCAGCTTGAAGTACGCCTCGTGGACGAGCGCCGTCGTGTTCATGGTCTCGTTGCCGCGCCAGCGGGCGCGGTGGTGGCGCGCGAGCGTGCGGAGCTCGTCGTAGAGCCGTCGGAACAGCGCGTCGGAGTCGGCCTCGCCCCGGCGGAGCGCGTCGAGCAGACGGGTTACGTCGCCGGGGGGAGGCGTGTCCGGAGAAGTCGAGGACATGCCGGGGACCTGGGTGGGTGGCCCGAACATACTGAACACCTTTGATTTCGCGCCCCCGCTAGGCCACGCGCGTATTCCCCGCCAGAGGCCGTGGGACCCCGAGGAAACCGGCTCTACGCGCCTCTGGAGGGCGTTCTCGATTTTTTTCGAGCGGCATGACACATATCGGACCGTTTTCCCGCATTAGAGGGTGAGGCTCGTTACAAGCCATCTCTTGCCCCTCGGCAAGAACGGTGGGGCCGCCGCACCTTGTGGTGGGAGTGCGGCGGCCCCGGGCCTCCCCTTCGCCTGATCCCGCTGGCGTTTCGTGCCGGCGGGATCGGATGCGGCAGCGGCGCCTCTGGCGGAGCGGGCTCACGGACTGCTCGCAGAGCGGAGCAAGCGTTCCAGACGTGAGCGCGAGGCCCGCGTGAGCGCGTGATCGGCGCCGTGCACCGCTTTAAAGCAGGCCAGCGCGAGCCGTTCGTTCGGGATCGCAGTGGCGTGGTCCCCCTGCAGCGCCGCGATCCGGGCCAGGAGCCCGTGGCTCGCCCCGGTAAACGGATGCGCCGCGCCGTGCTCGGCGCGGTGGATGCGCACTGCCTCCTCGGCCAGCGACCGCGCCGCGTCCAGACGCCCCTGCTCGCGCAGCACCACCGCGAGGCGCAGCAACGTCGACGCCGCCTCTGGCGGGTCCGATGGCGCCAGAGGCGCGCCCGCGTGGGCGAGCGTGCCGCCGAGGCTCTCGAAGAAGAGCGTCGCCTCGCGCTCTGTTTGGAGCAGCGCGTCCACGTCGCGGCGGAGCGCGGCGTCGCCAGAGGCCTCCCGCGCCAGCGTGGCGTCGCGCTCCGCGCGGGGAAGGTCCACGACGGCGTCGAAGAGGTCCTGAATGCGGCGCCAGCGGTCGGGGCTCATGGGCACGGGGGCTGCCGGGTCTACCGGAACCGGGCGTGCGCCCCGTCACGCGCCTAGATCCGCGACGGAAAATCGCGCTCCATGTGCGTGTAGAGCCACGCGCGGGCCGCCCGCCAGCCGCGCGTGACCGTGGACTCCGAGATGCCGAGCGCGGCGGCCGTCTCCGCTTCCGTCATGCCTCCGAAAAAGCGGCACTCCACGATGCGGGCGCCTCTGGCGTCGAACGCTTCGAGTTTGGAGAGCGCCGCTTCGAGCGCTCGGATGTCGTCGGCCTGCGAGGGGCTGAGGAGGTTGCCGTCCGGCACGCCGGCCACGTCATCCAGCGCGAGGTCGTGCACGCCGCCGCCGCGCTTCTGCGCGTTGCGGCCCTCGGCGTAGTTGACGAGCACCTGCCGCATGGCGCGGCTCGCGATGGCGAGGAGGTGCGCGCGGCTCTCGGCCTTGAGGTCGCCCCCGGCCAGCTTGATGTACGCCTCGTGCACGAGCGCCGTCGTGTTGAGCGTCTCGTTGCCGACCCAGCGCCGCCGCTGGCGCCCGGCGAGATCGCGGAGGTCGGCGTACAGGCGGCGCACGAGGGCATCGGGGGCCTCGTCGATGGTCTCCCCTCTCCGCAGGGAGTCGACAAGCGCGGTGGCTTCGGCGTCGAGGGTGCGGTCGTCCATGGGCTCGGTGGGATGCCGGAAGGTAGGAACGGGCCCACGCTCCGCCAGAGGCCCGGCGCAGGGCGCGAGGGCGTCTCGAAAAAAACGAAGACGCTCTGTGACTCCCGCCCAAACCGCCGCGTCTTCGCCCGGTCCCAGCCGCCGGCGAACGGCGCCAGAGGCTGGGGCCGCCTCGGCAACCCGCCGTGGCCCGCCCTTTCCTGTCCACCACTGTATCGTTAGGCACAGCCCCTTCCCCGCCGATGATCCGTTTCCTACTCCCTCTCCTCCTCGTCCTCGCCTCGCCTCTGGCGGCCGCGCAACCCGGCGCGCCAGACGCCACGTTCGCGGGGAATGGCGTGTTCAGCTACCAGGCCCCGAACACGGGCGCCTCTCGCGTTCTCGTCCGGCCCGACGGGAGGATCCTCCTTATCGGCGTGGTGCAAGGCAACGCCGCCGTGCTCTCCCTCCGCGCCGACGGCACGGTGGATACCGCCTACGGGACGGACGGCGTCGCCGCGTTTCCGGACAGCCGCGCGTACCGCGCGCAGGGAGCGACGCTGCTCGCCGATGGATCGCTCGTGCTCTCCGGCGCCCGCGTGGACGACGACGACACCATCCAGGCGGGCGTGCTCCTCAAGCTGAGCGCCTCTGGCGCGCCAGAGGCCACGTTCGGCACCGGCGGCATCGTGGAGTTGGAGGCCGAGGAGGGGTTTGACCAGAGCCTGTTCGTCGCCGTGCGGGAGCTTACCGACGGCTCGCTGGCCACAGGCGGGACGTACGCCGCGTCGGATGGCGAGGGCGGCGGCGGCGTCCTCTCGGCCCGGTTCACGCGTACCGGCGCGCTCGACGCGTCGTACGGCACGGGCGGCGTGATCAGAACGCCCTCCTCGTCTGGACTGGTGGCGTTTGGGGGGGTCTACGACGCCAACGGCGCGCTCACGCTCACGGGCGGCGTCGCGGTGCCCGATGGGTTGTTCGAGTTGGACGGCGCCCTCGCTCGCGTGCTCCCCGATGGCACGCTGGACGCGTCGTTTGGAGCCGACGGCGTGACCACCTTCAGTACGGGCTTTCCCTTCGTGCTCATGACGGATGCGCGGGTGGATGCAGAAGGGCGCACCGTCGCGGTCGGCATCTCCGCGGACCTGTTCGCGGGCGCCTCGGAAGCCCTCGTCGTCCGCTTCCTCGCCGATGGCACGCTGGACGCGACCTTTGCCGAGAACGGCATCTTCCGCTCCACTCTGGGAGCCGCGATTGCGCAGACCACGGCAGTCGCGATTCAGAACGACGGCAAGGTTCTCTTCAGCGGCACCGTCGGCACGCTTATCGCGCCAGAGGCTTTTGTGGGTCGGCTGACCACGGGCGGGCAGTTGGACGTCGCGTTCGGCACGAACGGCGTGAGCCGCGTCGCCGCCGGCACGCCCGCGGTCGGCGCTGGTCTCGCCCTTCAGGCCGACGGGCGCATCCTCGTCGCGGGACAACGCGGGAACGGCGAGTCCGACCCGACCGGCATCGTCGCCGCCCGCCTCCTCAACGACGACGTGGACACCGCCGCCGAGCCTCCGGCGCGCTCCGGGCCTCTGGCGCTCCGCCTCGCGGGTCCCAACCCGTTCGCCGAGCGCACCACGCTTGCGCTGGACGCGGCCGCGCCTCTCGCGGTCCACGTGGCGGCCTACGACGTGCTCGGCCGCGAAGTAGCAACGCTACACGACGGCCCTCTGGCGGCGGGCCGAACGGTTCTCGCGTTCGACGCCAGCGGCCTCTCGCCGGGGACGTATCTAATCCGCGCGACCGCAGGCGGCGCCTCGGCGACACTCGCGGTCGTGCGGCGCTAACCGACAGGCCTCTGGCGCGCTGTCCACACGCCGTCCACACTGTGGACAGGCGCGTGGGTTGTAGCGCCAGAGGCTCAAACGGCCAGAGGCTCAGGCCGCCAGAGGCGCCATCTCGAAGGCCTCGGCCAGAAGCGAGAACGAGCGCAACCGCGCCTCGGGGTCGTAGATGTTCGTCGTGACCATCACCTCGTCGGCGCCCGCTTCCTCGGCGCGGCGCGTGATCTCGTCGCGGACGGCCTCTGGCGTGCCCACGATCGCAATCTGGCGGTAGAGGTCGACGGCCTGCTGCTCGGCAGGAGAGTAGTCGTGCGCGATGGCGGTCTCTGGCGACGGCAGCGGCTCGAAGCGCCCCGTGCGGATGCCCGCCCAGGCGAGTTCCATCGTGGTCGCGAGGCGGCGGGCCTCGGCGTCGGTCTCGGCGCAAACGACGGTCGCGGCGAGAATGGCGTGCGGCTCGGGAAACGCCTCGGAGGGCTGGAACGCGTCGCGGTAGGCGAGCAACGCGGGGGCCGCTGGCGTGGGCGAGAAGTGGCTCGCAAAGGCGTAGCCCAGCCCGTTGGCGCCGGCGAACTGCGCGCTCGCGCCGCTGGAGCCGAGAAGCCAGATCGGCGGGAGGTCTACGCCCGTTGGCGTGACGCGCACCTGCGCGAACGGGTGGTCGTCGGGGAAGCCGCCGCGCGAGAGCGTGACGAGCTCGGCGAGCTGGTGCGGGAACTGCTCGGCGTCGAACGAGCGGAGCGCGCGGACGTGCGCCGGGTTGGTGCCGGGCGCGCGCCCGAGGCCGAGGTCGATGCGGCCGGGGAACAGCGTTTCCAATGTGTGGAACCGCTCGGCCACGAGCAGTGGCGCGTGGTTGGGCAGCATCACGCCCCCGGAGCCGACGCGGATGCGCTCGGTCGCGGAGGCCACCTGCCCGATAATGATCTCGGGCGCCGAGCTCGCGATGCTGGGCATCCCGTGGTGCTCGGCGTACCAGAGCCGCTCGTAGCCCAGTCGGTCGGCGAGCTGCGCGAGGTCCACGGTCCGGCGGATGGCCTCGGCGGCGGTCCCGCCAGAGGTGATGGGGACGAGGTCGAGGATGGAAAGCGTCATCGGTGTGCGGAGTCGTTTCCCCGCCGAACGCCGCGCCTCTGGCGCCCGATTCCGGCCGGACGAGGTCTTCACGCCGCCAGAGGCCTCTGGCGGAGCGCACCACCTCGCGCGCCCCGCGCCCCCGCCAGAGGCCCGGTATCTTCGCCGGCTCCCACCTCGCGGGCGCCCCCGCAGCCGATGTACCTCAAGAACCTCTCGATCCACGGGTTCAAAAGCTTCGCCCAGAAAACCGCCGTCGACTTCTCGCCGGGCGTGACGGCTATCGTGGGGCCCAACGGGTGCGGCAAGAGCAACGTCGTGGACAGCATCCGGTGGGTGCTCGGCGAGCAGCGCGCGCGCCTCTTGCGCAGCGAGAGCATGGCCGGCGTGATCTTCAACGGCGCCGCCGGCAAAAAGGCGCTCGGCATGGCCGAGGTGGAGCTGACGATCGAGAACACGCGCGGCGTGCTGCCGACCGAGTACGGCGAGGTGACGGTCGCGCGGCGGCTCTACCGCTCCGGGGACTCCGAGTACCTCTTGAACGGCGTAACGTGTCGGCTCAAGGACGTGCTGGACCTGTTCATGGACACCGGCATGGGCGCCGGCGCCTACTCCGTCATCGAGCTCAAGATGATCGAGGACATCCTGAGCGAGAACGCGGCCGACCGGCGGCGGCTGTTCGAGGAGGCCGCTGGCGTCACCAAGTACAAGGTGCGCCGCGGGCAGGCGCTCAAAAAGCTGGACGCGACCCAGGCCGACCTCACGCGCCTGGACGACATCATCGAGGAGGTCGAAAAGCAGGTCCGCAGCCTCTCGCGCCAGGCGCAAAAAGCCTCGCGCCACCGCCGCTTTGCCGAGCGCCTCCGCGCCCTGGAGCTGGCGATGATCGCGCACGACTACGCCCGCCTGGGCGCCGAGCGCGCCGAAGCGGCCCGCGCCGCGCAAGAGGCCCGCGAAGGGGTCGGCGCGCTCAACGCGCAGATCGCCAAGGGCGAGGCCGCGCTCGAAGAGGAGCGGACGGGCCTCGTGGCCAAGGAGCAGTCGCTGGGCGACGCCCGCCGCGCGCTGGACGCCCACATCGAAACCGTCCGCGCGCTCGATTCCGAGCTGAGGGTCGGGACGGAGCGACGCGAAGCGAACGCCCGCGCCCTCGCGCGGCTGGACGCCGAGGACGACGCCGACCGCCAGAGGCTGGAGGCGCTCGACGCGCAGACCGAGGACTTAGACGCCCGCATCGGTGAGACCGCCGCCGCGCTGGAGCAGGCCTCTGGCGTCCGCGACGCTGCGCTCACCGCGCGCGCCGACGCCGACACCGCCGCGCAGCGGGCCCGGAGCACGCGCGATGCCGCGCGAGGGGACCTCGGCCGAGCCTCTGGCGAGGCGCAAAGCGCCCGCCGCGCCCTGGACCGCCTCGCCGACCGCCGCACGATGCGCGAGGCCGAGCGCCAGCGGCTCGCCGCCGAGCAGGCCACGCTCGAAGCGGGCGCTGAGGACAAGGCACCCAAGGCGGACCTCTCCGCGTTCGAGCAGGCGGCCTCTGCCGCCGAGATGGCGATGGGCGAGGCGCGAGAGGCCCGCGACATGGCGCAAGAGGCGCTGGACGGAGCGGAAGCCGCGCTGCAAACGTCGCGCGCCGCGCGCGAAGGCGCCCGCGCCGAGGCCGCGCTCCTGAGCGCGCTGGTGGAGGAAGGCAGCGGCGACGACGCCGTCTCGTTTCTCCGCGAGCACCCCGACTGGGACGCGCCGACCGTCGCCGACGTGGTCGGTTGCTCGGACGAGGACCAGCTCGCCGTCGAGGCCGCGCTCGGCCCGTGGGCGGGCGCGCTCGTCGTTCAGACCGAGGACGAGGCCGACGCCGCCATCGGCCGCTTGCGCGCGTCGGAGCGGGGCCGCGCGACGTTCCTCGTCCTCAGCCGCCTCGGCCGCGCTCCGCAGGAACGCTCCCCCACGCCCCCTGGCGCCGTGCCTCTGGCGGACCGCGTCCGCGTGGACGGCGCCTACGGCGCGCTCACCGGCGCCCTTTTTGCCAACACGTTTCTCGTCCCGTCGCTGGGAGACGCCCGCGAGCAGCGCGAAGCCTACCCCGTCGCCCGCTTCGTCACGCCCGGCGGCGCGTGGACCGACGGCACCGGCGCCGTCCGCGGCGGCAGCGCCACGGCCCAGACCTCGCGCCTCGGCACCCGCGAGCGGCTCGCGACGGCGCAAGAGGCCCTGGACGCTGCCGAGGCCGCTCTCGCGAGCGCCCAGACGGCCGCGGGGAGCGCCCGCGACGCCCGCGACGAAGCGCGCCAGGCGCTCCGCGCCGCCGAGTCCGAGCGCGACGCCGCGCGCCAGAGGCTGGCGGGAGCACAGCGCGACGCCGACCGCCATGCCGCCCAACGCGAGGCGCGAGAGGCCCAGGCCACACGCCTCGCCGCGAGGCTCGAGGCCCTGGACGCCGAGGCCTCTGGCGAGCCCGACGAAGCCGACCTCCAGACCGCCCTCGACGCCGCTACGGCGCAAGAGGCCGACGCCCGAGGCGTCCTCGAAACCGCCGAGGCCGCCGCGCGCGAAGCCGCCGAAACGCTCCGCCAGGCCGACGAGGCCTGGGCCGACGCGCGCCTCGCCTACGCCCGCGCCGAGAGCGAGGCCTCTGGCGCCCGAGCCGCCCGCGAGCGCGCCGAAGGCACGCGCCACGACATCGCGCAGCGCCAGGCCACGCGGCAGACCGAGCGCCAGAGGCTCGACGCCGCGCTCGCCGAAGCCTCTGGCGCCGGAGAAGGTCTGCGCCAGCAGCTCGACGAAGCCCGCGCGCTGACCGACGGGCTGCAAACCGCCGCCGAGGACGCGGAGACCGCCGTTCTCCAGGCCCGCGCCCACATCTCCGATGCCGAGGCCGCGCTTCGCGGTCTGCGCCAGAGGCGAGAAGCCGCCGCCGAGACGGCCTCCGGTGCCGAGATCAAGCAGGCCGAGGCCGCCACGCGACTGGACGGCCTGGACGAGCGGCTCACCGAGGAGCACGGCGTCGGCCTGGACGAGGCGGCGGAGCACCTCGACAAGCTGGAGGCGGAGGAGATGTTTCAGCCCGCCACGGCGCGGCTCGAAATCCCGCGCCTGCGCGACAAGATTCGCGGGCTGGGTGCCGTCAACGAGCTCGCGCTGGAGCAGTACGACGAGGAAAAGGAGCGCCTGAGCTTTCTCCAAGAGCAACGCGCCGACCTCGCCCACGCCGAGAACACGCTGCTCACCACGATCGACGAGATCAACACGACCGCGGCCGAGCGCTTCGGCGAGACCTTCGAGGCCGTCCGCGGCGCCTTCTCCGAGCTGTTCACCGACCTCTTCGGGTCGGACGCCGCCGCCGACCTCATCCTCGACGGCGACGACCCGCTCGAAGCGCCCGTCGAGATCCGCGCGCGGCCGAGCGGCAAGCGGCCCGTCTCGCTGGGCCAGCTCTCGGGCGGCGAGAAAACGCTGACGGCCATCGCGCTCCTCTTCGCGATCTACCTCGTCAAGCCAAGCCCGTTCTGCATCCTCGACGAGGTGGACGCGCCCCTGGACGACGCCAACGTGGGCCGCTTTATGCACCTCATCCGCCGCTTCGCGGACCGCACGCAGTTCATCCTCGTGACCCACAACAAGCTCACAATGGAGGCCGCCGACCGGATGTACGGCGTGACGATGCCCACGCCCGGCGTCAGCCGCCTCGTCGGCGTCCGCTTCGACGACGCCTCTGGCGACGGCGCCGATGCGGAGGCCGTCGCGCCGTCACCAGAGGCCGCAGCGTAGGCGCGCCTACCGAATCACGGTCACGAGCCGCGTCACGCGCGAGGCTCCTCCCGCCACGGCCTCTACGGCGTAGACGCCCGCAGCCAGGTCTCCCGGAAGCGCAAACGCCGTCTCGCCAGAGGCCTGCGGCCCGTCGGCGATCACGGCCACCTCGCGGCCGAGCATGTCCAACAGCCGCACGCGCACCCCCTCTGGCGCCGCGAGCGTCACGCGCACCGTCGCGGCTCCGCGCGAGGGGTTCGGGCCAACCGCCAGCGCGATTCCGCCAGAGGCCTCTGGCAAGGGGGCGGCGGCGACGGGCGGCGGGGCACCGGTCGTGTAGAACCGGACCGTGGTCCCGGTCTCCGGCAGCGCGGGCGCCGTCGCGAGGGAGCCGAACGTGTACCCTCCAACAGGGGGATAGCGCGAGAGGTCCAGGTAAGCGAGGGTAGCACTCCGTGAGTCCGTTTCCAGGCACCCGCCTGGGGCCGCGTCAACCTCAGCAAGAAAGTCTCCCTCGAAGTCCTCGTAGCTCGACTCAGGGTAGTACCCGCTGATCGCGTCGCTCTCGACGTAGCCATCGAGCAGGGCGCGAGATTCAGGAATCTCGCTGGGGTCGAACGCGCACGTCCCCGCAATGTCTGGACCGGAAGCATCTACGTCGAGAGAGCTCAGCGCCGGGATCAGCCTCACGTCATCGGCGGGATCATTGTCCTCGCCTGCGACCACCGGGCCGATGTCCCAGATCTCGAACGGCACGCGAATCACGTTGCTCAAGCCTCTATACGAGTAAAAATCTTCGGGGGCGGATAGCGCCAGGCCGCCGCCCGCCGTAAACCGAATCTCGAAGTCGTTAGGCGCCGCCGCGGCGAGCGTGAACCGAAACCGCTGGCTCGTATCGTGGATGTTATCGTGGAGGTAATACTGCCCCGTCGAGTTCAGCGAGCGCCAGACGAGGTTGCCACCCACTTCGTCACATCCGTCCGGGCTCACCGCGTCCGGGCCGCAGGGATCCCCGCCGTCGCCTCTGGCGACCTCGACGTACGCCGGAGCGCCAGAGGCCAGCTCCAAGACGCCGGGCACGTACACCTCTCCTGATTGGACCTCGGAAGCGGCCCCAACAGCGCCATTCGCGCCCGACTCGACCTGCCAGTAGAAGGTCCGCAGGCTGCTCCCCACTACCAGACTCCGGGCGGATACGGAGACCTCGGTCTCCGTCGTGACCCACTGCGACGTGAGGGCCTCTGGCGAGTCGCCCCATCTCAGCGTGTAGCCTTCGGCTCCAGGAACGGGCGTCCACGAGAAGGCGACGCTCTCCAAAGCTCCCACGTACTGCCCGGCCTCTGGCGCCAGAGGCGTGGGGGCGGGCAAAAGAGCGAGGGCGTCCCCGAGTGAGAAGAGCGAGCCGTCGTCGTATGCCACTTGTACCTCGTCGCTGATGTCGCGGAGTTCGGTGACGCTATCGAAGCGGTCCGTCCCTTGCGCGAAGAGGACCGCGAGGTCCACCGTGCGGCTCGCGCCAGAGGCCAGCGTAGTGGGCGGCGCCGTGATGACCATGCGGCGGTCGCCAGAGGGACCGTTCGTGCCCTCGCCGTCGATGTTCTCCTCGCTCCAGAAGGACCCCGTTACCGGGTCTCCTGCAAGGACGAATGGCGTAACGGGGTACGTCTCGGGTTGCCTGTAGCCGTTCCCGAACTCGCGCACCGGTGAACCGCCGCTCCACAAGCCCTGGAGCACGTTGTACATCTGCTCGCCCGTGATCGGGTCCCCCGTCGTCGTCGTGCTTTCCCCGCCGATGAACCAGCTGGAGGCGGCAGCGCCGTTCAGCAGGTCTATGCCCAGCGCGGGCGGAATGCCGTACACCAGGTCTGTCGGGCTGGCGTTGTAGGCGATGACGAGGCTCCGCGTCGTGTCGGTCGCGATGTAGTCATCTCCCGCGGCGCCCAGGTCGGGGTCACTAAAGAAGCCCGCGCGGAGGCCTGTGATCTCGTTCGCGCTCCGGTTGACGATCTCGTAGCGGTAGAACGTGGCCTCTGGCGCCCCGGCCACCGCGTCACCTGCGATCACGAACGCGCTCACGCGCACCTCCACACCGAGCGGCGGCGTCTCGCGAGCGGTGTGCGGCGCGCCCACGTCGTTCATGACCCACCACGCCGTCTGGCTTCCGTAGATCACCGGCCGCTCGCCCGCACCGAGGTCCAGCACCTGCTCCCGCGAGGTCGCCGTCAGCGGTTGGCCGATGGCGTCCACGGCGGGCGCGCCCAGCCCGACCGGCCACGCCGCGAGGTCTGCGGTCGCCTCGCCAGAGGCCTCGTAGCGGTCCACGTCCGCGGTACTCACGACGTAGATGCGGTCGAAGGCGGAGCAGTCGTCGGCGTCGGGCAGCATGCCGTCCTCGTTGAGCGGGCCGGGGTAGAAATTGAAGTTGCTGTAGTTCGAGCCCGCGACGCGGAGCTCGCCCTCGGCGAACCCGCCCAGCCAGATGCCCGCCGCGAACAGCGGGGAGTGGTCGGAGAAGCGCGGCGCGAGGTAGCCGTCGCCGTTGGTCGTGGTGTTGCCAAAGAACAGACTCCCGGTGTTGAACACGCGGGCGAAGACGTTGGACACGTCGAGCTCGCCCTCCGCCGTTCCCAGCGCGCATGAGCCCGGCGTCTGCGCAGAGGCCTCTGGCGCTACGCCAGAGACGCTAAGGAGAGCCAAGACGAGGAGCGTAACAAAGTGGCGCATAGAGATACGGGGAGAGAGAGGAACGTCAGTGTATAAACCTAAACGTCTCAGGAGCCTGAAAAACAGAACGAGCAGTCGTTTCGCGCGGTCCAGCTGTCCGCCCCCTCGCGGGAGCACACCACGGCGCCAGAGGCCTCTGGCGAGAATCGTGTGCGGCGCGAAGCCTTGCGCAGCCTGGGCCGTACGAGCCCCCGATGCGCACCCAGCCCCCTGCCCCGACCGCCTCTGGCGCGGTCCACTCCGGCGACGGCCCTGGTCTAGAGAGAGGGCTCATTGGCTCAGAGGTATAGGGCGCGGGCAGCCTCGCCCCGCAGAGGTTCAACCGGCAGCCTCTAGCGCCAGAGGCCACGCGAGAAGAGGCGCTGCGAGCACGCGGAGGGCGCCTTCGCTGAGCGGGGTTAACTCGCGCTCCCACCGCAGGTCCTCCGCCAAGCGCACCTCGCCGGTCTGGAACCGGTTCTTGTTGCCCTTGAACGTGTGGCTCGTCGCGAGGTCGACGGCGCCGCCTTGGCCTAGCCCGTCCACCTCCAAGTTGGAGAACGCCGCGATCTCGCCCAGCACGCGCTCCGGGTCCGCCATCAGCCTCTCGTACTGGACGCGCATGGATGCCCCCCTGCGCGCGAGTCCCGCCGCCTCGCGGTTGATGCGGCGCCAGCGGTAGAGGTCGAGCGCTGCACGGGGCATGTCGAGCGCGAACCGACCATCGGGGCGGGCCGCCTTGAGGCGGCTCTGGCGCGAGTACACGAACGCGCGGGGATCGCGGACGAGGTGGAGCACGCGGACGTCGGCGCTTGGGATGCGGCGGAGGCATGCCCCGTAATGCGGCCTCTTGGACGAGTCGACGATGACGCGGGCGCCGCTGGCCTCCGTGACGCGGCGGTACATCTCCGTGATTGACTCCAGGTACACCTGCTCCTGCGCCGATGGTGCAGCCCCATGGGCGATGCGTCGCTCCCAAGCCAAAACCTGGTTGTAATGGCCTGAGACATCCACTTGCGAGTGGAAGGACCGCGCGACGTCAAGCGCATCGTTCCAGAACGGGCAGATCGCAAGTGGGTGGCCACACCCACACAGCCGTTCGTCGTAATCCTGCGGGTTTCGCCAAACCAAGTCCAACTCGCCTACATGAGCCACGCTGGGCAGGCTGCCCAAGATGTTGCCCAGCAACGTGGTCCCGCTCCGAGGCGCGGCGGCGATGTACACGATCTGGAGCACGACGGGATGAGATGCGTGAAGGGGTGCCAGTCAGAGCAGAGGGTCACCAGAAGCCTCAGACACAGCGGCGCAACCTAGCGCCTCCGGTACGTGCACACTAGGAGCGCAAGCTAGGACAGAGAGCGCGAGAATCGTGTGAGGCGCGAAGCCTTGCGCAGCCTGGGCCGTACGAGCCCCCGATGCGCACCCAGCCCCCTGCCCCGACCGCCTCTGGCGCGGTCCACTCCGGCGACGGCCTCGCGGCCGACGTGACCGTGGAGGTCCCGCCTCTGGCGGAGATCGCGCCGCCCACCGCCGCGGCTCCATTGCCGCTGCCGCCCGAGCCCCGCATCGAGATCGCCGCGCCGGCCTCGCGCCGCTTCCGCCTCTGGCGGGCGTACAGCGCGGCGGCGCGCATCGCGCTGAGCTACCTCTGGTTCGACCTCTGGGCCAAGGTCCGCGGACCCGCGTGGGCGGCGCGGCGGCGCCAGAGGCTCCATGTCCGCAACGGGCGCCGCGCGCGGCGCGCCATCCTGCGGCTGCGTGGCCTGTTTATCAAGGCCGGGCAGCTCGCGAGCGCGCTCACCAACTTCCTGCCCGAGGGCTTCCGCGACGAGCTCGAAGGCCTGCAAGACCAGGTCCCCGCCGGCGACTTCGCGCACGTCCGCGCGCGCGTGACCTCCGAGCTCGGCGCGCCGCCAGAGGGCCTGTTCGACTGGGTCTCGCCCGAGCCTGTGGCCTCCGCGAGTCTCGCGCAGGTCCACCGCGCGCGGCTAGACGGCCGCGACGTGGCGCTCAAGGTGCAGCACGCCGACATTGAGGCGATCACCGAGCTGGACCTCCAGGCCATCCGCACGATCCTGCGCGTTGTCGGCCGGTGGTTCGGGATTCGCGGACTCAACGCGCAGATGGACGAGATCGAGGCCGTGATCCGCGCCGAGCTGGACTTCCGGCAAGAGGCCATCAACGTCGAGGCCGTGGGCGCAGCCTTGCGCGAGGCCTCTGGCGTCGAGGTACCGACCGTCGTTGCGGAGCGGTCCGCGCAACGTGTGCTCACGACCGAGTGGGTGGACGGCATCAAGTCCGGCGACCTCGCCGCGCTCGACGCCAGTGGCATCGACCGGACCGCCCTCGCCGCGCGCATGCTGGACGCCTACGGCCGCATGGTCTTCGCCGAGGGCGCCTACCACGCCGACCCGCACCCCGGCAACCTCCTCGTCCGGCCCGACCCCGCCGAGCCCGACGGCTTCGCGCTGGTCTTCCTCGATTTCGGCGCCGTCGCGCGCCTCACGCCCACCATGCGCGAGGGGCTCGCGGAGATGATCGCCGGCACGCTCGCCCGCGACGCCTCGCGCGTGACCGCCGCGCTCGGCCTGATGGGCTTCGTGTCCACGGCCTCTGGCGCGAGCGAGACCAACCGGGCGGTCGTGAGCCTGATCGAGAACATCCAGGCCGAGGTGATGCAGGGTATCGACCCCGCCAACTTCAGCCTCGGCGACATCTCGTTCGAGCAGTCGATGGCGCAGCAGAGCATCGCGTTCGACCAGATGCGCGAGATGAACGTGAGCATCCGCGACCTCGCGAGCGCCTTCCGCGTGCCGCGCGACTGGATCCTTTTGGAGCGGACCGCGCTCCTCCTCGTCGGACTGGGGACCGCGCTGGACCCGGCCCTCAACCCGTTTGACCCTGTCTGGCCCTACGTAGAGCCCCTCGTGGGCGAGGCCACGCCCGGCGTCAAGCAGGCGCTCAAGGACCGCGTAGTCGGCGAGGTCAAAACGGCGCTCGGCCTTCCAAGCCGCCTCGACCGTGTGCTGACGCTCGCCGAAACCGGCGCGCTCACCGTCCGCTCCCCCGACGTCGTGGCCTCTGGCGAGCGCGTGGCCGCGGCGGTCGACCGCCTCACGTGGACCGTCGCGGCCTGCGGACTCGGCGCGCTCGCGTTCGCCGCGAGCGGCGCGTGGGTGTGGGTGGCGGGCGTCGCCTCTGGCGGGGCGGCACTGAAAGCGCTCCTGCACCGGTAAGCCAGGGACCTCTGGCGCCAGAGGCTCAGCGTCTCCCCTCATCTCGGGAGAGGCGCGGGGGCGCGACGCGTCCACCTTGTGGTCCCCTTGCCCCACAGGACCATGCGCGCTCTCCTCCCCTTCGCCCTGCTCATCCTCGCCCTACCTGTTCGCGCGCAGTTCCCCATCCCCGTCGTGAGCGACGGGACCTCGCACGAGGTGGTGGGCCTCGCGCACGCCTCCGATGGCGGCCTGTACGCGGTCGGAACGTTCGGTGGCGCCCTCGCGCTAGAGCCCGACTGGCCTCTGGCGACCGTCGAGTGGGAGGCGCCCAACGGGACCGGATTTCTCGCGCGGTTCGATGGCGACGGCGTGCTCCAGTGGGCGCACGTGCTGGAAGCGCGCCGCGCCGGGTTCGGCGACGCGTCCTCCGCCTTTCCAAAGCGCATCGCGGTTTTGGACGACGGCGGCGTCGTCTTGCTGGGCACCATCACGCCGGGGGTTCTGATCGACCTCGACCCCGGCGCGGGCGAGGCCATCGTGCAGCCCCAGACAGGCAACCCCTTGGCGTTCGTCGTCCGCTACGGCGCCTCTGGCGAGTACGTGTGGCACCAGGCCGTCCCGACCACGGGCGCCTTTTCCACCGCCCATCGGATGGGCCTCGCGACCGAGGGCGACGCGGTCTACGTCCTCCTTCCGCCGTCGCCGGACGCGGACCCGGGCGCGCCAGAGGCGCAGTACTTCGCGCCCTCGCTCCTGGCGCTAGACGCAGCAGACGGGAGCACGAGGTTCACCGCCGAGACGACCAGCCCCACCTCGGCGACGGCCGAGGGCGTCGCGGTGGGAGGCGGCGCGGTGTACACCCTGACCCACCACGGCTCTCTGGCCAACCAGCGCTTCACCGTCGAGCGGCACGATGCGACCTCTGGCGCCGCGCTCTGGAGCTACACGCCGACGGCCGGCCGCGACCGACCGGCCGCGATGGAGGCCGACGCCAGCGGCGCGCTCTACGTGGAAGGCGAGCTGACGAGTTCGGCCACAGGCGTGGCGCTGGACCCCTCCGCGCCGGGCACGATCTCGCACTCGCGCTCGGGCAACGAGCGGGCGTTCCTGGGCTCCTACAGCGCCTCTGGCGCGCTCCGGTGGTCCGCCCCCGCCGAGGTCAACGTCGGCGCGTTCGGGTCCGGCTTCGCACTCGGAAGCGACGCGCTCTTCGTCGCCGGCTTCGGCACGCTGAAGTCGTACGCCACTGCCGACGGGAGCCTCGTGCAGACGCTCGCCGCCGTCCACGGAACGCCCTCCCTCTACAGCGTCGCCACGACGGCGAGCCGCGTCTCGGTCTACGCCCAGCCCCGCAACGACGGCCTGTTCGCCTTTGAGGGCCTGCCCGAGGGCTCGCCGGCGACCGCCATCGTGCAACTGGACCAGAGCACGCTCTCCCGTTCCACCAGCCCGACGGCAGCGGCGCCACCCGCCTCTGGCGCGGCGCTCACGCTCGGCGCGGCGCGGCCGCATCCCGTCGCCAGAGGCTCCGAGGTGGAGGTCACGCTCGCGAGCGGCGGCCACGTGCGCCTCCGCTTGTTCGACCTGCTCGGACGCGAGGCCGCCGTCTTCGCCGATGCGGAGATGGCCTCTGGCGTGCACCGCGTGCGCCTGGACGCCAGAGGCCTCGCCTCGGGTACCTACGTGCTCGTGCTGGAGAGCGGCGGCGAGCGACGTGCGCGGACGGTCGTCCTCTCGCGCTGAGAGCGCTCGCGCGGGCTGCGGCCTCTGGCGCCAGAGCTTAGAAGATGGACGCGCCGGTCTTCGTCGTCAGCAGCTCCAGCGCCATCGTGCCCGCGAGGGAGTTCCCCTTGGGACCCAGCCCGGGCGACCACACCGTGGCGACGAACACGCCCGGCAGGACCGCGACGATGCCGCCGCCGACGCCGCTTTTCGCCGGGAGCCCCACGCGGTACGCGAAGTCCCCGGCCTCGTCGTAAACCCCGCAGGTCAGCATCACGGCGTTGATCCGCTTCGCGTGCCGCGGGCTCACCACCCGCGCGCCCGACGGCGAGAGCCCGGCTCTGGCGAGAAACGTGAACGCCCGGCACAGCTCCGCGCACGACATCGAGAGCGAGCACATCCGGCAGTACGCATCGATCACAGCGTCGGGGTCGCCTTGGAGGACGCCGTAGGCCTTGAGCAGGTGCGCGAGCGCCCGGTTGCCGTGCGCCGTCTCCCGTTCCGCCTCGGCCACGGCGAGGTCGTACCCCAACGTCTCGTCGTCGGCCGCGCGTCGGACGAACGCGAGGAGGTGGTCGCCGTTGGACGGCGCCGCAGCGAGAGTGGCGTCGACCACGACGAGCGCCCCGGCGTTGATCATCGGGTTGCGCGGGATCCCGCGCTCGGTCTCCAACTGCACGAGGGAGTTGAACGGCGTCCCCGAGGGCTCGCGCCCCACGCGGCTCCAGATGTCGTCGCCCACGAGTTCCATCGCGTGCGCCAGCCCCAGCACCTTCGCGATGCTCTGGATCGAGAACGGAACGGCCGCGTCGCCGACCGAGAACTCCTCGCCCTCCACCGTCCGGAGCGCCATCCCGAACGGACCGAGGCCGACGGCCGCCAGAGGCGCGATGTAGTCCGCCACGCGCCCGCTCCGCGCGAGCGGCCGGCACTCGTCGGCGATCTCCGCGAGGATGGCGGTGTAGTCCATAGAAGCCGCGCCTCTGGCGCCAGAGGCTACCAGCCGTGGCGCTCGCGCGTGACCGTAAGGTGCGCGAGGTGGTGCCGCCCGTGCCACGCGTACATGCCGGCCATCCACCGCAGCATCATCGGCCCGCCGACGGGGTGGACGAGCGAGCGGCCCCAGTCCTCGGGCGACATCGTGCTCATCAGCGCCACCCATCGCGCGTGGAGCGCCGAGAGCAGGTCCAGGCTCGTCTCCACCGGCGCGACCTGCGTGTCGCCGAGGTCGGCCCACGCGCCTTCGTCGTAGGCCTTGATGCGGGGCGTGTCCTCGGTCAACGCCCATTTAAAGCGGACGTAGGCGTTGGCGTGGCTGTCCGGGACGTGGTGGATCACCTGCCGGAGCGTCCAGCCATCCGGCCGGTAGGGCGTGTCCAGCTGCGCATCGTTCAGGCCTCTGGCGGCGCCGCGGATCTGGGCGGGCAACGCCGCGATCTCGCCGATCCAGGCGCGGAGCTGTTCGTCCGAGACCGGCCCCTCGTGGGCGTACCGGCCGATGGGGTAGCGCGCGTCGGTCATTCTACCGGGAAGTCGAAGTACTGGCCGCGGAAGGGCTCGCCACCCAGCGTGAAGTGCCACCACTCCTTGGAGTAGTTGATAAAGCCGCGCGCGCGCATGGCACCCTTGAGCCGCTGGCGGTTGCGCTGCGCCTCGCGCGAGACGGCGCCAGAGGCCGTCGCGGCGGACGCGTCCAGGCAGTCGTAGGCCGTGCCCATGTCGAGGTCGGCCTCGTCCAGACGTTCGCCGCGCGGGCGGTCGCAGCGCTGGAGCTCGTCGGGGCTGGGGAAGCTCTGGAGCACGTGGCCGAACGCCGGGAGCCGCACGAGCGTGAGGTCCACCGTTGAGCCGCGGCTGTGGCCGCTGCGCGTGGCGATGTAGCCGCGCTGGAAAAGACGCCCGCGGTTCTCGTCGGGGTAGAACGCGAGCTTCATGCTCGCGTCGTCGCCCCCAGCCCACCGCGCGAAGTGGTTGACGGCGGTCTGCGGCCGGTAGCAGTCGTACACCTTGAGGCCCAGCCCGTCGGCTTCCAGGTCCGCGGCGACGAGCTTGAGCGCGTCGGCGGCCTCCTCGCTCAGGATGCACTCGGGCGCGAGGTACCCGTCAATAGGCTCGCCCACGAAGTTGTAGGCCGTGTGGTAGCGGATCTCGCGCGCGATCTCGGGCGCGGTCTCGCTCAGCCGCACAAAGCCCTCGGGCAGGTCGGGCCGCGTGGCCTCTGGCGCGCGCATCGGGACGGGCGGGGGCAGCTCCATGCTCCGCATGGTGTCCGCTCGCGCGGAGTCCACCACGACGGTATCGGCGCGGGCCTCTGGCGAGGAGGGCGGCGCCAGAGGCTCGGAGTCGGCGGTGCCGAGGCAGCCGGCGAGGACGAGGAGGGGGAGTAAGCGGATCACGGGTGCGGAACGGCGGGGCGGCGCAAGCTAGCGTGCGCGGCCCCGAGGCAACCTTGCGGTCGGGGCCGCGCCCGCCCCCGGGGCCGCCAGAGGCCGGGGCTAAATTGCACGCCCCCCTCGCCTCAGCATGACCTCTCCCCTCCTGGCGATCGCCGCCGTCGTCGTCCTCGGCATCGGCGCGCAGTGGCTCGCGTGGCGTTTCCGCCTCCCGTCCATCCTGCTGCTGCTCGTCTTCGGATTTCTCGCCGGGCCGGTCGGGGCACACTTCGGGATCGCGATCATTCCGCAAGAGGCGTTGCAAGGGGACTGGCTCTTTCCGTTCGTGTCGCTCGCGGTCGGCATCATCCTGTTCGAGGGCGGGCTCACGCTGCGGTTCGACGAGCTGCGCGACGTGGGGAAAGCGGTCTTCAACCTCATCACGATCGGCGTGATCGTGACGGGCGTGCTGGCCACGCTGGGCGCGCACTTCCTCGTCGGCTTCTCGTGGGAGGTGGCGGTGGTCATCGGCGCGCTGCTCACCGTGACCGGCCCGACGGTCGTGCTGCCACTGCTCCGCCACGTGCGGCCCGCCGGCCGCGTGGGCACGATCGCGAAGTGGGAGGGCATCACCATCGACCCCATCGGCGCGATCCTGGCCGTGCTGGTCTTGGAGGCCGTGATCCTGATCGAAGAGAGCTCGGCCGCTGGCGAGGGCGAAGGAATCGGGAGCGTGCTGGGCCACCTATTGGAAGGCATCGCGTTCGAGATCGTCGTCGGCGTGGGCGTGGCGATCCTCGCGGCGGCGCTGCTGATCTTCCTGCTCCGGCGGCGGCTGGTCCCGGACTGGCTGCAAAACCCCGTCGCGCTGATGGTCGTCGTGGCGGCGTTTGCCCTCGCGAACACGCTGCAAGAAGAGGCTGGGCTGCTGGAAGCCACGCTGCTCGGCATTTTTATGGCGAACCAGAAGTACGTCTCGGTCCGCCGCATCGTGGAGTTCAAGGAGGACCTCCGCGTGCTGCTGATCTCGCTTCTGTTCATTCTGCTCAGCGCGCGGCTGGAGCTCAGCGCGCTGGAGTTCATGCTGCGGCCCGGCCCCCTGCTCTTCCTCGCGGGCTTGATCGTGATCGTGCGTCCTCTGGCGACGTGGCTCTCCGCCAGAGGCACGGGCCTGACGGGCAAGGAGATCGTGTTCCTCTCGTGGCTGGCGCCGCGCGGGATCGTGGCGGCGGCTGTCGCCAGCCTGTTCTCGTTCCGCCTGGAGGAATTCTACCCGGCCCAAGCCGAGGCCATCGTGCCCATCGTGTTCCTCATCATCGTGGGCACGGTCGCCGTCTACGGGCTCACGATCGCGCCTCTGGCGCGGTGGCTCGGGCTCGCGTTGCCAGACCCGCAGGGCGTGCTCATCGTGGGCGCGCACTCGTGGGCGCAGAAGATGGCGAAGGCGCTGCAGGACCGAGGGTTCACCGTGCTCATGATCGACGCCAACGCGGGGAACGTGCGCCGCGCGCGCAAGCGGGGCCTTCCGGCGCAGCGCGCGAACGTGCTCGCCGAAGGCGTCAAAGACGACCTCGACCTCTCGGGCGTCGGCCGGATGCTCGCCATGACGCCCAACGACGAGGTCAACGCGCTCGCCGCGCTGCACTTCGGCGAGGTCTTCGAAGGCGACGAGGTGTACCAGCTCGCCATGCGCGCCGACGCGCCCGGCCGCCTCGAAGGCGAGATCCCGCGCCACTTGCGCGGGCGCCCCCTGTTCGACGGCGACGTGACCTACGACGACCTCGACGAGCGCTTCGAAAAGGGCGCCCGCATCCACGCCTTCGACATCACCGAAGGCCAAACGATGGACTCCCTCCGCCTGGACCACGAGGGCTTCCTGCCCTTTTTCATCGCCAAGGACGACGGCCACCTCCGCGTCGTCGCCTCGGGCGAGGGCCGCCCCTCGCTGCAGGCAGGCGACATCCTCTTCGCGCTGACAGACCGCGTGCCCGATCCGCCTCTGGCGCCAGAGGCCGAGCGCGCGGGCGCCGCCCCCGAGACCCTGTAGCGCGCCGCTGGCGCCAGAGGCCACCTGCCGCGCTCGCGACGCACCTCTCGCGCGTGGGCCCGGCAGAGCGGCCCCAGCCGAGCACGTTTTCGGAGCCCGCCTGTCACCCGCTCCGCCCCTTCCCGTTGGGAACGCCTGCCTCTGGCGCTAGCGGCGCTCTCCTCGCCCACGACCTCCACCTTCCGCCGATGACCTCCGCCCGCCAGCGCGCGTTTCTCCTGCTCCAGCAGGGCCGCGTGGACCTCGCCGAGACCGAACTCCGCCGCGCGCTCGCCGAGGACCCCAACGACGCCGAGACCCACGCGCTTCTGGCGCTGGCGCTCTGCGACCTCGACCGCGAAGCGGAGGCGCTGGAAGAGGCCAACCGCGCCATCGGGCTCGCGCCGGAGCTTACTCCGGCGCACCTCGCGCGCTCGCAGGCGCTGCTCCAGCTCGACCGCGCCGCCGACGCCGAGGCCTCGGCGCGAGAGGCCATCCGCATCGACCCCGGCGACGCCGACGCCTTTGCCGCTCTCAGCGCGGCGCTCACGGCGCGGCGCCAGAGGCAGGAGGCGCTGGACGCCGCCGAGCAGGCGCTCCGGCTCGATCCCGAGCACCCCAGCGCCACGAACCTCCGCGCCATCGCGCTCGTGCGACTCGGCCGGCGCGACGAGGCCTCTGGCGCGATCGAAGGCGCGCTCTCGCGCGATCCCGAGAACGCCGTCTCGCACGCCAACCGCGGCTGGACGCTGCTGCACCAGAACGACGTGAAGGGCGCGATGCTGTCCTTCCGCGAGGCGCTGCGCCTGGAGCCCGGCAACGAGTGGGCGCGCTCGGGGATTCTGGAGGCGATGAAGGCGCGCAACCCGGTGTACCGCGGGCTCCTGGCGTACTTCCTGTGGATGGACCGGCTCTCCAGCGGGCAGCGCTGGGGCGTCATCATCGGCGGCTACCTCGCCGCTCGGCTCGTCCCGTTCCTCTGGATCGTGTACCTGCCGGTCGTGCTCCTCACGTGGACCGGGGACTCGTTCTTCTCGCTGCTGCTCTTGCTGGACCCGTTCGGGCGGCTGGTGCTCAACCGCGAGGAGAAAGCCGTGGCGGCGCTCGTGGGCACGTGCCTGATCGGCGGGCTCGGGCTCGGCATCGCGGGGCTGGCCGGGGCGCCAGAGGCCCTCTTCCCCGTCGGCCTCGGGCTCATGGCCCTCGCTATCCCGATTGCGGGCACGGCGCGGGCGCCGGAGGACAAGCGGCGGCTCTCGGTTCTCTACACCGCGGCCCTCGCGATGGTCGGCGCGTTCGCGGCGTTCCACATGCTGGCCAACCCGCTCGGTGACATGCACGTCACGCTGGGCGGCATCTACGTCTTCGGCATCGTGGCGTACACGTGGGCCGGCAACCTCCTCGTGCGCTGACGCCAGAGGCCTCTGGCGCGGATACAACCGCGCCCCGCCAGCCGAAGCCTGCGGGGCGCGGGAACGAACGGGCCTCTGGCGCCAGAGGCTCAGGACTGGCCGGTGGCTTTCTGGTACTCCTCCCAGTCGGCGAGGAATTTCTCCAGGCCGCTGTCGGTCAGCGGGTGCTTCAGGAGCTTCTTGATCACGTCCAGCGGCATCGTCGCCACGTCGGCGCCGAGCTCCATGCACTCCACGACGTGCATGGGGTGGCGGATGGACGCGGCGAGCACCTCGGTATCGTAGCCGTACGTGCTGTACACGTCCACGATCTGCCGGATGAGTTCGAGCCCGTTGGAAGAGATGTCGTCCAGGCGACCAATAAACGGCGAGATGTAGGTCGCGCCGGCCTTGGCGGCGATCAGCGCCTGCGGCGCCGAGAAGCACAGCGTGCAGTTGGTCTTGATGCCCTCGTCGGAGAGCGTCTTGATGGTCTTGATGCCGTCCAGGATGAGCGGCACCTTGACGACGACGTTGCTCGCGATCTTGGCGACCTCGCGGCCCTCGGCGACCATCTCGTCGTAGGTCGTGGACACGATCTCGGCGGAGACGTCGCCGTCCACGATGTCGCAGATCTTGGCGATGTGCGCCTGGAAGTCCTCGGCGCCCTCCTTACGCATCAGCGACGGGTTGGTGGTCACGCCGTCGAGGACGCCCATGTCGTGGGCTTCCTTGATTTCGTCGATGGAGGCGGTGTCGATGAAGAACTTCATGGCGAGAGGGTCGGGGGAGAGAGAGCGTCAGTCTACGTCCGGGCCTCTGGCGGGGTCCGCGAGAGTCAGTGAAGCGGCGGCCTCTGGCGCCAGAGGCGCGTGCGGGGATGCGCGCCGGCGGCCACGCGCGGCGGCGGTAAACTCCGTGCCCCACCCCGCGCCCTCATGGAAGACCCCACCTGGACGAGCCTGCTCCCGCCCATCCTCGCCATCGGCCTCGCGATCTGGACGCGGCAGGTGTACCTCTCGCTCGCCGCGGGCATCGTGCTGGGCTTCACCATCCTAGCGGGGTGGAACCCCATCGCGGGGATCGGCGGCGCCATCGAAGGGCTGGTGACCGTGCTCGGCGACCCGGGGAACGCGCGCGTGATCCTGTTCACGCTCGTGATCGGCGCGCTTATCGCGACGGTGGAGGCCGCGGGCGGCGTTAAGGGCTTTGTGGAGATGCTGGACCGCCGCGGCGTGTTCGCAGGCGCCAGAGGCGCGCGGCTCCTGGCGTTCCTGACGGGCGTCGTGATCTTTATCGAGAGCAACATCACGGTCCTGGTGGCGGGCTCGGTCGCGCGCCCACTCTTCGACCGCCAGAAGCGCTCGCGCGAGATGCTGGCCTACCTCATCGACAGCACGAGCGCGGCGGTCTGCATCCTGCTCCCGCTCAACGCGTGGGGCGCCTACATCCTTGGCCTGCTCGGCGAGCAGGGCGTGGAGGAGCCGCTGCGGCTGTTCGTGGAGGCCATCCCGCTCAACTTCTACGCCCTCGCGGCGGTCACGCTCGCGGGCTTTGTGGCCGTGACGGGCTGGGCCATCGGCCCGATGAAAAAGGCCGAGGACCGCGCCGCCAGAGGCCTCCTCTTCGACGAGGGCTCGGCGCCCGCCGTGGACGAAGGCGCGCTCGTGCCGGAGCCCGTCGGGACGATTCCGGCGCGGGCGTTCAACATGATCGTGCCTCTGGCGGCGATGGTGATCACGATGCCGCTAGGGCTCTGGATCACCGGCGACGGCAACCTCCTGGACGGCAGCGGATCGACGAGCGTGCTCTGGGCCGTCCTCGTCGGCCTCGCGGTCGCGTGGGTCCTCATGTTCGTGCAGCGCGGGATGAACGTGACGCAGCTGACCGAAGTCGGCCTCAAGGGCGCGGGCGGGATGCTGGGCATGGCGCTGATCTTGCTCCTCGCGCTCGCGCTCGGCGCGGTCACGCGCGAGCTGGGCGCGGGCATCTTCGTGGCCGAGGGCGTCGCGAACGCGGGCGTCGGGCCGGTCCTGCTCCTCCCGCTCGTGTTCGTCACGGGTGCCTTCGTGGCGTTCTCGACGGGCACGAGCTGGGGCACGTTCGCCATCATGATCCCCATCGCGGTCCCGGCCGCGGCGGCGCTCGGGTTGCCTCTGGCGCCGTTCCTGGCCGCGTCCCTCGCCGGCGGCATCTTCGGCGACCACGCCTCGCCGATCTCGGACACCACCATCGTCTCGTCCCTCGCCGCCGCGACGGATCACATCGCGCACGTCCGCACGCAGCTGCCGTATGCGCTCCTCGCGGGTGGCGTGGCCATTGTCGGCTTCGCGATCACTGGCGCCGTTCTGTAGGGGATGGGGCCAGTGGCGAGTAGCCAGTGGCAGATGCCTGACGAGCCTCTGGCGCCAGAGGCCGCTGGCGACGGCGTGCGGCTTCGAAGCATCCTGAGAGTACCCCCCGCTTCGCTCGCCCTACGGTCGCGAAGCTGTCCCCCTTGGTAAGGGGGACAGTGGGCACCGAAGCCTCGTGAGAGACCGGGATGGCCCGAGGTCTCGCTAGAGGCGCGGTCGGAGCTGTCCCCTTCTCGGAGGGGGACAGAGAACGCGAGCCCGGACTTCCCTCAGAGCGCGGCACCCCTCCCGGCCTCTGGCGCCTGCGCAGAGCGCCACCGCGGTCTACCCGCCAGAGGCCTAGCCGGGACTTAGTAGCAGCCGCGGCCCGAGAGCCAGTTCTGCATCGAGGTCGCCTCGGCGGTGCCATTGGAGCCGCCGCCAGAGGCGTTCGAGAAGTAGGCGTTCTCCCACGCCGAGTTGGACACGCTCACGTTCGCGGTAAACGTGCTCGGCGTGAGGCCGGAGCCGGACGGGTAGCCGACGACCACGTAGTAGGCCACGACGCCGTTGGAGAGCCGGTCGCACTTCGCGAGTTGGTCCTCAACGCGCTTCCAGTTGCCGCGGTTGAAGTTGTAGTGCTGCGGGACGATGTTCGCGCGCTTGCCCCAGCCGCCGAGTTGGCTGCCGATAAGGTGCCCACCGTCGAACGAGGACGCGGGCGAGCCCCAGTTGCCGACGTTGGTCTGGCAGTATGTGGAGCGCGCGGCCGTCGTGACCGGTGGGAGCCGCTTGTAGGCCGCCAGAGGCCGGCCGGTCCCGTCGATGTAGTGGCTCTCGGAGCCGCCGGCGCCGACAAGCGTGATCCACTTGTTGCGGTCGGCGCTGCGGAAGTACTGCGGGCACTCCGTGATGGTGTCGCCCAGCTTCGCCTCCGCCATGTCCGCGGTGCTCACGTCGATCTGCTCGTAGTCCACGCCGTACTCGGCGAACGTCGCTTCGAGGGCCTCTGGCGAGGCGGAGTCCAACAGCGCTGCCAAGCCGTCGAGCCCGCCGACGCCGTCGAGCATGGCCTCGTAGACCGGGTCGGAGGCGACGGGCGCGACGCCGTCGCCAGAGGCAGGCTGGGTGGCGTCACACGCGGCGAGGCTGAACGCGAGGACGAGTGCGCCGAGGGCGGCGCGCCAGGGGAGAGCAAAACGCATAGCGAAGGGAGGGTGAAGAGAGCCCGGGGACCGCAGACGATACCGCCTCTCTCCTCTCCGCGCCACGTTCTCTCGCGTTAGGCCTCTGGCTGCTCCCCTGACCCGCGCGCGAGCCGCGACGTGCCCCACGCGAAGATGGCGAAGCACGTCAGCGCGCCAAACCCGAAGACGATGCGCGCGACGACTACGTTGGCCTCTGGCGAGAGGAACGGCACGCCGCCCGAGAACCCTCCGGCATCGCCCCACAGCGACACCCAGGCGCCGACCAAGCCCATCGCGAGAACGACCGTGGCGCCAGCGGCGGCCCGGATCGGGGAGTGCTCGGGCGTCATGACGGCCACGCCGCACAGCGCAAAGACGAGGCCGCACGCGGCCAGCACCCACGGCGGCACGTGGACGGTCTCAGGGTCCGTAGGGACCACGCCGAACGCGATGCCCAGAATGAAAAGCCCCACGCCGAGGCAGATCACGCCGATCCAGCGAGGTGCAGAGGTGAGGTCGCGCATGCCTCACGTATCGGCCACTTGGGGTGCGGCATAACTCTCCCGCGCGAACGGGATGAGCCCGCGCCGCACAAGCCTCTGGCGCGGACACCGACGCCAGAGGCCTACACCGCGTGCGCATGCAGGTCGTTCAGCGACACCACGTCGAGCGCCTTGCGGTGCGTGGCTTCCAACACGACGGGCGGTGCGACGCCGGCTTCCAGCGCCTCGCGCCAGCGGCTCACGCACAGGCACCACCGGTCGCCGGGGGTCAGGCCCGGGAAGCGGTACTCGGGCCGCGGCGTCGAGAGGTCGTTGCCTCTGGCGCGCGTGAACGCGAGAAAGTCTGCGGTCATGACGGCGCAGACGACGTGCGTGCCGTGGTCGTCGGGGCCGGTCTCGCAGCAGCCGTCGCGGTAGAAGCCGGTGACGGGGTCCGTTCCGCACGTCTGAAGCGCGGTCCCGAGGACGTTCTGGGTGGTCTCGACTTGCATGCTGGTGGAGGGATGCGGGATAGGAAAAGGGATGCGGGAGCGCCTCTGGCGCCAGAGGCCGGGGGCACTTGGGAGGCGTCTCGATGGGAACCCCCTCCGCCCGCTAGCGGGCACCTCCCCTCGGGGAGGGGTAGACACGGCGCCTCTGGCGCCAGAGGCCGGGGCAGACTCCGAGTCCCTCGAACCCAATCCTCCGTCCCTCCCTACTCGAACTCGCCTCTGGCGACGGCGTCGGTGGCCTCCTCCAGCCGTTCCGGCGTGCCGACGTCGAGAAAGCGGTTGGCGGGATCGCCTTCGAACACGCGGACGGCGCCCGGCGTGGCGGCGAGGCGGAGGTAGGTGGTCATAACCGAGAACTTGTCGTCCTCCACCGCCAGAAGCTCGTCGAGCAGCTTGGGTGCGCAGGCCTGGGCGCCGCAGAAGTCGACGCGGCGGACCTCGCCAGAGGCCTCGCGCTTGGTGTGCTCCTCGCCGCCGTAGGCATAGCCGAGAAGCCCGCCGTCGTCTACGAGGAGGTAGCGGTCAGTCTCGGCGGGGGCGACGGCGAGCGTCGCGAAGGCCTGGGGTGTGGCGGTCTGCTGCGCCCACAGCGCCCCCAGGTCCACGCTGGTCAGGATGTCGGCGTTGTGGACGAGAAACGGCTCGGTCCGGCGGAAAAAGCCCGCGGCCTTTTTGATGCCGCCGCCGGTTTCGAGCGGCCCCTCGGGCTCGTGGCTGACGACGACCTCGACGCCCTCGCCCGCTCCTGTCTGCCAGCCGGCGTCCTGCACGTAGGCCTCCACCTGCTCACCGAGGTGCGCGACGTTGACCAGCACGCGGTCGGCGCCAGAGGCGAGGAGGCGCCGCGCCACGCGCTCCAGCATGGGCACGCCGTCCACCTCGACGAGGGCTTTGGGCGTGTGGTTCGTCAGCGGGCGGAGGCGGGTGCCGAGGCCGGCCGCGAGGATCATGGCGTCCATGGAGGGACTGGGGGTTGGGGACGAGGGATTGGCAGAAGGAGAACACGAAGGGAGCGGCAGGGTTCAGCACAGTCCCTCCCCTGAGCCCCATGTCCCCCGAACCCAGCCCCCAGTCCCCACCCCTCGGCGTCGTCCACGGCTACGGCTTCTCCGGCGCGGGCTCTAACCTGTGGACGCGCGCCGTCCTCCGCGCCCTCGCCGCGAACGGTCGCAATGTCCACGTCGTCTGCCAGGAATCCAACCCCGCGCGGTTCGACTTCGTGAGCGAGGCGTGGACGCTCTCGGCCTCTGGCGAGAAGACCCAGAGCGTGGCGCCGCGCGAGACCGGGTACCCCGGCCGCGTGACCGTCCACGTGCCGGACCTGGAGGTGCTCCCGGCGTACGTGCGGCCGAGCCGCCCGTCGTCCTACGTCGTCTACATCCCGGACCTGGAGGACGCGCCTCTGGCGGAGTACATCGCGCGCAACGCGCGGGCGCTGGAACGCGTCGCGAAAGAGAACGGCGTGACGGGCTGGGTCGTCAACCACACTGTGATGATGGCCGTCGCCGCGGCGCGGGCGCGCGCGGAGGGCGGCGCGCCGTTCGCGATCCTGCCGCACGGCAGCGCCATCGAGTACGTCGTCAAAAAAGAGCAGCGCAGCCGCGACCTGGCCGAGGAAGCCGCCCGCGCCGCGTCGGCCGTGTGGGCGCTCAACGGCGAGATGGAGGGCCGCATCAAGGAGGTGTTCGCGGGCTTGGACGGCATCGAGGCCAAGATGGACCGGATGCCGGTCGGGACCGACACGTCGGTTTTCCAGCTCGTCGCGCGCGAGGACCGCCCCCGCGCGGTCGAGCAGATCGGCCAGGCTGCCGGCAGCGCCAGAGGCCGCACGGCACAGCAGGAGGCTGGCCTCCGCCAGAGGCTGGAGGCGCTCGCCCCTGGCGCGTCCGACGAGGCGGTGCACGAGGCGCTCGCCTCTGGCGAGTACGAACGGTCTGCGCCCGACGCGGCACTTGAAGCCAAGCTCGGCGGGATTGACTGGGCCGAGGCCAAAACCGTCGTCTTCGTGGGGCGCCTGATCGCGGCCAAGGGGATGCCCGCGCTCATGATGGCGTTTCCGCGCGTCGCCGCCGCGCACCCCGGCGCGAGGCTCATCGTGGCCGGGACCGGCGGGCTCCGCGAGGCGCTCGAAGCGCTCGCCTGGGCCCTCGCCAGAGGCCGCGCCGACCTCGTGCGGCAGATCGTCCGGCTGGGCGGCGCGCTCGAAGGCGCGGGCGGGCTGGACGCCGAGCCGTTTTTCGCCGCCCAAGCCTTTCTCGACGGCCTCGACGAAGCGGGCGAAGCCGACACGTACTTCGCGACCGCGCAAGAGGCCCTGACCGACAATTCCGTCGTGTTCACCGGCTTTCTCGACCACGCCGCGCTCGGCCCGCTCTACGGTCTGGCAGATGCAGGCGCGTTCCCCTCGGTCGTGCGCGAGGCGTCCCCGCTCGTCGTGCCCGAAAGCGCCGCCGCGGGCGTGCTCCCGGTCGGCCCCGACATCGGCGGCATGGGCGACAGCCTCCGCACCCTCGCCGACGGCCTCCCGCCAGAGGCCCGCGCGCTCCTCCTCGTCCGTCCCGAGGCCGAGCACCGCGTGGGCGACCTTGCCGACCGCCTCTCGCGCGCGCTGGAGCACCCCCGGCAGTACGCCGCGGAGCTGCGCCGCGAGGCCGAGGCCCGGTTCGACTGGCGCGCCATCGCCGAGCGCCTCGCAACCCGTTTGGACGCGCTGGCCTAGGGGTTCTCCCCGGCTCCCGCATAGGGGCTCCCCCCGAAGCGCCTCTGGCGCTGAATCCTTCACGCGTAGGAGGCTTCCCGACGAACCAAACGGGCGCGCCAAGGGGTTAGCCCTCCATGCTGTACGCCCTCCTCTACCGCTCCGTCGCCACCCATCCTGTGGGCGAGCTCTCCCTCCGCGCCCTCACTGTCCGGGCCGCGCAGCGAAACAAAGAACTGGGCGTCACAGGCGTGCTCCTGCACGGCGTACACGAACACCTGCCTGAGATCCCCGGCGCCTTTCTCCAGTGGATTGAAGGGCCGGAAGAGGCCGTGCGCAAGCTGTTCGAAAGCATCTCCGACGATCCGCGCCACCAGAACGTGGAGACGATCGCCGAGGGGCCTCTGGCGAAGCTGGCTGGGACAAACCAGCGCCTGTTCCCCGACTGGGACATGGAGGCGGGGACCATCGGTGAGCTGCCCGCTACGCTCGCGGGCTTTCTCACGTACGTCCGCCGCCAGAAGCGCGGCGGCGGCTGGGCGCTCGCGGCCTAAGCCCTGAAGGTCACCGTGGCGCGGCGGCATCCGTCGCGGCGACAGCGATCTGCACCGGCATAGCGCCCTCGCGGCGACGTAGCTGCCGGGCCTCTTGCGTCTGGGCGCGTGCGGGCGCCCATTCGAACACGCCAGAGGCTCCCTCTCAATCCCCCACCGAACCTTCCGGGATCGGGTGGAATGGCCGCGCGTACTTTTGTCCCACGCATTTCTGGCACCTCCCGCGCCCCGCGCGCCCCCACTGTGGACCCCCTCGGATACAACAGCGGCTACGTCGAAGACCTCTACGCGCAGTACCTCCAGAACCCGGACTCCGTGAGCGCCTCCTGGCGCGAGTTCTTCGCCGACTTCGACCCCGGCGCGATGGTGGTCCGCAGCGCCTCTGGCGAGGCCGCGCCCAGCGCGCCTGCGTCCGGCAACGGCGCCGCCCCAGAGGCGACGCCTGCCGCCGCATCCGCCTCTGGCGACGGCGCGCCCCCGAAGGCTCCGGCGCCCGCGCCGCCGAAGGCGCCAGAGGCCAAGCCCTCCGCCCCTGCGGCCTCTGGCGGCCCGGTGCGGCCCGAGATCGCCGTTCCCGAAGGCGCCGAGACGAGCCCGCTCCGCGGCGTCGCCGCGCGCATCGTCGAGAACATGGAGGCCAGCCTGACCATCCCGACCGCGACAAGCGTGCGGGACCTCCCGGTCAAGCTCATGGCCGAGAACCGGCGCCTCATCAACCGGCGCCAGATGGCGACCGGTGGGGAAAAGGTGAGCTACACGCACCTCATCGCCTACGCCATGGTGCGCGCGATGGAGGCCGTCCCGGCCATGCGAGATGCCTTCCGCCACACCCAGAGCGGTGGCGGCGAGCGCATCTCGCCAGAGGCCATCTCCATCGGCCTCGCCATCGACATCGAGAAGCGCGGCAAGCGGCAGCTGCTCGTCCCGAACATCAAAAAGGCGGGCTCGCTCTCCTTCGCGGAGTTCCTCGGGCAGTACAACGACATCGTCAAGCGCGCGCGGGACTCCAAGCTGGAGCTCGCGGACTTCCAGCACACGACGGCCACGCTGACCAACCCCGGCGGCATCGGGACCGTGATGAGCGTGCCGCGGCTGATGCCGGGCCAGGGCCTCATCGTGGCGGTCGGCGCCATCGGCTACCCGGCGCACTACGCGGGCATGAAGGCCGCGCAGCTCTCGCGCCTGGGCCTCTCGCCCACGATGACGATCACGTCCACCTACGACCACCGCATCATCCAGGGCGCGGAGTCGGGCGAGTTCCTCGCCTACATGGCGGGACTGCTCACGGGCGCCAGAGGCTTCTACCAGGACGTCTTCGCGAGCCTTGGCATCCACACGCCGCCGTTCTCGATGAACGCGGACAGCACGCCGGAGATCGGTCGGGCTGGGATCGGCTCCAGCGCGAAGGCGGAGAAGATCGAGAAGCAGGCGCGCGTCTATGAGCTCATCCGCGCCTACCGCGTGCGGGGGCACCTGCTCGCCGACACGAACCCGCTGGGCTACGAGCCCCGCAACCACACCGAGCTGGACCCCGGCTCCTACGGCCTCTCGGTCTGGGACCTCGACCGCACGTTCCTGACCGGCGGCCTCGCGGGCGTCCGCGGCGGCCTCGCCGGGCGCGAGAAGATGACGCTCCGCGACATCCTCGACATCCTCTGGGACACCTACACCGACCACGTCGGCAGCGAGTTCATGCACCTCTCCTCGCCAGAGGAGAAGCGCTGGCTCATTGAGCGGATCGAGCCGCAGCAGTTCCGCGAGCCCATCGCGACGCCGCGCAAGAAGCGCATCTTCGCCAAGCTCAATGAGGCTGAGGCGCTGGAGCAGTTCATCCACACGAAGTACATCGGCCACAAGCGGTTCTCGCTGGAGGGCGCCGAGACGATGATCCCCCTCATCGACGCCGTCCTCTCCGACGCCGCCGATCAGGACGTGGAGGAGGTCGTGATCGGGATGGCGCACCGCGGCCGTCTGAACGTGCTCACGAACATCATGGGCAAGCCCTACAACAAGGTGTTCGACGAGTTCGAGGGGACCATCAACCCCGACGCCGTCCACGGCTCGGGCGACGTGAAGTACCACCTCGGCCAGACCGGCACGCACACGTCCCCCTCGGGCTCCACGACCGAGCTCACGCTCGCGTCCAACCCCAGCCACCTCGAAGCCGTCAACCCTGTCGTGGAGGGGATGGTGCGCGCCAAGCAGCAGCGCATCGCCGAGGCCAACCCCGGGATGACGCAGAAGCACCTGCTGGACCGCGTGCTCCCGCTCCTCATCCACGGCGACGCGGCCTTCGCGGGCCAGGGCGTCGTCGCGGAAACGCTGAACCTCAGCCAGTTGGAGGGCTACAAGACCGGCGGCACGGTCCACCTCGTGGTCAACAACCAGATCGGGTTTACGACGCTCCCGATGCACGCGCGCTCCTCCGCCTACGCGACCGATATCGCGCGGATGATCCAGGCGCCGATCTTCCACGTCAACGGCGACGACCCCGAGGCCGCCGTCCGCGTGGCACGCCTCGCGCTGGACTTCCGGCAGGTGTTCAACAAGGACGTCGTGATCGACATGGTCTGCTACCGGAAGTACGGCCACAACGAGGGCGACGAGCCGAGCTACACGCAGCCGCTCATGTACGCCGACATCAACGGCCACCGGAGCGTCCGCAAGCTGTACCTGGAGAGCCTCTTGCGCAAAGGCGAGATCTCGCCAGAGGATGCCGAAGAAGTGCTGGACGACTTCCGCTCCAAGCTCGACGAGGCCTTCGAGGCCACCAAGGAGCTCGCCGAGCAGCGCCGCGGCGCCGAGGTCCCCATGCCGACGCACATCGAGGCGACGGATAAGGCCGACACGGCGGCCTCTCGCGAGCAGCTCACGCAGGTCATGCGCGCGCTCGTGGACCTGCCCGAGAGCTTCGACGTGCACAAAAAGCTGGCCCGCCTGGTGGTCACGCGCCGCGAGAAGCAGTTCGAGAGCGGCACGATCGACTGGGCCTTTGCCGAGGCCCTCGCCTTTGGCACGCTCCTGCTTGACGGCACGCCTGTCCGCCTGAGCGGTCAGGACTCCGGCCGCGCGACGTTCAGCCAGCGCCACGCCATCCTCTACGACCAGACGGATGCGCACCGCTACATCCCGCTCAACAACATCGCGCCCATCTCGCCAGAGGCTTCTGGCGACGGCAGCAGCCAGGCGCGCTTCCAGGTGTACGACTCGCTGCTCAGCGAGTACGCCGTCCTCGGCTTCGAGTACGGCTACACCGTCGCCGAGCCCCGGGCGCTCGTGATGTGGGAGGGCCAATTCGGCGACTTCGTCAACGGCGCGCAGATCATGATCGACCAGTTCATCTCGTCGGCCGAGGCGAAGTGGGGCCAGACCTCGCGGTTGACCATGCTCCTGCCGCACGGCTACGAGGGCCAGGGACCTGAGCACTCCTCGGCGCGCCCCGAGCGGTTCTTGCAGCTCTGCGCGGAGGACAACATGATCGTGGCGAACTACTCCACGCCCGCCAACTACTTCCACGCGCTCCGGCGCCAGATGAAGCGTGAGGCCGCCAAGCCGCTCATCATCATGACGCCGAAGAGCCTCTTGCGCAACCCCGCTGCGGTCTCGTCGGTGGAGGACCTGAGCGAGGGCGAGTACCAGCCGCTGATCTCGTCCGGGCAGACCGGCGCGAGCCGCCTGGTGTTCTGCTCCGGCAAGGTGGTCTACGACGCCCTCAAGGCGAAGGAGGACGCTGGCGCCTCCGGCGTCGCGATCGCGCGGTTGGAGCAGATGTACCCGTTCCCCGACGAGGCCGTCCGCGCCGAGTTGGACGCGAACCCGGATGCCGAGGTCGTGTGGCTCCAGGAGGAGCCGCAGAACATGGGCGCCTGGTTCTTCGTGCAGCCGCGCTTCGACGAGATCATCGCCGAGATGAACGGAGGCGACTGCAACCACCGCATCGCGTACGCCGGCCGCAAGGCCGCCGCCTCGCCCGCGACGGGCAGCGCGAGCGTCCACGCCAAGCAGCAGGCGCAACTTCTGGCCGACGCGCTGGGCCTCGAGGCCTAGCGCCAGAGGCCTCTGGCGGGTTCAGCCTCCGGCGGCGCTCTGCGCGTCGTCGGAGGCCGTTGGAGACGAGACGAGGACTCGCATCTTCTGGTCGTACCACGACTCGCGGCGGCTGACGAACTCGCGTAGGCAGGGGCTCGTCTCCACCACGGACTCGACGTAGGTGTACCACTCCGCCCAGTGGCGGCGCGCCGTCGCGGAGTGGGACTCCGTGGTTTGCTCCAACACGGAGATCAGGTCGATAAAGTCGGCGAACATCTCCGCGAGCGTCTCGATCTGCTCTCGCTCTCGCTTGTCCATCCGCCCGGGCACCTCCTCCCCATCGTAGAAGTAGGGCTTCCACTCGGGGTGCTCCAGGAAGTAGCGGTTGATCTCCAGCATCATCGCCGCGACGTGCTGGTAGACCGTCGCCATGTTCGCGTTCGTCAGGAGCACGGTCTGCCGCTGCGACTCCTGCCACTGCCGGAGCGCGTAAAACACGGCGATCAGCGCGAGGACCGCCGCGACGGATGAGACGAGCCCGCTCAGGGCTCCAACGGCTTCCCACGTCATACGCGAGGCGGTACCCGCCGGCAGAGCCGCGAATCTACAGGCGGCGGGCTGAAGCGCCAGAGGCCTATCCTCCGGCATGCCCGACGCCCTCTCCCCCGTCACACTTACCGGCGCCCACGTCCGCCTGGAGCCTCTGGCGATGAGCCACCTGGATGCCCTCGCAGCGGTCGGCCTGGACCCGGACCTCTGGCGCCTGACGCCGAGTCCCGTCCGCACGCGCGAGGACATGGCCGCCTACATCCAGGCCGCGCTGGACGGTCACGCCAGAGGCGAGATGCTGCCGTTCGCGACCGTGGACCGGGCCTCTGGCGGGGTCGTGGGCAGCACGCGGTTCGGCAACATCGTGCCTCAGCACAAGCGCGTCGAGATCGGGTGGACGTGGATCGGCAAGCGGTGGCAACGGACCGCCGTCAACACCGAGGCAAAGCTGCTCATGCTGCGCCACGCGTTCGGGCCTCTGGCGTGCAACCGCGTGGAGCTCAAAACCGACGCGCGCAACGTGCGCTCGCAAGAGGCCATGCGCCGCATCGGCGCGACCGAGGAGGGCACGCTGCGCCACCACATGGTCACCGCCAGCGGCCACCTCCGCGACTCCGTCTACTTCAGCATCCTTCTCGAGGAGTGGCCACGCGTCGAAGCTGGGCTCCTCGCGAAGCTGGACCGCTGAGCCTCCGGCGTCAGAGGCCGCCAACCTCTGGAGTCTCTCCCCTCGCTCCGCTCATGCCCGTGATCCGCGCCACCGCGCAGCACCTCGACGCTCTCGCGCCGCTTTTCGATGCCTACCGGCAGTTCTACCGCCAGGCGCCGGACCCCGACGGCGCGCGACGCTTCCTCGCGGAGCGCATCGCCAGAGGCGAGTCCGTGATCCTGCTGGCCTCTGGCGATGGTGGCCCGCCCACGGGGTTCACGCAGTTGTATCCGTCTTTCTCGTCGGTGCGGATGCGGCGCGTGTGGGTGCTCAACGACCTGTTCGTGGCGCCAGAGGCTCGGCGGAGCGGCGTGGCGCGAGCGCTGATGAACGCCGCGCGGGACTTCGCGCGAGAGGACGGCGCGGTCAGCCTCGAACTGGCGACCGAGCGCACGAACGCGAGCGCGCAGGCGCTCTACGACAGCCTCGGCTACGAACGCGACGATGCCTACTGGCACTACGCGCTCATGCTCTGAGCCTCTGGCGCCAGCGGCCCGCGCACGCTTCGCCACTGGCCCCTCCCCCACGGCTTCCCCGGCATTTCCCCGAACTCCCGCGCGCGCCAGAGGTTGGAGCCCGTTCACTCCCGACCCGCCTGTGGCCCCGCACGACCCGCTCCCCCTCGAAGACTACGGCCTGATCGGCAACATGCGGACCGGCGCGCTGGTCGGCAAAAACGGCTCGGTGGACTGGCTGTGCCTGCCGCACTTTGACAGCCCGAGCGTGTTCGGCGCCATCCTCGACCCCGAAAAGGCTGGTCGCTTCGACATCCGAGTAAGCGGGGACGCCGCCACGTGGCAGGTGTACCTCCCGGACACCAACGTGCTCGTCACGCGCTTTACCGGCGAGGAGGGCGCGGCCGAGATCGTGGACTACATGCCCGTCGGGCTGGAAGGCCCCGAGGGGGGCTACCACCGGCTGATCCGCCACGTGCGAGTGCTGCGCGGGACCGTAAACGTCTCCGTTCACTGCGAGCCCGCCTTCGACTACGGCCGCGCCGAGCACACCGCGACCTACACCGAGGGCGAAGGCGTCGTGTTCGAGGCCGCCTCTGGCGGCAAAGGCGGCGGCCCCATCCGCCTCGCGCTGTCCACCAAGCGCGGGATGGAGCTGACCAAGGGCGCCTGTGGCCCCGGCGCGGTCCGCGAGCTAGAGATGACGCGCGGTGACCGCGCCACGTTCGAGGTCCGGCTTCTGGAGGAAGGCGAGAGCCTGGACGAGCCGCTCTCGCGAGAGGACGAGTACGCCCTGTTCCGCAGCACGACGGGCTTCTGGCGGAGCTGGCTCAAGACGTGCTCCTACACCGGCCGCTGGCGGGAGTCCGTGCACCGGAGCGCGCTCGTGCTCAAGATGCTGACGTTCGAGCCCACCGGTGCCATCGTGGCCGCGCCGACGACGAGCCTGCCCGAGAACATCGGCGGGCACCGCAACTGGGACTACCGCTACTCGTGGATCCGCGACGCCGCGTTCACGCTCTACGGCCTCTTGCGGATCGGCTTTACCGCCGAGGTGCGGTCGTTCATCCTGTGGCTGCGCGAGCGCTGCGAGGCCGGCGTCGCGGACGACCCCAACGGCCCGCTCCAGATCGTCTACGGCATCGACGGGCGGCGCAACCTCAAAGAGGAAGAACTGGACCACCTCTCGGGCTACCGCGACTCGCGCCCGGTCCGCATCGGCAACGGTGCGCACGACCAGTTGCAGCTCGACATCTACGGCGAACTCCTCGACGCCGTCTACCTCTACGACAAGTACGGCACCCCCATCTCGTGGGACTTCTGGCAGGACCTCACGCGCTACGTGGACTGGGTCTGCAAAAACTGGGACCGGCCCGATGAAGGCATCTGGGAGGTCCGCGGCCAGCAGGAGCACTTCGTGTACTCCAAGCTCATGTGCTGGGTCGCGCTGGACCGCGCGCTGCGCCTCGCGGACAAGCGCTCGCTCCCGGCGCCGCGCCAGAGGTGGACCGAGACGCGCGACCTGATCTACCAGACCATCATGGAGAAGGGCTACAACGAGGAGCGCGGCGCCTTTGTCCAGACCTTTGGCGGGGACGCGCTGGACGCGAGCAACCTGCTCATGCCGCTGGTCTTCTTTACCGGCCCCAACGACCCGCGCATGATCTCGACGCTGGAGGAGACGCTCAAGGCGCCAGAGGAAGGCGGGCTGACGAGCGATTGCCTCGTATGGCGCTACAACACCCGTGAGGTGGACGATGGTGTCGGCGGCGAAGAGGGCGCCTTCAACCTGTGCTCCTTCTGGCTCGTGGAGGCGCTCGCGCGCGCGGGCCGCATCGAGCCCAAGTACCTCGAAAAGGCGGAGGTGATGTTCGCCAAGATGCTCAACTACTCCAACCACCTCGGCCTCTTCGCTGAGATGACGGGCCTGCGCGGGCAGGCGCTCGGCAACACGCCGCAGGCGTTCTCGCACCTCGGCCTCATCTCGGCTGCCTACAACCTGGACCGCACGCTCAACGAGGCGCAGGACCTCCGCTCCTCGCGCGCCGCCGAGGTCCACGCGCCAGAGGCCTCTGGCGACGCCGGCTCGCCCGCCACGCACCCCGGCGCCTCGCCGCACTCCCAGCCGGGTACGACGGCGGCGCGGTAACGCCGCGCGCGGAACGGGCCGCCGACGAGAGAGCGCCCCGCCTCTGGCGTGACGGGCCGGTGGCAGCACCGCGGCGGACCTTGACGCCATGACCACTCCCGACACCCCGCCAGAGGCCTCTGGCGACGACGACGCGCGCCCGCCCCGCTTTTTCCTCTGCTCCACGTGGCCGCTGTGCAAGACGCGCGGCGGCCGCGAGGCCGTTTTGAAGTACGCGCTGCCGCCGTTCGTCAACGGCATGAGCCGCCGCGAGCCCGACTTGGAGCACCGGCGCCCCGCCATCACGGCATCCAGCCGGGGCCGCAACTTCGCCCCACGCCTGCGCCCCGGCGACACGGTCCTGTACACGACCACAAAGGGCCGGTGGGGCGAGGTCCGCACGCCGCACTGGCGCCTTCTCGGCGCGCTCACCGTCGAGGCGACGTTCGCGTCGCACGAGGCTGCGGCCGCCGACTACCGCGCCAGAGGCCTGCGGCTCCCCAGCAACCTCGTCGTGGACGGCAACGCGCCCTTGCCGGTCCCGCTCACGCTCCACCACGGCCGCCTCCACACCGACGAGTGGGACGCCGTCTGCCGCGAGCGCGCCCAGGCCTCTGGCGCCGTGGCCGTCTGCGCCGCGCACGCCGTGGAGCTGTTCGCGCCGCCAGTCCTCACGCCAGAGGCGCTGATGGCCATTTTCGGGACGGTCCCCAACACGCGCACCCCGCCGGAGATCACCGAGGCGCAGGCGGACCGGCTGTGGGACCTCGCGCAGGACCCGCCAGAGGCGGGCGCGGGCCTCTGGCGACGAGCCGCGTAGCGGTGGGGTAGGTTGCGCGCCCATGCACCGGACCGCCTACGCCCTCCTGTTCGCCCTCGCGTTGGCCGGGTGCCAGGACGACCCGTGGGTGCGCCTCAACGTCGGCGCGAACAACATGCGGTGGGTCCCCAAACGGAGCCTAGTGACGCAGGCGAGCGGCGCGTGGGTCTCGGCCACGCTCCGCCCGCAGGACGCCGACTTCTTTACCGCCGCGCCGTTCTCGGTCCTCCTCCACCGCGACGACCGGCCCGACGGCGCCCGGGAGGACCGCGAGTGGCTCACGCGCTCGGTCACTATCGAGGGCGTCACCGACTTGGACCGCGCGCTGGGGTTCGTCCCCCTCGTGGACGCGCTCAGGACCGATTCCTCTGGCGCCCAGTACCTCGTGCCTCTGGCGGACGGCCGCGTGCGCATCCGCTTGGAGCGCCGCCGCTCGTCGCTCTGGGTCTACGACACCACGGTCGTGGTCGCGCCCCGGCCCTCTGGCGGGTGGGCCGAGGACACGACCGCTGCGCCCTGGCTGGAGTAGCCCGCTACCGCGCCACGGTGTAGCGCATCTCCGTTCCGCCCGCGTGCGCCTCGGCCCAGTCCAGGCGGAGCCCGGTCGGCCCGGCGCCCTCGCGCCAGAGGCGCACGCCGGAGCCGAGCAAAACGGGCACGACGAACAGGTGCACGGCATCGAGCAGGCCCGCGTCGCGGAACTGGCTCGCGAGGTCGCCGCCGCCAACGAGCCAGACGTGGGCCTCTGGCGCGAACGGCGCAAGGCCTTCGGCGAGGTCGCCAGAGGCGAACCGGACGCCGGCGGGCGGATGGGGGTCGGGCGGGCGCGAGGAGTAGACGACGGTGGGGCGCCCCTCGTAGAGCCACTGGTCCCAGGCGCGGATCTGGTCGTAGGTGGCGCGGCCCATCGCGAGGGCGTCCACGCTGTCCCAGAAGGCGCCGTAGCCGAAGTCCTCGCCCTCGGGCGGCTCCGGCAGCCAGCCGACGCCGCCGCTGGCGTCGGCGATGTAGCCGTCGAGGCTCTGGGCGACGTAGAGGGTGACGCGGGGCATGGCGCAAGATCGCGCCAGAGGCTGGACGCGAGAGCCTCTGGCGCCCGTTGTTCTCTCGCGCATCGGTACCCTTCCGGCGTCTACCGAGCGACCCATGATCGACTCCGCCGCCGACCTCCGCGACCACTACCCCCAGCCGACGGGGCGGGCCGTGGACAAAACGCTCGACCACCTCGACGCGCACTGCCGACGCTTTCTCGCGCTCGCGCCGTTTGCCGTCCTCGCCTCTGGCGACGCCAGCGGCCGCCTGGACGCGTCCCCGCGCGGCGGCGCGCCGGGGTTCGTCCGCGTGCACGACGAGCGCACGCTCTGGCTGCCCGACGCGCCCGGCAACAACCGCCTGGACTCGTTCTCGAACATCGCCGAGACGGGCCGGGCGGGCCTCCTCTTCCTGATCCCGGGCGTCGACGAGACGCTGCGCGTCAACGGTTCCGCGCGCGTCCGCGTGGAGCCCGAGGTGCTGGGCGCATTCAGCAGCGAGCGGCGCCTGCCTCGCGCAGTTTTGGAGATCACCGTGGAGGAGGCCTACCTCCACTGCGCGAAGGCGCTGATGCGCTCCCGCCTCTGGCGTGCCGACGCGCAAACCCCGCGCGAGGCGCTCCCGCCGACGAGCCAGATCTTGAACGACCAGACGGGCCGCGCCGACCGCGAGGAGACGCAGGAGGAGATGGCCGCGCGCTACGCGCCAGACCTGTAGCGCCAGAGGCCTCGAGGATGATCGGTGTGGGCGCGGAAGCGTGCGTGAGTAGAGGAACCCCATTCCCCTGCTGCCATGCGCACATCGCTTTCTCTCGCCCTCGTCCTCTTTCTCGCCCTCTCGGGATGCGACTCCAGCGCCCCTGAGCCCGCCCAGGTCTCGGGCACCTGGACCGGGACGGTCACCCTCGGCGCCAACACCACGGCGACGCTGGTGCTCCAGCAGACGGGCTCGGTCGTCACCGGGACGGCGAGCGTCAACGGCGTCGCCGACGTGGCCACGCTCCGCGGCGACCTCGACGGCACCCGGTTCACGTGGACCGCTCAGGCCGCTGGCGGCTGCCTCGTGCTCAACGGCACGACCGACGTGCAGGCCTCTGGCGCGACGCTCGACGGCGATGTTGAGGTCAACGGGAGCAACTGCCCCCAGCCGACCATCGTCCGCGGGCCGATCATCCTGACGCGGGCCTAAGCCTCTGGCGCCAGAGGAGGGTCTCAATTCGAAGGCCCGCGCTCCCATCCTGAGCGGATGCGACGGCTCTCCAACTCGGGCTTTCAGGCTGGGGACGCTTTTCCCAGGCCGGTCGTCATTGCCTCCAAACCACTCGTCATCGCGAGCGACAGCGAAGCGATCTCGCGATGCTGAGCGGCTAGATCGCCGCGTCGCGTTGCTCCTCGCGATGACACTGGTGAGGGTTGTGGGCGCCCTGAGCCTCTGGCGCTAGCGCGCGTCGCGGACCTGCTGCGCGTAGGCGAAGAGGCGCTGCATCCGCTCCGGGTCCAGGCCCATCATCTGCGACGTGCTCTCGCCCTCGTGCGTCCACACGTTGCCGAGCGACTCGGTGATGCCGGGGTCGTGGTGGGTGAACATCGCCACCAGCTCGTCCCAGCGGTTGATGAGTGCGCGGGCCTCTGGCTCGGTGGGATCGGTCCCGGCGTCCATCTCGGCGCCGAGGGCGCTGAAGAGGCGCGGCCACTCGGCCTCGACCTCGCGGATGGTGTCCTCGCCCAACGCCTCGCGGCGCTCGGCGAGTTGTTGCAGTTGCTCGGGGGTGTAGTGCGTCTCGATGGTCTCCATGGCCTGAATGAGGGTGGTGAAGGTGTCGGTGGGGATCGGGGCGCCAGAGGCCTGCCGCTGGCGCAGGAGCCGCGCGAGGCCGTCGAGCCTCTGGCGGAGCGCGTCGATCTGTGCCGCCTCCTCGGTCAGCCTCTGGCGCTGGCGCTCCAGAAGGGCGACCGGGTCGAAGTCGGGCGCGTCGAGCGCGGCGCCGATCTCCGCCAGAGGCGTCCCGAGGGCGCGGAGCGAGCAGATCTGCTGCACGCGCTCGATCTCCCTCGCGCCGTAGCGGCGGTGCCCGGCGTCGGTGCGCGAGGGCGCCAGAAGCCTGGCCTCTTCGTAGTGGTGGAGGGCGCGGACGGTGAGCCCCGTGCGGGCGGCCAGTTGGCCGACGGTGAGTGTCTCGGTCATGGCGCGAGGGTACACACCTCACGCCGCGTGAGGCGCAAGCGCGAGCCGCTAGCTTCACGTCTCCTTCTCGTGGCTCCATGCGCCTCTTCCTACTTCTCATGCTCCTCCTGCCTCTGGCGCCAGAAGCGCAACCCTCTCTCCCGTACAGCGGCAGCTGGACCGACGCGGCCTCTGGCGAGATGCTCGTCGCGCTCCCCGAGGGCTACGAGGCCGACGCGGAGCGCCGGTGGCCGCTCCTCGTGTTTTTACACGGCGCGGGCGAGCGGGGCGACAGCCTCGCGGCGGTCGGCGTGCATGGGCCGCTGAAGGAGCGCCGCGAGGGGCGCGACCTCCCGTTCGTGATCGCCGCGCCGCAGGTGCCCGAGGGCGGGCGCTGGACCATGGGGCGCGTGGCCGCAGCGATGGACGCGGCGCAAGAGGCCTACCGCATCGACGCGGACCGGGTGTACGTGACGGGCCTCAGCATGGGCGGCTACGGCGCGTGGGAGGCCATCGAGCGACTCCCGGAGCGCATCGCGGCGGCGCTGATCGTCTGCGGCGGCGGCAACCCCATCGGCATCGGCGCGGCGCGCGAGGTGCCGGTCTGGAACGTCCACGGCGCGCTCGACTCCGTAGTGCCCATCAGCCAGTCCACCGCCATGGTGAGCCGCCTGCGGGCCTCTGGCGGCGACGTGCGCTTTACCGTCTACCCGGACGCCGGGCACGACGCGTGGACGGAGACCTACGCCAACCCGGAGGTGTACGCGTGGCTGCTCTCGCACCGCCGGAGCGAGCGGTAGACTCTGGCGCCAGAGGCCTCTGGTGGGGAGCGCTAGGCCGACTGCGGACGGTATCCGCTGGTGGCCTTTGGCGGCTGCTTTGGGGGCCGTCGCGTCATTAGGGCATCATGTCCTCATACCTTCTCGAATAGAGGCTCACCGTCCGTGCACCGATGCCCGAGTCCCACCCATTTTTGACCCGACTGTACAAGGTCAGACCGAGACGGTCATGGAGCGAGAGGTAAGCCTCTCGCATGGTGGCATCCATACCTACCTCAGGCATAACGCCACCATGATGGAGCGGTATGGGGTAGCGGCCCCAATACGGGAGGGCGCTGCTAGCGACGGAGCAAAAATTCCTCTCGGACTCGCTAGCCTCCACTGAATCAATCTTATCAAGCAGGTGGATGAGATTGTTAGTCTTGATCTCAGACCCCAAAACTCCGTCGGAGATCAGTTTGGGATCCTCCGCTACCAAGATGCCCTTGGTCAGATTCTCAATCGCGAAACCCGCAAGCAATAAATAGGGCCGAGACACGGCGTAAAACTTAGAAACCTCACGCCTGACCTTCGGCACCTCAGATATCAGGTTTCCATCTCGTACCTCTTCAATCTCTACAACTGGTTCGTCCTCAACGCGCAGTCCGTTGCTCTTGTCGTTCCACAAAACCTCAGCCGCATCCCGCAACTCGTCAGCATGATTGAGCCAGCAGCTAGGCAACCCATTGACGACGAAAAGCGTTTGGGCATTGAGCCTTTCCAACTCAGCGTCCGTCATGTTCGCAATATCGTCCAGAGACTTACCGTGCATCGGATTGGGGAAAGGTCGCCTAACAGGTATTTGGCGGCATCGAGCCTCTCTACGCAGAAACACCTGTCGCTAAATCTAGAGCCCCTCCCGCCTCTGGCGCCAGAGGTTAGAGCGACACCGATAGACTCCCAGCGTCGCTAGAAGCGCGGCGGTGATCAGCCCCGTCACGGCGACGTTGACGGCTCGTTAGCGCGAGGCTGCCCGTTCATACGACGCCCCTAGCGCCAGAGGCCTCTGGCGCCTACGTGGCGAGCACCGCCTCCCGCAACCGATCGAGCCCGTCGCTGGGGAACGGCCAACTCCACGTGAGGCTCGCGTCCTCACGGCTCCAGGCCGGATCGGAGCGCAAGCGGAGCAGGCTCCGGCAGAACACGCGGAGCGTGGGGCCGAGGGGCAGCCGCGCGGGTCCACTCTGTCCGCTCGGGTCGCTCACGGCGACGAGCACCTCGTGCCCTTCCACCTCAAACGACCAGTGCCAGTACGCGGGCTCCAGGGACCACTCAACGCGCACGCTCTGCCCCCCGGATGCGAGGAGAAGGAGCGCCTCCACGAGATGCGCGAGGGAATCGCAGGGAACGTCGGAGACGCTTCTCGAAACGCTCCAGTCGGGCGTGCTCACCTCGACATCGAGCCAGCCGTGCTCAGGGGTTCCGAATCTCACGTCCAGTCCAGAATCTCTCACGCGCGCGCGGTGTAGGCTCGGTGGCTAACTACTCCGCCCGTTGCCTCTGGCGCCAGAGGCCCCGCCCATGCGCACCGCCGCCCTGTACGACATCCACGGCAACTTGCCCGCTCTGGAAGCGGTGCTCGCCGACGTGCAGGCGGAGGGCATCGAGCGCGTGATCGTCGGGGGCGACGTGATCGCGGGGCCGTTTCCGGCGGCGTCGCTCCGCGCCCTCCGCGCGCTGCCCGTCCCGACGCTCTTCATCCGGGGCAACGCAGAATCGGAGACGCTGCGGGCCGCTGCGGGACAGCCGCCGGGCGGGTTCTCCGAGCGGGCCGACGGGGAAGCGCGATGGCTCGCCGAGACGCTCTCCCCTGACGACCTCCGGTGGATCACCTCGTGGCCTCTGGCGGTGGAGATCGAGAGTCCGGGCCGCGTGTTGTTCTGCCACGCCACGCCAGAGAGCGACTCGCGCGTGTTCACCTCGCGGACGCCAGAGGCCGCCATCGCGCCCGCCTTCGTGGGCGTGGACTGCCCGACCGTGGTGTGCGGGCACACGCACCTCCCGTTCGACCGGCGCATCGCGGGGCGGCGCGTCATCAACGCCGGGAGCGTCGGGATGCCGTTCGGCCAGACCGGCGCCGACTGGCTCGTGCTCGGGCCAGAGGGCATCGCCTTCCGCCACACCGACTACGACCTCGCCGCCGCGGCCGAGCGGATCCGCGCCTCGGAGTACCCGCACGCGGCGTCGCTCGCGCAGAACAACGTGGAGCGCGTGCCCTCTGCCGATCAGGCCCTCGCGATGCTTGAGCAGTTGCAGGCCTCGCAGGCGGCCTAGCAGACACGTCACGCCAGAGGCCTCTGGCGAGACGCCCGGACCCCGCGCGCCTCTGGCGCCGTAGGACGGGTCCTCTCTCCCGCTTCTGCGCCGCTCCTCCCCGGAGCCTCTGGCGCCAGAGGCCGCCTCTCTGCCATGCCCGAAGGTCCCGAAGTCCGCCGTGCGGCGGACGCCTTGAACAGCGCCCTCGCTGGGCGTGAGATCGTCGCGTTCTCGACGCGTATCAAGACCGCGCGCGCGTGGCTGGACGCGCACAAGCCCGAAGGCGCCGAGACCGAGGGCGGCCTGTTCGTCGGCAGGCGTATCGAGCGCGTGTGGAGCCACGGCAAGTGGCTCGTGGGCGATGTGGAGGGCGGGCTCTACTTCGCGAGCCACTTCCTGATGTGGGGCCGCTGGAACGTGGTCCCGCCCGACGACGAGATGGCCGTCACGCGCGACAAGCGCGAGCGCGCCCGCATCGAGGTCGAGGACGCCGTGGCCGTGCTCACCACCGCGCCCAAGTTCGCCGTCGGCAAAGGAGACCCCGGGGCCTCTGGCGAGGCGGACGCCTCCACGTCCGGCCCCTACGGCGGCCCGACCGCCCACCTCGGCCCCGAGACGCTGCCCTACGAGGGGCCACAGGCCTTCGACACGGACGCCTTCCACGACCGCCTCTTCTCCGGCGCGCACAACGACCGCACCATCGGCGCGGCATTGCTCGATCAGACCATCCTCGCGGGCGTCGGCAACTACCTCCGCGCCGAGATCCTCCACGCCTGCCGCCTGGACCCGTGGACGTTTGTCGGCGACCTCACGCCAGAGGCTCTGGCCTGCCTCGACCGCGAGATCCCGGCCATCTGCGCCTACGCCTTCGCGCACGGCGGCCGCACGATTCCGCCCCAGGCCGTCGAGCGCATGCGCGCCGACCCGGACCTCCACTACGGCGAGGCGCACGACTACAACCTCAAGCACTGGGTCTTCCGCCGCACCAACCTCGACTGCCTCGTCTGCGGCGACACGGTCCGCCAGAAAAAGCAGGTCACGCGCCGCTGGGAGGACGACGAGGGCAACCTCGAAGAGAAGAAGCGCCCCATCTACTTCTGCCCCACCTGCCAGGGCACGACCGTCGAGCTCAAGCCGGTCCGCAAGAAGAAAACGAAGCAGCCCGCCCCGCCCGATGCCTAGCCCTCTCTTTCCAATCGGTGTCATCGCGAGCGGAGCGCGGCGATCTCGT